>OZ001293.3:5839533-6186044 GCA_963921275.4 uncultured Hormoscilla sp. | reverse complement strand
TCGCATTAATGCCTCAGACTTGAGCGCCTTCCTAGAGAAAGATGTCGAAGCTAGCATATACGAGGGCAAACTGTATCGCATACCTTTTCAATCAGATGTCGGGATGCTATACTATCGACAAGACCTGCTGGCAGCAGCGAAACTAAACCCGCCAGAAACTTTTTCCGATTTAATTGATATTTCTCAAGCATTACAAGGAAATGGGGCAGCTACCTGGGGATACGTCTGGCAAGGGAAGCAATACGAAGGTTTAGCTGCCATGTTTACTGAGGTACTGGCTGGTTTTGGTGGCTTTTGGGTTGACCCGGAAACTCTCGCAGTGGGACTGGACAAACCAGAAGCGATCGCAGCTATTAAGTTTCTAATTTCGACAATCGATCGGGGAGTTTCTCCTCCAGGAGTCACTACCTACGCCGAAGAAGAAACGCGCCGCCTCTTCCAAAATGGGGAAACATTGTTCTTAAGAAACTGGCCCTATGTTTGGTCCTTAGCGAATCAAAATACCTCGCCCATAGCAGGTAAAATTGCTATTAAACCAATGGTGTCTGCCCCAGAAAAGCAGGGCGGCGCTTGTCTAGGCGGGTGGGGACTCGGGATATCCAAAACCTCCAAATATCCTGAAGCAGCTTGGCAGGCGATCGAGTATTTTACCAGTACCGCAGCCCAGCGTCAGTTCATTCTGAAAACTGGCTATGTCCCTTCCCGCCGTCCATTATTTACCGATCCCGAAATTGTTGCTAAATATCCCCACTACCCACAGTTATTAGAAGTAGTAGAAAATGCTGTCTTACGTCCGCAAATTCCCCAATATGCCCAGGCATCCGATATTTTGCAGCGTTATCTGAGTGGGGCACTGACAGGGCGCTTCGATCCTGTCAAAGCGATGAAATCAGCTGCTGATGAAACTCGCAGGTTATTAGGAACTAGCTAAGTCAGGGAGGAAATAATCGATGCAGGCAGATAAAACCCACAGTCGGGAACAGCGGACGGGCTGGATTTTGGTAATACCCGCATTACTGCTACTATTGCTAGTGTATGCCTACCCAATTTTAAGCTCCTTTTGGTCGAGTTTGTTTGCGGAGAATCTGGGAACCCAATTGCAACCGGTCTTCTCCGGTTTGGCCAATTACCAACGGATGATGGGAGACGGGCGCTTCTGGCAGGCGATGTGGAATACGACTATCTTTACAGTCGTGTCAGTGCTTTTGGAACTGGTACTGGGGATGATTATTGCCATGATTTTGCATCGGCCCTTCCCAGGACGCAATCTTGTCCGCACTATTGCTATCCTGCCTTGGGCATTGCCCACGGCCTTGATTGGACTTGCCTGGGCCTGGATTTTTAACGACCAGTTTGGAGTTGTCAACGATATTCTACTGCGTTTAGGGATAATTGAGCAAGGAATTAACTGGCTGGGAATGCCAAATACGGCAATGATGGCCGCGATCGCCGCTGATGTTTGGAAAGCCACGCCTTTTATTAGTATACTGTTGCTAGCAGGTCTACAATCAATTCCCACAGACCTTTACGAAGCTCATTCCCTTGATGGGGCGACGCCCTGGCAAAACTTTACCTTCATCACTTTACCCCTATTAATGCCGCAAATTTTGATTGCCCTGCTATTCCGCTTTGCTCAAGCTTTTGGCATTTTTGACCTGATTAAGGTGATGACTGGAGGCGGCCCGGGCGGAGCCACGGAAATGGTGTCACTCTATATCTATGCTACAGTCATGCGCTATCTGGATTTTGGTTATGGCGCTGCCTTAATTGTGGTGACATTTCTCTTGCTGGTCTTCGCAGTGGCGATCGCTTTTTGGGGTCTGAGTAAATCCCGTGCCCAGATTAATTAGTTACCACGCAGCCCTCACCGGGTGGGGCTAGGAAAACAAAGCCCACGCAGGCTTAATTACTTGCATTGGGATGCACCCGAGATGTGACAACTAACAAATAACAACTGACAAATAACAAGATAACAGTTAATTATGAACTTGGTCATCAAGAAAATTATCTTTCCCCTCGGAGTGGTAGTACTGATAGCATTTAGCTTAGGACCCGTGTTATGGCAGGTGCTGACATCTGTTAAAGTGAATGAGGCGATCGCGGCAGTTCCCAATGTCTATTTCCCGAGTTGGCAGCAGTTAACTCTAGAACACTATGTTGAATTATTCACCCGTCGCCCCTTACTCCGATATCTTTTTAATAGTGCTTTAGTGTCCATCAGTTCGACCTTATCATGCTTGGCGATCGGGACGCCCGCTGCTTATGCTTTAGCAAGGTTACGCATCCAAAGGGAGCAAATAATTATGGCAGGCATATTAACCCTCACCCTATTCCCCTTTGTGTTAATATTTTTAGAACTGTTAGAAATCATCCAGGGACTCAAATTGGGGAATAGCTATCTAGCCTTGATTATTCCCTACACGGGGATAAATTTGCCCCTGACAATTTTAGTGATGCGGAGTTTTTTCCAGCAATTGCCCAAGGAATTGGAAGATGCGGCCAAAGTCGATGGTTACAATACCTGGCAGATCTTGACGACAATCATGCTGCCCATAACCATACCAGCCCTGGTAACAACAGGAATTCTGACCTTTATATTTGCCTGGAATGAATTTATCTTTGCCCTGACATTTATGACCCAGGAAACCATGAAAACCTTTCCCGTTGCTGCCGCCCAAATAGGAGGGAGTTCCGTGTTTGAAATCCCTTATGGTCCGATCGCGGCGGCGACAGTAGTAGGGACATTACCTCTGGCATTGTTACTGTTCTTATGCGGGCGCCAGATCGTCCAGGGGTTGACAGCAGGGGCGGTCAAAGGCTAAAAAAGATCGGTTATCCTGTACCCTCATTCCCAGGAAGACCCCGGTCACTAGGAATTAGCGATTAGCAATTAGCGATTAGCACAGAAAAACATGGCCAAAGTAGAAATAATTAATCTGAACAAAACCTACAGTCAGAAAGTAGTTCCAGTAAATAACATCAGTTTGCAAGTAGCAGATGGAGAATTTCTTACCTTATTGGGACCGTCGGGTTGTGGCAAATCAACGACCCTGCGGATGATAGCAGGGTTAGAACAACCTACTCGGGGAAAGATATTAATCGGTGGGCGGGATGTGACAAACCTAAAACCGGGCGATCGCAACATGGCGATGGTGTTTCAAAGCTACGCCCTGTATCCCCACATGAAAGTATATGACAACTTGGCATCGGGACTGAAGTTGAAAAAAGTACCCTCTTCTGAAATCAAACAGCGGATCGCTGAATGTGCTAAACTGCTAGGACTGGAAGCGTTAATGGACCGCAAACCGGGTCAACTATCTGGGGGACAAAGGCAACGGGTTGCCCTGGGTCGCGCCCTCGTGCGTCGTCCTGATGTATTCTTACTGGATGAACCCCTGAGTAACCTGGATGCCCTACTACGAGAACGGGTAAGAGCTGAGATGAAAAAGATATTTGCATCCCAGCAAGTGCCAGTAATTTACGTCACCCACGACCAGACCGAGGCAATGACTCTCTCTAATAAAGTGGCAGTTCTCAACAATGGGATAGTCCAGCAACTAGACACCCCCACGCAAATTTATACCCATCCAGCTAATAAATTTGTCGCTTCTTTTGTGGGTAGTCCCCAGATGAATTTACTCCAACTGCAATGCCACCGACAAGCTGCGGTTTTGGGGGACTTTCTCATGCACGGGCGGGAGTTGCTCCAAATGCCCCCGTCCATTATACTGGGTATTCGTCCTGAACATCTCCGCCTCGCCCGCCCAGAAGACCCTCAGAAGATTGAAGGAACGGTAGATTTGGTGGAAAATTTGGGAATGCACAATCTCATCAGGCTTAGGGTTGAGGGTGCAGATGGGTTAACTCTGCGAGTATTGTTGCCTAATGACCAAGCTTGGGAAGGAGAACGACTTACCTTAGCTGTGCCACCCGATCGGATTCATTGGTTTGATGTCCAAACTGGCGATCGCCTTTAATATGCAGATGCAAAATGCCGCAAGATAGTCCTATCTTTGCACGATGTGCGATTAATGTGCTCCTGCGATATGGAGCGCGCTGTGTCTCCTGGGTAGTGCGACTACGATGTCCCCCGGGTAGTGCGGTTAGCGCTCCCGGGGGACATCAAGCTCCCAGGAGACACAGCAGCAGAGCACATCGGAGCTGCGGTTGGACGAATCAGATATGAAAGCAGCTGACACCAGGAGAAGGTAATCCGGGAGTTATATGGCATTGAGGGACTGAACCAAATTGCTCGGGGACTGAGCCAAGAACAGAAACAGAGACTCGCCAGACTGCCCTCGACCGAGCGCGCTCCCAGGCACGGCGATCGCATTCTGTATCGGTTGGACTGGCAGGGCGATTTCACTATCGTTGGTCGCTATGTGGAACCGGAGAAAGGCGATCGTCATTGGGTATGCAAGGAAGAGTATTTCACCGCAGGTATGAAAGGCAGCACCCAGTTCTGTAGCCGACCGCAAGAGAGAGACTTTATCATTCAGGAGGTGGAAGGACGCTCGTAAAGAGCGGTTAAATGCGATCGCCTTTTACTCTCCGGATTGTCACCAAGAATAAATAGGAGAAATTACCGCCCAATTACCGCCAGTGACCCCATACGTTTCCGATCGCCTTGCCTATAAATCCGATGATATAGGGGTAAACATAGCGAAGCTGCGATGAAGGGCAATCTAGGAAATTTTGCAGCTTTCAATGCTTGAGGTGCTCCCAAGAGCCATCTTCACTAAATCTCTGAAATCATTGCCAGTCAAAGCCTTCAGGCAAAAGTACCCCAAACCCAGAAAGGCGATTTTTGCCGGAACTGCCCAGAAGCTGCAAAATTCAATCCTCAAATTTTCAGTTTTGAAACCCTTGTTCTGTAAGGGTTTCAAGCTAGATTGCCCTTCAGGCCAGCTTCGCTAGATCTGCCCCTACTAAGGTAGCGGCAAAAAAGGCGATCGCCGATTATCTACGAAAACCGTTTTGAACCAGTCAGTGTCAGATAATGTGGGTCTGCAATGATCGCTGCCGACCCGGGTCAGTTAATGTGGTCTCAGTCTCAAATAATGTGGGTCTGAGGTCATCTTCAATCTCAATTAATGTGGTCTCAAAAAGCTCTTGATTGCGGGTCGAGCCAATTTCGATTGCAGGTCGCTACAGTTAAGGGATGGCATTATTAATAATCTTAAGACCCACATTACCTTCTAAAGTAAGTATCGATTCTGGGTGAAATTGCACAGCAGAAACTGGCAGGAACTCATGTTCTACAGCCATTACAATACCATCTTCTGTCATAGCTGTAACTTTAAGTATCGGTGGTACTTCCTCTTTGATAGCATAGATAGAGTGATAACGACCAACTTTCAGCTTTTTCGGTAGGCCAGCAAAGAGCTTGCTTTCCTGAAGAATCACTTCAGAAGCCTTGCCGTGCATTGGGTAAGGTAATATCCCAAGCTTGCCACCAAAATATTCAACAATTCCTTGAAGTCCCAAGCATACACCAAACATTGGCAAGTTTAGTTGTCTCACTATTGCGATCGTATTGCTTAACAAAAAGTCACTAGGACGACCAGGTCCCGGTGATAAGACAACAAGATCTGGTTTAGCCGATTTGAGGTAATCGATATCGAAACCAGGACGAAAGGTAGTGACTTCTGCACCGCTTTGGCGAAAATAGTTAGCTAGAGTATGAACAAAAGAGTCTTGGTGATCGATTAAGACAATTCGCTTACCGATCCCCTTTTTTTTGCTTTGATCAATACACTTATGAGTTTGTCTGTTGCTGGAGCCGCGAACGATCTCTAAGAATATTTCAGCCTTTAGATAGATTTCTTCTTCTTCCTTCTTAGGATCTGAATCGTAAAGCAGCGTTGCACCAGCACGAATTTTTGCAATACCATTTTGAATGTGGATTGTCCGTAATGTTAGACCTGTATTTAGGTCACCATTGAATCCGATAACGCCGACGGCACCACCGTACCAATTGCGGGGTGAACGTTCATGTTCCTCAAGGAAACGCATAGCCCAAAGCTTGGGAGCTCCAGTCACAGTCACCGCCCAAGTATGGGTTAAAAAACCGTCTAGGGCATCGTAGCCATCAGCCAGTTTCCCCTCGACGTGATCGACGGTATGAATAAGTTTAGAGTAAAGTTCGATTTGTCGGCGACCAATTACACGAACTGTTCCTGGAATACAAATCCGGGATTTATCATTGCGATCAACATCGGTACACATTGTTAGTTCAGATTCATCTTTTTCGGAATTCAGCAGCTCACGTATCTGCGTCGCATCGCCGATAGCATCGTTGCCACGATCAATTGTGCCGGAAATGGGACAGGTTTCGATTTGCCGACCAATGACGCGCACATACATTTCCGGAGAGGCTCCAACTAAATACTCCTGCTCTCCCAGGTTAATTAGGAATTGATAAGGTGATGGATTGCGTTCTCGCAAACTCCTAAAAATTGCTGACGGCGGCAATTTGGCTGGTTCAAAAAAGGTCTGGCCAGGTACGGCTTCAAACAAATCGCCACGCTGAAAGTATTCTCGCGCCTGGCGTACGCAATCCGCGTATTGTCCTGGTTCGTGATCGCAGCTACAACTTACCCGAGTAGATGGATGATAGGGAACGCTCAGACCATCACGACTAAGGCCAACAGTAGATTTCCCATTGATTTCAAAGTCATAATAACTGATAAAGGCGGAATTTCGATAATGGTCTACAACATAAATCTGATCGGGAATAAATAGCACCAAGTCACGTTGTCCAGGTAGGCGTGGTATTTGTTTTTCTACATTCTCAAATTGATAAGCGAGATCGTAGCCGAAAGCACCATAAAGACCAAGATAAGGATCTTGGTCGCTATAAAAAACTTCGATCAAGCAACGTAAAAGCGAGAAAATTGAAGGCTGTTTGCTGCGCATCTCTTCCGGGAAACGCTCGGTCGTAACACAGACCGAACCGGAGAGTTCAGTTGCGTCAAACGAAATAGACTCGACCGCACTCAACTGTTGAACCGCCGCTCTAATAAAAGGCAAAATAACTTGTCCACGTTCGTTTAGAGCAGAAACTTGAAAAGAGCGACCAATTGCGCTAATTGAAAGAGGGGCGTTGATAAAACCAAACATCCAACGACGATAACGTCCAGGAACTTCATAATTAGAGGATAATAAAACTCCGCGCGATTCATTGAGAGCTTCAATTAGGTCATCCATAGTCCCTGAGTCCGGCAAGGCTTCAATGGTTCGATGGATAATTATACCTTTTTGAGTCTCATAGCTACTTTTGGTTTGACTGACTTCTGTCCGGTTTGCTAGATTCATCTTCTTCCTCAATTGGCTCAACTGTTTTTGATGTTATCTCAAGAATTCTGTTGATCATCACGCATAGCGGCGGGTGCTCATATCACTCATGGTTTGGGGGGTTGGACAGTGGCGCTTTTGAGTTTATCCTACTTTCCTCCCTATTTGATGACACACCCTAGGAAAATGGGATAATGGGGCGAGCTACCCCAAATCACTCAAAAGCGATCGTAGTTTGAGTTCAACCTCTGCAAGTTCCTTATTAGGATCGGAACCAGCTACAATGCCTGCTCCTGCATAAAGGCGGGCGCGATTTCCTGAAATCATGGCAGATCGAATACCAACAATAAATTCTCCATTGCCTTGATAGTCTACCCAGCCTACCGGCGCAGCATAGAGAGTGCGATTAAAAGTTTCGTAGCGGCGAATTTGTTCGCAGGCTATTTCAGTGGGAACTCCGGCAACTGCTGGAGTGGGATGCAATTGGGCAACTATATCGAGAGGATGGAGGTCGCTTGGAACGCTTGCTTGAATTTGCATCCACAAATGTTGAATATTAGAGAGTTGCAACAGTTGTAGCGGAGACTGCAGGGGTTGCAATCCTAGTTGGTAAAGCTGCTGGGTGATAAAATCACTCACAGCTTGGTGTTCTCGCCTCTCTTTTTCACTCCGCAATAGTCTGTTGGCAAAGCTGATATCCTCTGAAGTTATTTTCCCTCTGGGTGCAGAACCGGCAAGAACATCGGTAACAAGTTTTTGGTTGTGGATACTAAGGAGACGTTCGGGACTAGCACCCATAAAGTGGTTATCGTTGCCATTACTAATAGAGAAGATATAGCAATTGGGATGTCGCCGCCGCAGACGATTAAGAGATTCAAAGACTCCAAAGGGAATGAGGGAAATGACATCGAGGGTGTGGGCAAGTACAACTTTACTAACCTGCTTTTTGTGAATAGATTTTAAGATTTATATGACTGATGTTTGGTAGTTGGAAAGATGATCTGAGGCTTTTCGGATCAATTGTTCTGGTGGTATAAACGTTAAGTTAATAGAACTGCGAGTAGCATTCCGGATAGCTTTAAATTGCTGTTGAATTTCCTGGAAAGTCAGTTCTATATCTCGTTTAAAATCGACAATAAAATTAGCTACTAAAACACAGCATTTTTTGGATATATATACATAAAAAATAGGTAAAAAAATAGTAGCAGAGGGAAACAAATGGTCGCTATTTTCCGGAGAATCGAAGAAGGTGAAATTACAGAAAAAATATGGTCCACTACCTGGCAATTGAAGATCGCCAGTGCAAATATTTTTCTGAAGACAAGACTGAACAAATTTCCGGGATTTGAGAAAGCGGTTTGGAGAATCAATAGTGGTTGATTTGGTGATTCCAACAGCAGCTATTGCTTGCTTTTTTCTGGGATTTTCAAGATAAAAATATGATTGATTTTTTGTGGGAGAAGCTGCTTGACAAAATGCTAGCGGATCGAGTGGGTTTAAGGCTTGAGAGAAACTAATAATTCGTTCGCTATCTTGGGCTGTAAAATTATGCTGACAAGTTACAAGAAATTGATAGAGTTCTTGTTGGTGAAGAAGCCAGTTAATACGATCGGGAATGATAGACATAGGTTCACCCTAAGTACAGGACAAAATCCATGTTAGTTATGTAGGACTAGTAAACTCTAGTGAATCAACGATTTACCAGTGTCGAGATCGATAGGACTTGGGACACCATTGGTTAAAGTGAAACCACGAATTTCCGGTCGATCTGGGAATAGTAGTGAAACAATGATGTAGAGGATATTAGGGGGAACTGGACGTTCAAGGTCTCGACCGGTTGGGATTGCCTCTGATACTGCATGGCAATGATAAACTCCCCCAATCGACCAGCCTTTCTTCTGTGCTCTACGGAAGGCATTAAGCTGCGATTTGGGGGCAATATGGAAACCGTAAGGCCAGGCACCGTAATTAGTCGCCTTCTCAACCGACTGAGCAACACCATCTGAGTTAAAGAGAACTAATCCACAAGCCTGATAAGGTGCCTTTTCTTGGCAATGTAAAATAATTTGATTTCTGATATGTTGTGGCACAATCATGATCAACCTCCGCGGATTGCAAACAATAAACATAGCTCGTCATAGTCAGTAATAGGTTGTTGTTTGCACTGATAGGGTTGCACCAACTCACCATTCAGAAAGACGTTAATAAATGGATTAAGCTGCTCGCCATTGAACAACCGATTCCGCAAGCTAGGATGTGAGTTACATAGATCAATCAAAGCCCCGTAAACGGTATCAGCATTAATCGATTTTGTCTCTTCTTTTGTCACCCCAACTACAGTGTCAAGAGGTGATTGCAGAAAAACACGAAGAATTGTCATTTTGAACTCCTTAACTAATGTTGTCTTTTAGTCAATATATTCTCGACTTGATCGTTCATTTTCGAGACGCTCATGCGAAATAGTTCTACAACCTAGTAGGACGATCTTGAATAACTCTGATATCCAATCTTCAGGGAGCTTCAGCATCTTAGCAATGATGCTTGAAATTTCGACTCTGTGCACTAATAGCTCCAATAGCTTGTTATCAATATCATCAATTTGTGAACGCAAAGACTCGAGATCTTTTTGAAATGAAGTTGTCATCTAACTATCTCGGAGAATTAGGTTAGCTTGAGCAATAGCTGTATAAATTTCTCTATCAGCCGATGCTACGACAGCTAGATCTAAGCCAGCTTGTACAGCCATTGCAGCATAAGTAGCAGCAATAAATTTACCGTCAGGATGTCCAAGACCAGCGTTTGCTGGCCATAAGATAGTCTCGAAACCTGCCTCCTTGGCAGCAGTTATTGTTTTGAGGCTAACTTGAAGTGAAAACTCAAGGGTGCCAAGTGCTGGAGTTAGACCATCAACGTATATATCTCGGCGGTCGATGCCAACTCGCGTAAAAGTATTGGCAATATGCTGGATAATCTCCATACGCTCGTTCACTGTCGGTGGTATACCCATGTCACCAATTGGTTGTATAACTATTGGAACTGGATGACGTTTAAGCAGCGGTAAGATCCGCTCAAGTGCCCATTTCTCTCCACTAACATAATTAATCAATGGTCGTCCTCGATAAATATCGAGTGCACGAGACATGGCTTCGACATCGAAAAAGTGGAACAACACACCAAGGTCAGGATAATTATTAGCAACATGTGACAACTGCTCCAGCAATTGAGCCTCCTGAACTCCGCGGACACGAGCATAGAGGCTTACCAAGGGTGTGATTTTAGGATCTATTGTCTTAAGAAGGTAATTAATCTTACTTTCCCATTCGTTCCAAGTAAACTCAAAGCAGTCGCGAATAATCGTCGGTTTAGCAACATAATCAAAGTCTCCTAGTATCACTTTACAACCTAGGTTATCAATTTTATTCATAACCTCACCTTGTAGGGAACAAATGCCGCTCATGGTAACTCCAACTTTATTAATTATGACGTTCATAAAGTGCTTCAATTTCGGATTGAAAACGTTCTTCAATGAGAGATATGCGCGACTTTCCAGAACGGGTTAGTAGCCCATTGGCTTCAGTGAAAGGCTCTTTGATAAGCAAGTAGTCGCGGATTCGCTCCGATACAGGAAGGCTCTTATTAATCACCGTAACTGCTGCTGTAATCCGGTCTGAGTTTAACGGGGAGTTAGCTTGATATGGAGCTAGTACAGCGACTAGAAAGGGTTTATTGTTACCGAAAACTAAAGCATCTTTAAATCCTTCTATTTTCTTCAGCTTCAACTCGATTGGTGCGGGGTTCACATTCTCACCACGATTAGTAATAATCAGTTCCTTAACACGACCAATGATACTTAAAAATCCATCTTCAAATTCACCAACATCTCCAGTATCGATCCAACCGTCTCCAATAAAGGTCTGGGCATTTTCCTCAGTAGTAAGATTGAGATAACTGCTAGTGCGCTTGCATTGAAGCTTAGCCTGAATAACTCCTTTTTCATTAAGTTTTAGTTCAACTCCGGGCCAGACAGGATTAACCGTGTTGTAGCGATATTGATTTGGTAAATTGCAGGTCAACATATTAGTTTCAGACATACCATACCCTTCGTAAACTGGCAAACCGAATAGAATGAGGGTACGCTTAAGTTCCTTTGTAGAGGGGGCAGAACCAAAGATCATAACTTTTAGCTGGTTACCAAGTAGCTTGTTAATCTCAGGCATTAATATCGGTTGTATTGTTTGCGCAAGTAATCGCGTTTCTTCGCTAACTGGCTGCTCCAGAAGCTTGTTAATCAATGCTCTCCGCGGGCCACTTTTGGGCAACTTGCTCTTAATTAGCCCAACTATCTGCTCGTACACACCAGGAACTGTTACTAAAATTGAAGGTTTGAGTTGCGCGGCATTAAGGACAAGTCTAAGTGGATCAGTAATAGTAATATTGTAACCCCAACATAACCCTCCCAACACATATTCTAAGTGAACGATATGAGAAAACGAATGGCATACTATCCAGTTTTCGTCATGGGTAAATCTATATAGTTCGACAAAAGTATCAATGAACAATTCTGTGGAAGCTGAATTAACACGAAATGACTTAACCTTAGCTGTTGAAGTCGAGCCTGATGTGAATGCAACCAAGCTAAATTCTCCATCCTCGGGTGGTTCGGGAATCGAGTCAATGCTGGTGATTTATTTTAATAGGCTATCTAGATTCAGATGTGGTAGACCCTGAAAAACATTATAATTCGCGAATTTAGTTTCTGTAGCCACAAAGTCTAGTGATAAGTCTTGAAGACTAGCCTGAACTTCACTATCTTCTAAAGACTCTGGTATAGCAACAATCTCTATCTTGGCTACAATACAGGCTAGCGCTACTAACAACCAAGGATATCCGGGGTTACCGACAATAGCACAACGGTTACCAAGTTGAGTTGAGTTGCATATCTTGCGCAACAGAGCCAAAGTTGATAAAGCATCTTGCATAATCTCTGGGAAATATCGAATCTGAGCTATCCCTGATGCATCAAAGTAAGTCAGTGTATTATACGTATTGGCTGCAAGGAGCTTTGCAATCTCACCAATACGCCAACTGGGAGTTGAGCAAACAGACATTGGAATATGAACAGTCATTTTAATCACTCAAAAGTCACTATATGAGCAGGTTTTATCTACTCTTGGAAATGGACAAAATCAGAAACTCCAATGCGACTAGTTCTATATTTATTAGCACCAGCATTAGGGTCAGGGACACCGAAAGAAACTCCGCAGGCAATCAATTCATCTGCCTCAATTGGTAAGTTTCGTCGCACTGCTTCAGGATATTGCGCTAGAGATGCTTGTGGACAGGCAGCTAGATTATCAGTAACGCAAGCCAGCAAGAAGCTCTGTAAGAAACAACCCAGATCGAGTAGAGCATAAGGACCGAATGATGCAGGAACGGTTAAAAATAATGCCTGAGGGGCATCAAAGAAGCGCCAGTTAGCATATACTGCATGAACTAGACTACGATAATCAGTAGGATTAATACCTCTGGCTAATCGCAATGCCTCGTCAGCTTCTTGCTTACGGCTTTGATAGGGTTCTGGATATTCAGAGATAAACGGGATATCAGGAGTATCACAGCGGTCTCGTGCCGCCTTAACCAAATCCTTGCTGATCTCATTCAAAGTCGTACTGGAAGCCACATAAGCTTTCCAAGGCTGCGTATTACACCAAGATGGCGACAGCGCAGCAGCCTCGAGGAGTCGCTCAATCCGTTCGCGTGACAGCACCTCGGGTAGGAATGCTCTAGCTGAATAGCGCACGCTCAAGACATTACGTAAGTGATCTAGCGCTATTATATTTTTACCTCCATTGGCTGTGTTGTTTGTTTTGGCTTGTATGTTTTCCATTGACAATCTATAATTTCTGATTTGTGTTTATAGTCTCACGATGTCACGCCGATCAAGTTTTTTGCAACACAACGGCTCCCCAGTTCTTGTGCCCCGTACCGAGAAGCATGAAACAGTCACCCTGTTTAGCATGTGATTTACTAAGGTGATCCTTAAGATTAATCAGGGTGTCGGCAGCGTACGCATGAGCGAAGCGCGATACATTACCAAGGTAGACTCGATCTTCATTTAATCCACATTTGCGTGCCATCATTCCCATGACATCATTATTATAGTTATTACTTAATAAGGTACGGATGCTGCTGGGAGCGACATTAGCTAACTGCAGTGCCTCTGCTACTGTCTGCTGCGCACCTTTAACCGTTGACACTAGGAATGCAGCCAAATTACTCTGATTGTCGAGATCCCACATCAACGGTGTACTTTTATTACTGGCTGAAATCACATTAAATTCACCCTGGTTACCTGGTGTAACCAGAAAAGATGCAGCAGCATCAGATAAGACAGAGACATCCGGCCACATTATACGTTTGACACTGTCTCTTGGAATCACTTTATCAGTGGTCACTACCATAACATTACGGTAATCTTCAGCGCGGATCATATTGATGGCTACGCGCATTGATGAAATAGCATTGGCACAACCAGGTAAGAACACGCCAACTGGATAAGCATTTACCAAGCCTAGCTGATTCATCAACCAAGCTATATCCCTTTCAGAGTAGAACTGCTTTTTCCAGAAACTGGTTGAGGCATAAACAATCGCCTCAATGTCTTTGGCTTTTACCTCTGATGAATCAAGCGTCTCACGCGCTGCACGATAAGCAAGTTCAACTGGAGTATCAGTAGCTTGAGCAAAATGCAAAATGCCTTTAGCTTTGAGTGCAGTCAGTAACTTTTGATTATCTGCTAGTACATCCAAAACTTGAAGCGGGTATAAGTCACCAAGGGCATATCCTAAGTTTCCAATAGCAGCAACGGGAGTTGAATTCATATATTCACCTTCGTGAGTTCGTTGCTAACTAATTCCACTGCATCTCCAACTGTTAGCACTTGCTTCAATTTCAGAACATCTCCAGTAAGATTCAGCTCGAACTCTGCCTCTAAAGCTAGTAGAAATTCTAGAAAAACAAGTGAGTCCATGCCGAAGTCGGTAAGTTGAGTTTCCATTTGCATTTCAGCTGTGCGAGAACGTTTAGGAATACAACTTCGTAATGTATCGACGACACGCTCAAAAATATCGTTGCTATAGTTGGGTGTGTTCATGTTACTATCTCAATCTATTGGCTATCGCCAATCAAATACGACCAGTTATCACAAACGGGCAATTAGGTGCCCTCAAGAAATTAGCGAGACAATCCCATCTCACTATCAAGTTTCTTGATCAAGCGCACATTTTGTTCAACTTCTTGACTGGTGCGCATTCCTACCGGAATGGTCGAGACGCAGTCAAACTGAAGAATGTACTTCATTGCCATCTTGAATGGATTGATTGGAGGTACTTGTTCTAACAACCAATCTTTTTGAAGCTTTTGAAACAAACCACCAGTGACTGGACGCATTGGAATAACAGCTACTCTATGTTGCTGTGCCAGCTTGACTAACTCCCATTCGGGGCTTCGATAAAAGTAATTGAATTGCGGCATAACCGTCTGGAAGTAATTACTCTCAATCGCAGCGGATAAGCCTCCCTCACGGTATCCTGAAATGCCAATATAACGAGTTTTGCCTTCTTTTTGTAAATCTAAAAAAACCTGCAGTACCTCATCAGTAACGAACTGCCGCCAATTATCAGCTCGGAAAGAATTAGCAACAATTCCATGAATTTGAAAGAGATCGACGTAGTCAGTCTGCAATAGCTTCAAACTATAATCCAATGATCTACGGATACCGTCAGCATCCATCTGATCGAACATATTTTTAGTGGCTATAAAAAGCTGTTCTCGGTCAGCGCGATATTGCCCGAGTATCAAACCAAGCATTCGTTCTGAGGCTCGGTCAGTTGACCAACCATCGGTGGGGACTTTGTTACCATAAGCTGGTGCCGTATCGAAAAAAGTAATGCCGTGCTCGATAGCAGTTTCAATCGCACATAAAGACTCCTTCTCTGACCGTTTCTGGTCGAAATTTGGATCTTGATAACCACTTAATCCAATCGGCGCTGTACCCAAGCCTATAACAGTTACTCGTCTGCCGGTTTTACCAAGCGGTCGAGTAGCAATGCCACCTGGAGTAGAATTAGTCACGTCGCTCATCTTTCCTTCAAAGTTAATTTCTAAATCAATCTTAAAATTGGATCGATCAACCAGATCTTAACCAGCGAACTAGATCGTGAACCCAGTAGCTGAAGATTTTGTCAGCACCAGCACGCTTCATGCTAAGCATATATTCTATAACAGTGTCATGCTCATTGATCCAGCCACGTTCAGCTGCTGCTTTCACCATGCAATATTCCTTAGAAACGATATAAGTCGCAACTGGTAGCTTAAACTCCTGCTTAACCCTTGCGATGGCATCGAGAAAGATAGTTGCTGGCTTGACACCAAGGTAATCAGCGCCTTGAGCGACTTCAATCGCTGTTTGGCGCAAAGCCTCTTCAATATTTCCAACACCAATTTTGCTAGCTATAGTCTGAGTGTAAGCATTCTCTGCCATTTCGGTTCCATCGAGCATAGCGTGAGCTAAAGAGGAGCCAAAATTGACTGAATAGGCAAGAATCGCGACGTTATGTAAACCAACAGAGTTAAGTCCAGTGCGTATCGAGCTAACAGCATTATCGAGACGACCGAGTGAAATAATAATATCTCCTCCAGCCTGACCTTGAACAATTGCATGTTCGGTTAGCTCGCGCAAAGATTCCTCCAAATTAACCGAACCGTCATCGTTGACCTTACCATAATGACCATTGCTTCTAGTCATGCCGAAATATCCATTAATGAGCTTGATCACATCAGGACAAGCCTTAGCAATTTTTTCAATAACTTCAGCTTCAAATTTCAGAACAGTTTGTGGATCGTCAGCCAATACTTTATCAGGACGAGGGCGCACAACAAAATGTTTGATCCCAAGATCTCGAACCATTTTTATCTCATCAATCGCCTTCTCAACCGAAAAGTCGAAAACGCTAGGCAGATTTTCGACAGGCACTGAATCTGTAATGTCATTGCGAATGAATACTGGGTGGCATAAGTCCTGGAGCGAAAGCAGCTGCTCTGCGATAAAATCTCTCAGATGTTCTGCTCTTCGCATCCGACAAAGCAAAAGACCTTTTAAGTTTGGATAGATTTGAGGAACTTGAGGAGAAGAATTAACCTTGTAGGAGTCAGAAGAAATTAATATTGACTTGCCCTTTAAACATCGATAACCGTTAAAAAGTGACAGCGTATGTGGACACGCTTAAGACTTGAGTTACGGCACATGGATTTACTTCATACCAATCTAGAGACATCTTATACTAACCACTAAAAAAAATACTCTTTGTTACAAAAGGTAACCAATTTTCCTCGACTTGCCAGTTTTTGTTTTCAACCAGTGTGGCAGCAAAAGAGGCGATCGCAGAGGTAATCAATGCTATCTTTGAGATTCGCTCGCCTGAGATCTGGGGAGAAGGAACTACTACTTGTACCAGTGACAGTAAGCATTTTGGTCATGTCAATCCTTATGGATTGTACTGACTTGCGTCTGGTGACACGAACCCTAGGTTTTCGCCTATGCCAACGTCGCTAGTGGAATCAAGATTTTCCATCATCCAGTCAGAGATCTTCATTGCTGTCTCTTCATGATCACTGATGTCCGTGATCATCAAAGTGCTAAGTTCCAAATGTTTGCCAGCATCATATACTTGTTTGATCCCACAGAATCCTTGCTGCCCTTCCTTGATTTTGCAGTTTCTTGGTGAAAGATGACAACGAACTGTACCATCTTCTAGGATTTCTTCCAACCTTGCTTGTTGATAATCAATCTGCCAATCTTTTGTCATCACTGAAACCCATCCTTGTTATTCGTTATTCTTAATTTTTCAATTTTGCTTCTATCGATAATCTATTCCTGACTCAATAGTCATCTCCCGCACAGTCACCGGAACTTCTGTCAGTCCCACTGTCCGAGCGGCTTTTAACCGGCGTTCCCCCGCAACCAATTCATACTTATCTCCCACAGGTCGCACCAGCAACGGCTGTAAGATGCCGTTTTCCTTAATGCTAGCAATCAATTGCTGCATCGCTTCTCCATCGAAATAGCGTCCGGGTTGGCTATCGGGGGACAAAAGCCTGTCGAGCAGGAGCGATCGCACACTTTTTTCCGACTTGGAGCCATTTGACTCAAAGCTTATTGGTTGGGGTTGGTCGTGAATGAGCTGCTGGTTGGAAACCATCGGAAATCTTGTCAGAGTGTTACTGCACTTTACCTATAGTAAACGCCGAAAAATCATTTGTTAACCCTTTTTGGGCTTGGGAGCAAATTTTTTTGCCATTTACTGCAAACGCTTATCTAGTAAGGGTTTGTAGGCATCCGCTCTTCATTCGAGCATCTTCGGGAGCCAACTGCGATCGCCCCGATTCTGCCGGTTATCTCCCTGATTTTGCCAGCTCTAGTATACACAGCCCAGATCCCTCAGATTTACCGAAGGCACCCCTAATGATGGCCGACGCGAATGGCCAACGAAGCCAGCTTGCCTACAACCGGCGCTCTATTCAGTGTAGCCCCAGTCTTTAGGCTGGGGGGCTGATGCTGCGGTTACCGCAGTTTACCTATAGTAGACGTCAAAAAATCATTTGTCAACCTTTTTGGGCTTGGGAGCAAATTTTTTTTCGCCATTTACTGCAAACGCTTATCTAGTAAGGGTTTGAATGCATCCGATCTTCATTCGATCATCTTCGGGAGCCAACTGCGAGCGCCCATATTCTGCCAGTTATTTCCCATATTCTGCCAGCTATCACAATAGTATACACAGCCCAGATCCCTCAGATTTACCGAAGGCCCGAGCGCGCCTAATGATGGCCGACGCGGCCAACGAAGCCAGCTATCGCCTACAACCTCTATTCAGTGTAGCCCCAGTCTTTAGGCTGGGGGGGCTGATGCTGCGGTTACCGCACTTTACCTATAGTAGACGCCAAAAAATCATTTGTCAACCCTTTTTTGGCTTGGGAGCAAAAATTTTTCGCTACTTGCTTCAAACGCTTATCTAGTAAGGGTTTGATGGCATCAGTTCCTCATTCCCTCCTCTTCCCAACCCAACTGCGATCGTCCATATTCTGCCGGTGATAACAATGCTATACACAGCCCTTAATGACCACACCTCATCTACAGTCCGGAACACCTGCTCCACCCAGAATGGTCACAGAAACGTCAGCAATTGTCCATTTCGCGGTTGTGAGCATCACCTGCATCAGCTCCTCTAATCCTATCTTTTCATAACTCAAAGGGTGTGGTCATGCAGACCGTTGATAGCTCAGACTCCACCAATAACCAGGTTTCACAGGAGTTACCTGGTTAGAGGCCCCACGCCGCCCAATGCTTCTCGGTTAAGCGAGCTTTCATAGCGCAGTCAGAATTTTATCAAAAACAATTGCTCCCATACAGAGCATGAAAGTATTGCCCGCTCGATGGTTGATGTTATCTGATATATTTGGAAATCTGATAACTACTTGCCGGAGAGGAGTTGAGAGAAGAGAGAAGGGACAAGGGACAAGGGACAAGGGACAAGGGACAAGGGAGAGCCGTCGTCGGTATCGTCCACCGAGCGCACTCCCCACTCCACTCCCCACTCCCCACTCCCCACTTCTCCGAAGCGCGACATACCGAGAAGTATTGCGCCGCCGCCCCTGAAACCAACTGACGCATGACCACACCCATTAAGTACAGCCGGTGATTTGAGCGTGAAAGCTCCGGCAGTGCCGGTGAGTTGAATTCTTTTCTTTACCAACCGGTTTTGAGGGAGCATGTTTTGGCAAGTAAATAAGTATTTTGGCTTGATTACCTCATTACTGGCTCGCTCGGTCAAAACCAAGAGGTGAGAGCAGCGATTGTCAACCGCAACAGTTGCAAAGCAAAAAAGAATATTATCAGATACTGCCCCGACCTAAATCCCACCTAAATCCCACCTAAATCCCACCTAAATCCCACCTAAATCCCACCTAAATCCCCTATACTATAACATCTAAGTACATGTATAGTTAAAAATTGACCTATTTGGAAAATTTTGGAGTTTTATTTAGAACGCTCTGGTGGTGAGTATATTTTGCAATGTATCTCATAGATGCTAGCGGGCTCCGGCGACGATGTCTGGGAAATGCTTCGGCCAAGGCATTCTCCCCCCAGAGTCAGGAGTCACCTTTTAATTTTAACCCAGCAGGTTCCGATAGGAGGATTGATAAGCTGTCGCGCATTTACATTGCTATGGTCGATCTTCTGAAACCATTGTCCGATGATGAGTTTCCCAATGCAAGAATTTAGCAGATGGAGAATTTCTTACCTTATTGGGACCGTCGGGTTGTGGCAAATCAACGACCCTGCGGATGATAGCAGGGTTAGAACAACCTACTCGGGGAAAGATATTAATCGGTGGGCGGGATGTGACAAACCTCCAACCGGGCGATCGCAACATGGCGATGGTGTTTCAAAGCTACGCCCTGTATCCCCACATGAAAGTATATGACAACTTGGCATCGGGACTGAAGTTGAAAAAAGTACCCTCTTCTGAAATCAAACAGCGGATCGCTGAATATGCTAAACTGCTAGGACTGGAAGCGTTAATGGACCGCAAACCGGGTCAACTATCTGGGGGACAAAGGCAACGGGTTGCTCTGGGTCGCGCCCTCGTGCGTCGTCCTGATGTATTCTTACTGGATGAACCCCTGAGTAACCTGGATGCCCTACTACGAGAACGGGTAAGAGCTGAGATGAAAAAGATATTTGCATCCCAGCAAGTGCCAGTAATTTACGTCACCCACGACCAGACCGAGGCAATGACTCTCTCTAATAAAGTGGCAGTTCTCAACAATGGGATAGTCCAGCAACTAGACACCCCCACGCAAATTTATACCCATCCAGCTAATAAATTTGTCGCTTCTTTTGTGGGTAGTCCCCAGATGAATTTACTCCAACTGCAATGCCACCGACAAGCTGCGGTTTTGGGGGACTTTCTCATGCACGGGCGGGAGTTGCTCCAAATGTCCCCGTCCATTATACTGGGTATTCGTCCTGAACATCTCCGCCTCGCCCGCCCAGAAGACCCTCAGAAGATTGAAGGAACGGTAGATTTGGTGGAAAATTTGGGAATGCACAATCTCATCAGGCTTAGGGTTGAGGGTTTCGATGCCCTCCGGGCGCGCTACTCGCACTGCCCGTCGGACATCGCAGATGGGTTGACTCTGCGAGTATTGTTGCCTAATGACCAAGCTTGGGAAGGAGAACGACTTACCTTAGCTGTGCCACCCGATCGGATTCATTGGTTTGATGTCCAAACTGGCGATCGCCTTTAATATGCAGATGCAAAATGGAGCCCAATACTTCTCGGTTAAGGATTTTATTTGTCATTGCGAGGGGGGGTACGTAGCGATTAATTTATGTGTTCATGTTCGTTAACCCCCCCCCGAAGCAATCCCCCCGCCCCGTATGAGATGAAGAGTTCTCCGGCGTCGTCGGTGAGATTGCTAGCCCTCCTGGCGTCGGGCCGCTGCGCTAACGGGGGGATCATCGCTTGGAGCCCTAAAATGTCGGTTTTGGTTTCCCCCTCGCAATGACAGATTGTTAACCGAGAAGTATTGAAATGGAGCCCATCGCATCCGCAAGATAGTCCTATCTTTGCACGATGTGCGATTAATGTGCTCCGCGCAGTGCGAGTAGCGCGCTGTGTCTCCTGGGTAGTGCGACTTCGGTGTCCCCCGGGTAGTGCGAGTAGCGCTCCCGGGGGACATCGAGCTCCCAGGAGACACAGCAGCAGAGCACATCGGAGCTGCGGTTGGACGAATCAGATATGAAAGCAGCTGACATTCACTCTGGCATCGACAGTACCTTAATGCTCCTGCAAAATCGGCTGAAAAACCAGAGCGGCGATCCGATAATTCAGGTGCTTAAAGAGTATGGTAGTCTCTTTTACATTGAGTGCTATCCCGGGCAACTAAACCAAGTGTTTATCAATCTACTCAATAATGCGATCGATGCCTTGGAAGAAGCTTATGGTTTAAGCGATCGTTCATCGCCACAGACTCCCGAGTCGGGACAATCAAAGAATCCTATTCCTACTATTTGGACGAGCGCAGAAAAGATTGATTGCGATCGCGTCGCCATCCGTATTGCCGATAATGGACCGGGGATAACCGAGTCGGCGAAAAAGAATTTGTTTAACCCTTTCTTCACTACTAAACCTGTGGGCAAGGGCACGGGTTTGGGGTTGGGGCAGGTTGGGGGCTACCAGATTGTGGTAGAAAAACATGGAGGCACTCTCGAATGTATTTCCGCACCAGGTGAGGGGGCAGAGTTCGCCATTTCGATTCCCATTCGCCAGTCTTCTGTGCAGAAACGGAAGGGCAATCGGAGTTCCGTTACCCCGCCGGAGGTTCAAACCCCCGCGTCATAGCTACAGTCGGTTGAAAACCGACTAAAAACATTGTCATTTTAGCTCTTGTAGGTTGGGTTTCCGAACGAAACCCAACCCTACCATGCTCATATTGGGTTTCGCTGGCGCTCTACCCTACCTACAATCTCCATCTTTGGGCGATCGCTCCGGTCCCCTGACAACCTGACAACTCTTACCCATATTACTTTCTTTTCTACCCCGATCGCCAATTTTCTACGGCCCAGATCTTCTTACTACCGGTTCATCAGAAATACCCGAGCGCCCGACAATTCCATCCTTTCTCAGTGTCATCTTGTCGCTTTTCCTACTCTTCTTCCCACCACAATCTTTTATTTACGGTTTTTTTGACATTCCCATCTTTTCTTGATTTGTCAACCGTACTCCTAGAGGTATCAAAAAAATATTGTGCTTCTGCTTGGGGTGTTTCCGGGGAAAAGAGACCCTTAAAGAAGACTGAGTCCGCGAAAAACCTACCCTTTCGGCCAATTTTGCCAGACTTAGGTATAAATAGTCATAGTTAGGGCAATTTACCACTGTATCCATGCTATACCAAATTGCTGAAATAACGCAAGTCTGTTTGAGAAAAAGGAATTATTCGCAATTTTATTGCTAGCGATCGGGGTGAATGATTGGAAGATTAAATTTAAAGTGCGCAGATTGAACTCTCTGGACAGATGCAGGAGTTTTACCCTAAACAAAGGATATTGTGCCAAAGAAAAAGGCTGCTGAGATTCCAGTTTTTGAGCTTCAGATAACCTTTCCATAGGATTATAGAAATCCTGAAGATCTACTATTTACATTATCGAGTTTAAATTTGGAGAAACCAATAGTAGTGGTTGCTCATTTACAGATGGAAAAGTAGTTCGCAGTATTGCGTGGCGATGCACAATTTCTTTCAATCTCTGTTCTCATGCCCTTACATTAAGTAAACCTTTAATTGATTTTTTTCAAAGTGCCATAGAGGTTCCTGAGCGAAAGATAATGGTGGGACATTAATGTCTTTTTTTCGCATTATGGTATATGGTTCAGAAAATTTAATTCCTTCCTTTTCAAGTAGAAGAGTCAGCAATTATTCCTGTTCTGTTTTACTTTTCGTGTTTTGTCATGATATAACTTCCTAAAAAATATCTAATAATTAACCTGGGATTTCCTCGTGTCGTTTTTTGAACCTTGCAGCATGCTCTAAATAAGCAACAATTAAGGGGTGCGGATTGTCTGGTGATGATGTTAGTTGAGGAACAAACAAGGTAGCTATAAAAAAGTTATGATTTGGTAACTCTAATATCCTTGCTTCTCTCTCCTCTTCAACACCCGTTATCAATAGACCTCCCTCGTGAATTAGTGCTTGATAAGCTGTATTGATACCAAAATTGCAGTAGTACTGTTCTTGAATGACAGTACTTTTATAAATCCTATACGCAAACGAGTTAGGGTTTAAGTTGATTCGCATGGTTTTTCCCACCAGAGAACATGGCAAAGCCGAAATGAACAACCTCGATCCATATGGATTATATTCTGCATGTTCAGCATCCTGAAATCCCAGAACATTTCGGGCATATTCAATCACTACATGCTGACAACCACCGCATGTCCCTATAAACGGCCAGTCATTTTCTCTAGCAAACTGAATTGCGTTGAGTGCCCCTTTTAGACTTTGATAAGGGCTTCCCGGAGCACACCAGAGAGCATTAAATTGCTTCAGATATTTTTCGACAACATTTTGTTCTAATAAAGCTGTTGATAGCCATTGGATCTCGATTTTTATACCGAGATATCTTGAAGCATGATTGAGGGCATCGTTAGTCGCTTTATGAGGTATAAAACTTTCATTATAATCACCAATTATTCCAATTTTTACAATTAGGTTCATGTTTACCTATCCTGCACTCAGTTAATTTTATTTAAATTAATATATAAAATTCAAGATGCTATAACAAACAGCATTAGGATATTCCTCATGAGGAAAATCACCACAATTAGGGATAGCTACAAATTGGGATTCTCGAATATACTTTTTGAATAGATGTCCTGTAGATAAAGGAACTAATGGATCGTTTTCTCCCCAAATTAGAAGCGTAGGAGCCTTAATACGTTTCATCGCTGGTTCAAATTTTTCAAATTTACTACCATAACTGGCTCGAACCTCCAGTCCAATACGTGTTTGTGTATGACCATTTTTTTTGAAATTCCTGAAATAAGTTAGAATTACATCATCAGTTATAACCTCTTTATTGACACAGGCTGCTCTCCAACGTTGAGCGAATAACTTAAAAGGGAAAAGACGGACTATTATCCGTCCAATAATCTTCGATGCTACCAGCTTATATAGCCACATATTTGTTCGCTTTTCTCCCATTGCTCCAGCCGCTATTATGACTAGAGATTTAACACGGACTTGGCGTTTCGTTACAGCCAAACGTAACGAGCGACAATTCCAGGAACTGGCAAACCCCGCCTCGATGTCTCTCGGGTAGTGCGATTAGCGCTCCCGAGAGACATCGAACTCCCTGTGTCATGAGACACAGCCCCGGGAAGCTGTCTGCACCACCAACACGCGCACCGCTGAGTCTAGGGTAGCAATATCTATGTCTTTTGGGGATGAGAGATTTTTTTCTTTGTCCAGTTTCAACCCCAGGAACTCAAACCCGGCGCAAGTGGCCTCCCTTACTGCTGCTGCATTTTCGCCAACGCCTGCGGTAAAGACTATCGCCTCTAAACCGCCCAGACTCGCAACCATAGATCCTATGCTTGCACGCAGGCGATGCACGTACATGTCAAAGGCCAGTTGCGCCTGTTCGTCACCCTCGGCGATCGCCTGCAAAACATGGCGCATATCTCCGGATTTTCCCATAATTCCTTTTAACCCCGAAGCCTTGTTCAGCATTCGATCTAATTTATCGACGTCGTAATTATGCTGGCGCATCAAGTAGATTATGATTGCTGGGTCGATGGAACCACTGCGAGTTCCCATCATTAACCCTTCCAGGGGCGTGAACCCCATTGTTGTATCAATACTTACTCCATTCTTGACGGCTGTCAAGGAGCAGCCATTGCCCAAATGACAAGTAATCAGTCGCAGTTCTCCTAGGGATTTTCCCAGTATTTGGGCCGCCCTTCCTGATGCATATTTATGACTCGTGCCGTGAAACCCATAGCGACGGATGCCTTGCTCAAACCACTCGTAGGGGATCGGATACACTACAGCGGCTTTCGGCATCTGGCTGTGAAAGGCTGTATCAAATACTGCTACCTGGGGCACCTTGCCTAATACTTCCTCGATCGCTTCTATTCCCTCTAAATGGGCTGGGTTGTGACTGGGTGCTAGGGGTACTAGGCGGGCGATCGCCTCTTTAACTTCGGGAGTAATGAAGGTAGCCCTCGTATATTCTGCACCTCCATGTACCACCCGATGTCCGACGATATCTATTTCTGATAACTGCTGCAATACCTGGGTTTTTTCCTGACTGAGAGTCTCTAGCATTTGGGCGATTGCCCCTTCTCGCCCTGGCAGTTTAACTTCTAGCTTAACTCCTTTAGCTTTAACCTTCATTTCTCCAAAATCTGTCGATTTTTCGCGCAGCGTTCCACTCCAGTCTATATTCGCTTCCCAAAGTGGTTTGGGCGTATTTTTCTCCACCTGCACCACCAAATCTACCACAGAAACATTAGGGGTAGGAACCCGCATAGCGATACCATTCAGTTTACCCTTCAGTTCTGGAATCACCAGCGCTACAGCTTTAGCAGCACCCGTAGAAGTCGGCACAATATTCAGGGCCGCCGCCCGCGCCCGTCGCACATCCCGGTGGGACGCATCCAGCAGGCGTTGGTCGCCAGTGTAGCTGTGGGTGATCTGCCCGTTCTTTTTCCCGATCTGCTCGTTCTTTTTCCCGTTCGCTCCGCCAGGTTATTATCCGGTGGAACTTCCGGGTGGTCGAGAAAATACCACCACTGGTGACACTTATTTTCTAAAGACCTCAGCAACAAGCTGGCCGCATGACCCGCCTTCGAGCGCCAGGTATCGAGAGATCGAGCGATCCGTTTCTTAAAAGAGGAGGCCCAATTGGCAGAGACCGATGCTTCGCCGGTCTCTCGCCACTGACGATGTTGAGTAAAGGCTTCGTCAATCAGGTCGAGAAAGGCTTGCCCCAGTTCGGCTTGATGGGGAGACTTGAGTTTGGAAACTTGCCAGAAATGTCGTTGCAGATGAGCCAGACATTTTTGTTGAGCCGAGACCCGATAGCCATTGTAGACACTTGTCACGTCGGAACTGAGAACCCCGGTAAAACTGTGACCCAACAGGGATTCGAGTTCGGCTCGCGAGCGGGTATCCCCGGCATGAAACAAGCTATATCCTTTTCCAGAAAGAACCCATATCCATTCTTTGACTCCGCGAACCAGCCAGGGAGATTCGTCAACATGAACATGAGGTTGCTTGTTCACCCACTGTTTGAGGTTTTCTACTTGAGGTGTTACCGCTTGGGCCATGCGCCGGGTGGTGGCTTCTAGAGTTCCCACTCCCACCTCGATCTGTCCGAACTCTCGCAACCATTCTTGTTGCTTTTCGTAGGACAGATGGCCGATCCGGTCCCAACCACACCAGCATTCCCTGGAGACTCGCTGATAGGTCTTGTCCGGGGTTCCAGCCTTCGGAGTGGCCGAGAAATGTTAAGAAAGATGTGAGTAAAGCATAGCTTAACAAGGGGGGGGCTGGAGGGGAGGGGGGGGATCGGTCGCCAACTGTTTTTGACCACACCCTAACCCACCGCCCCACCGCCGACAAACAGGATCTCCGATCGGGTGTTTGCCGTCGGTCACCAATATGTTATGACCGGTGCCTCGTTCTCCGATCGCGGTCTGAATGACGGTCGAGGGTAAATCTTAATTTTTCCCAGGAGCAAAATTGTTTTCATTTCCATTGCTCAATAGAAACAAAATATATTGATTAATACTAACTCCTTCCCTTTCAGATTTTTTTGCCAAACGACGGTGTAGAGATTTCGGCATCTGCAATAGCAATTTACCGCTATAATCAGTCTCCTTACTAGGTAGCGTAATCTCTTTACCACTATCATAAACAGTCTCAATCCAAAGTTGGCACGCCTCTGCAATGTTATTCATTGTCTCTTCTAAAGTATCGCCTTGAGTCAGACATCCAGGCAAGTCTTTAATCTCAGCAACATACCCTCCTTATTCCCGATCGGGATAAACAGTAATGGGATAGTTTAAGTTGAGATAATAATCCAATTGTTTCCGTTCATATTTAAATTTCTCCTTCGTCATTGCTTGATTATTCATCATCACTTTCCATCTCCTATTGCCAGAATTATAAATTCAACAACTCAACTCCTCTTTCGATCTAAACTCGCTTGACTTTTTTGCCACATTTTTTGGGAACTTTTAAAACTCGTCCTTGAGAATCTGCAAAAATGTGGTGGCTTCCCTTGGAACGTTTTTCCTCAAACTCAAATGCGGAAAGTACATATTTAACATCTTCAAAGCTTATCTCTGCTGGGTTGGAAAGGAACTGTTCAACCAGCTTACGTAACTTACTCATTGGTCTGCGATACTGTATGTGGTATCATTTTACCATAAGAAGAGGATATCAGCCCCCAATACTTATCGGTCTCCTGACTGTTGGGCGATCCTGACTATCCCTTTCTCTATTGATATCCGATCGGGTGTGGGTTATCGGTCACCAATATGTTATGACCGGTGCCTCGTGCCCCGATCGCACCTAGGTGAGCTAACAATGAACGAGCGATCGGATTTTGGCTAGCAAGGGAAAAATGTAGGCGAGCGGGTGATCGGGGGGGGTCCGATGCGCGAAGCCCATGCAGTGGCAATACTTCTCGGTTAAAAAAAGTGGGGAGTTGGGGAGTGCCGAGTGGGGAGCGAACATAAAAATCTGTTTTCCCATTCTCCTACTCCCTATTTTTATCCCTCGAACCGATCTTCCGCACTACAAATTGTATTACGTAAAAATTGCAATTTTATGGTAGCTTTGCGAAGCTTGACATCGGGTGCATCCCGTTTTTGCTTAACTTCCTCGCCGGAACCCTAAAGGGTGGGGCTACACATACAAAGCCCGCCTGCTTCGATATCTCGGGAGAGCTCGATGTCCCCAGCGCTAGGAGCACTGGGGACATCGTATTCGCACTACTCCCGATGTGCTCTGCACGCGCTATTCGCACTGCGCATCGCACATCGCCGAGACATCGAGGGCTAGATGACAAAAGTGAGATGCACCCAACATGCCTTCTTTTCTCCCAGGAGTAATTTAGGGCAATAAAACCCGGGTCTACGCCATCTCTTTTGCTGCTTTTGATAGCCAACTCAGCCAGGGCGATCACATTGCAATGTCTAGGGGCTTGATAGCAAATATCAGACTTGCCCAACAACAGTTCGTAAGCATATGTATTCGCATCGGCTTCGACATTATCTCCACTATCTCGATCGACTTTCTTATCTGCTATAATCGTTCCTGATTCACAATCTCTCAGGGAAAAAGTCAGGTGGACGGAGTTGGTGGGTCAGGATAAACAGCAGTTCGGCTGAAAAAAATTGTTTAGCACTAAGCACGATCGCCGGGCGGTCATAGAAATAGCCAACCATGCCAGGGATTTTTTCAAGGTTTTGGGTAAATCGGGAAAAGTACACAACCCCCACACCGTAACTCCAACAGAATTGTAATAAACTGTCCAAATATACGCAATAGTTATGCTTTAAAATTAAGCTGCGGATCTCCAATGCTGAATCAGGGAGTGGCTGATATTCGGGTTGACAAGTGTAGGCCACCATTTCGGCTACATTCGCAGCCAGACCTTGTGCAATCAGGGGAACAGATTCAGTCGTCCCATCAGTTTTTTTTGCTTGGGGTATACCTCGATACTTAAATATGATAGGTGAGTCTGGTTTGAAGACGGAAGCTAGATATAATCCGCATCGAATAGCAATATATACCGCCGCTTCAGCAACTGCTGCCAGTTGGGATTCCAGTTCCGGAGCCCACCATTCGGGCAGCACCTGGCGCCGGATGAAACTGGATCTCAAACCAACCTCTGATAGCCGACTGTAAAGGTTTTCCATTGTCAGTAATGTCATTGTTTACCTCTGTCAGTTGTTAGTTGTTAGTTGTTAGTTGTTAGTTGTCAGTTGTTAGCACCATACTAATTAGTAGGTGATCCTGTCTGAGAGCAAAAATACTTATTTTCTTAGCTAGACATGCTCCCGGGGCTTGGGGCTATGACCAGCAGCAGGAGACAGGCTGGGCGGGCTGGGGGACCAGCAGCGTCAAAACAGCCTACAATTGCCGCCTGGCGGTGTCTCCCGACCCCTAGGAGCACCACCCAGGAGACACCGGAAGCAGATATTAGCAAAACTTAACATTTATAGTAATAAACATTTGTCATCAGAGGAACCAGGATTCTGATAGACTAATACCTTAGAAATGCGATTATCTAAGATTGGGATTGACTCAGGAGGCTGAAAATCCAGTGATAGAGAGTACGATAGGTCTAGAGATTATTGAGGTGGTGGAGCAAGCCGCGATCGCCTCGGCCCGGTGGATGGGCAAAGGAGACAAAAACATCGCCGATCATGTGGCAGTCGAAGCCATGCGGGAGCGGATGAACAAGATTTATATGCGGGGACGCATCGTGATCGGTGAAGGAGAGCGGGACGAAGCCCCCATGCTCTACATCGGTGAAGAATTGGGCATTTGTACCCAGGAAAATGCCAAAGATTTCTGCAATCCCGACGAACTGATTGAAATTGACATCGCAGTTGACCCCTGTGAAGGCACCAACCTGGTGGCTTACGGGCAACCGGGCTCAATGGCAGTATTGGCAATCTCAGAAAAAGGCGGTTTGTTCGCAGCGCCAGACTTCTACATGAAAAAACTGGCAGCACCGCCGGCGGCAAAAAACCATGTAGATATCCGCAAATCAGCCACGGAAAACCTGAAAATCATCTCAGATTGCATGGACCGCTCCGTTGATGAACTGGTGGTGGTGGTCATGGACCGTCCCCGTCACAAAGACCTGATCGAGGAAATCCGCCAAGCGGGTGCCAGGGTGCGACTGATCAGCGATGGAGATGTATCAGCGGCCCTGAGTTGTGCCTTTGCGGGTACTAACATCCACGCCCTGATGGGCATTGGTGCGGCACCAGAAGGAGTAATCTCTGCCGCCGCCATGCGCTGTTTGGGAGGTCACTTCCAAGGACAGCTGATCTACGATCCAGAAATAGTCAAAACGGGATTGATTGGCGAAAGTAAAGAGAGCAACATCGCTCGGCTCAAAGAAATGGGCATTGAAGACCCAGATAAGGTTTATAATGCTGAGGAGTTAGCCAGTGGCGAAACAGTGCTGTTCGCAGCTTGCGGGATTACTCCAGGAACCTTGATGGAAGGGGTGCGGTATTTCCACGGCGGCGCACGGACTCAAAGTCTGGTGATCTCCAGCCAGTCAAAAACAGCAAGATTTGTTGATACTATCCATATGTCAGATCAGCCCAAATGGCTGGAATTGCATTAGGAATCATTGTTCATGGTTTATTGCTCGGGGCAATGAATCATGAACGATGCAGTACAGATGACCCCCAGAAAAATTAAACAGGAGCATATGAACATTGCAGTCGTAGGTTTAAGCCATAAGACAGCCCCGGTGGAAGTAAGGGAAAAACTTAGCATTCCCGAACCGCAGATAGAAGGGGTGATCGCAACTCTGAAGAACTATCCTCACATAGAAGAAGTGGCGATCGTTAGCACCTGCAATAGACTAGAAATTTACATCGTGACGAACTCTGCTCAACAGGGTGTCTGGGAAGTGACCCAGTTTATAGGCGATCGCAGCAAAACGCCAGGCCATCAGTTACGTCCTCATTTATTTATTTTACTGCGGGAAGACGCGGTGATGCACCTGATGCGGGTTGCAGCTGGTTTAGATAGTCTGGTGTTAGGAGAAGGACAAATTCTCTCTCAGGTGAAACAAGCTCACAAATTGGGTCAGCAGTATAAGGGTGTAGGACGGATCCTCAATAGACTGTTGAAGCAGGCGATCACGGCAGGGAAAAGAGTCCGCACGGAAACAAATATTGGTACGGGTGCGGTTTCCATTAGTTCGGCGGCGGTAGAATTAGCCCAAGTGAAGGCGGAAAATCTCGCAGCAAGTCGGATCGCAATTGTGGGGGCGGGAAAAATGTCTCGCTTGCTGGTGCAACACCTGCTGGCCAAAGGGGCAACTCAAATCTCAATTATCAATCGTTCTATGCAGCGGGCGGAAGAATTGGCAAGTCAGTTCCCCAACTCCCAGTTGCAATTATATCCCCTCTCGGAAATGATGAGCGCGATCGGGGCCTCGGATATAGTGTTTACTAGTACGGGTGCGACCCAGCCGCTGCTAAATCGTGCTAAACTAGAAGCAGTGCTGGATGGCGATCGCTCGGTGATGCTGTTTGATATTTCGGTGCCGCGCAACGTGGATGCCGATGTGAATCAGCTGAGTAACGTGCAGGCGTTTAATGTGGATGATTTGAAGGCGGTGGTAGCTCAAAATACAGAAAGCCGCCGTCAAATGGCTCAGGAAGCAGCAGTGATGTTAGAAGAAGAATGCGAAGCTTTTGAAGTCTGGTGGCGCAGTCTGGAAACGGTGCCGACAATCAATAGCTTGCGGAGCAAAATTGAAACCATTCGGGAACAAGAGTTAGAAAAAGCTTTGTCGAGGTTGGGTTCGGAATTTGCCGAAAAGCATCAAGAAGTGATCGAGGCATTAACTCGTGGCATAGTCAATAAAATTCTTCACGACCCAATGGTGCAGCTGCGGGCCCAGCAGGATATAGAGACCAGACGCCACGCCATGGAAACATTAAAAATGCTGTTTAATCTGGAAACGGAAGCAATATCCGGCCAGCAGTACAGCTAAAAGGAAGTTGTTAGTTGGAGCGCTGACAATTAACAATTAGCAATTAAAAATTGGCAAGGATAAATTAACAAGCAATGTTAGTATGGTTGAAAAAAAGAAGCAGTTGGGCGATCTTCCTGGGACTGTGGTTTGCCATTGACGTGATATCAGATCTAGTAGCAGAAGGGTTATGGTTTGAAGAAGTAGGTTATTTATCGGCATTTATGTTGCGGATAAAAACCCAGGGAATGCTGTGGGCGATCGGGATGTGGTTGTCGGGGATGCTAATGCTAGGAAATCTGGCAATAGCAAATCGACTCAAGCACAGACAAAAAATATCAGGAGAAATCTATAAAGATAATCCGAAAAATATCTATTTAGAGTGGCTGATATTTTGGGTGCTGGGACTAACTCTAGTTTTGGGATTGCTGTTACTGCAATATGGAACTGTGGCGATCGATTATTGGCATCCGAACCAGTCAGCAACGATGGCCTATCCAGAACTGCCACCGCGATTTCGACCGGAATCAATTTTACAGACGATACAGCAACTGCCCGATAGCCCGATAGAACTGGGTTTTTTGTTGGGTTTGCCAGTAGGGATCTGCATGGCCGCAGAATGGGTATTAAGCGCGATCGCCATTGCCATAAGTTTAGGCTTTGGTTTGATTCTGTCCGGACATTGGGCCAGGATATTACAGTATTTCCATCCCACCCCCTTTAACAGTAGCGATCCGCTATTCGGCCAGGATATCAGCTTTTATGTCTTCACCTTGCCAGTATTGCACCTGCTGGAATTTTGGCTAGTGGTGTTGTCTGTATTCACTCTAGTAGCTGTCGCACTAGTATACTTACTATCGGGCAACAGCTTGTCTCAAGGGATATTTCCGGGATTTTCAGTCCGCCAACGACGCCACTTGCAACTGAATAGCGCTGGCGTCATGTTCAGCGTCGCCTACAGCTATTGGCTATCCCGTTATGAATTGCTCTCTTCTCCACGAGGGGTAACTTACGGTGCTTCTTATACCGACGTTACTACTCAGTTGCCCCTGATCTCGTTTCTCAGTTGGTTGGCAGGGGCGATCGTCATTATCCTGCTGGTGCGAGTGATTTTATTGTCGAGAAAAAAGAACCTATGGCCTTATGTAGTCTATGCGATCGTATTGTTTCTGGCAGTTGCTGGTGCTACCACTTATCTGGTGCCAGCAGTGGTGCAACGTCTGGTCGTACAACCCAACGAATTGGAACGGGAAACCCCCTACATCGAACGTAGTATCTCAGGAACACGCGCGGCCTTTGGTCTAGAAGATATTGAAGTTAAACCCTTCGATCCTCAAGGTAATCTGACATTCTCTGACCTGCAAAACAATCAACTTACCATTAAAAACATTCGCCTCTGGGATACTCGTCCCCTCCTGCAAACCAATCGCCAGTTGCAACAAATTCGCCTCTACTACAAATTCCACGATGCTGATATCGAACGCTACACCCTGAAAGCAAAAGATTCAGACCGGGCAGAAAAGCAACAGGTGATCGTGGTAGCGCGGGAGTTAGACTACTCTGATGTTCCTTCCCAGGCGAAAACCTGGGTAAACGAACACCTAGTCTACACCCACGGCTATGGCTTTACCATGTCTCCTGTAAATACCGCCACTCCCGAAGGACTGCCAGACTACTTTGTTAAGGATCTGGGGGTTGACGACGCAACTGGTAAAGGCACCCTCTGGACAAAAAGTAAACGAATTCGTGATAGTATTCCCATCGGCAAGCCCCAGATTTATTACGGCGAACTCACCAATAACTATGTGACGATACCCAGTTGGGAACCGGAATTGGACTATCCTAGTGGTGATGAAAATGAATACAACCATTACGATGGCACGGGTGGCGTGCCTATTAATTCTGCGTGGCGCAGAATATTGTTTGCTAAGTATCTGAAAAATTGGCAAATGCTGCTGACTAGGTACTTCACTCCGGAAACCAAGGTGCTGTTCCGCCGTAATATTGATCAGCGCATCCGGGCGATCGCCCCTTTCTTGCAGTTCGACAGCGACCCTTACCTGGTGGTTGCAAACACTGATTTGTATAACGACAACGATCGCTGGCAGCCTAACAATTATCTCTACTGGATTGTAGATGCTTATACGAAGAGCGATCGCTACCCCTATTCCGACCCGGGAGAACACCCCTTTAACTATATCCGCAACTCGGTCAAAGTCATAATTGACGCTTATAACGGCGAGGTGCAATTCTTCATAGCCGACCCCCTAGACCCAATTATTACCACCTGGTCGGAAATTTTTCCCGATATGTTCCAACCTCTGGAGGCCCTGCCCATTACCCTGCGAGTCCATATTCGCTATCCCGAGGACCTGTTCAACATTCAATCCGAGCGCTTGTTAACCTATCATATGACAGACCCCCAGGTATTTTACAACCGGGAAGACCAGTGGCGGGTGCCCCGAGAAATCTATGGGAATGAAACCCAAGAGATCGAACCCTACTACTTAATCATGAAGCTGCCGACCGCAACAGCAGAAGAATTTATCCTGCTGCACCCCTTTACACCAGTCAGTCGCAACAACATGATCGCCTGGCTCGCGGGTCGCTCCGATGGCAAGCAATATGGTAAGCTACTTCTGTACAAGTTTCCTAAACAGCAATTGATCTATGGTTCAGAGCAAATTGATGCCCTGATCAATCAAAACCCAGAAATCTCCGAACAAATTTCCCTGTGGAATCAGCAGGGTTCCCGAGCAGTGCAGGGTAATCTCTTGGTCATCCCGATCGAACAATCCCTGCTATACGTAGAACCTCTGTACCTGGAAGCCACCCAAAACTCTCTACCCACATTAGTGCGAGTGATCGTAGTTTACCAAAACCGCATCGTTATGGCTCAAACCCTCTCACAAGCACTCGAGCAGATTTTCCAGCAACCATCCCTTCAAAATTCAAAATTCTGGCATTGACAACTGACAACTGACATGCTATCTGTTTTCATTTACATGCTCCCGGAGTAAATCACCTCGCAGCTGCGTGTAAATCTTGGGGACGCCAGGGAACCCATTCATCAGCGTCCCCATTCATATCTACCCAGAGGGCTATATCGCGAACCTCACGAGAAACCCGGTATCGCCAATACTTGACCGATGTTCTAGATGGAAAGCATCGGGCAGTACCGGTATTGGTCAACGTCCCATATCCCAGCCTATTCCTTCACTATACATTCCCTAGTCATGGAAGTAAATGTGATAAAAGTTACTTTTATTGCCCATTGACATAACTGACACCCTATGGCCTAGTCTCTTTCTGCTCATCTGTTGCAAAAGGAACAGCTTGCAACTCGTCAATACACTGATCTATAATTGGCTGGATGCGTTCGCAAGTTAGGCGACGAGCCTCTGAGGCAGACAGGTTTTGGCTTTTAGATTCATGCCAGCATCTATCAATCTCTCTGGCAAGGGCCAGCAAGACTTGGGCCAGGGCTACAGGCACCCTAATGGTCTTAGTTTCTCCCAAGTTCCATGTTGGTTTGAACAGCGGTGCATTTTTGCGGAAACCTCCTCTTGCCATAGTTGTTGACTCCTAATTAAAACGGTGGTAATATACAATGCTGCTTAAAGGATGAACTTACTGGTGGCAAGTCATCCAGCGTTGCTCGCAACTCCCGACGTCCGACAGCTGGATAGTTTTCCCAAGCTAGTCCAAAACAGAAATTAGGGTCTAATACCTAAAGGTAGAAGTTGAGGGAGCATGTCTTGTTTGAGAGATGGCTAATTGAGAATAGCGTTCCCAGGTGGGAGCCAGGGAACGAGGAGAATTGTTGATGATTTATTCATGTCCATAGCGCGACAGCGTCAGCGTGTCGCGTAGTCCAGCGCAGCGCTGCACGCGCAGGACAATGGCTTACCCATGCCGTGCGGCACTTCGGATCGCGCAATTGGCAATTGTCCATTCCCATGCTTTCTGGGAACTGGTGGTATGGGATAATTGGGTTGACTCGACTGACCGCTACCGCACAGCTAAACTGGTGATGGCAAAAATGAGTTGAGAGAAGCTATGGACGCCGCGACACTCTGGCAACGCTATCAAGATTGGCTTTATTATCACGAGGGGTTGGGATTTTACCTCGATGTTAGCCGCATGGGGTTTGATGATGCTTTCGTTGAGGCCATGAGGCCCAAGTTGGACAAGGCTTTTGCGGATATGGCGGCCTTGGAAAAGGGGGCGATCGCCAACCCGGACGAAAACCGGATGGTGGGTCATTACTGGCTGCGAAACCCGGATTTGGCCCCCACAGGTCTCCTGAAACAAGAAATTGTCGAAACTCTCGAACAGATAGAATCTTTTGTCCACAAGGTTCACTCTGGTGAGATCCATCCGCCCCACGCCCCCAAATTCACAGATATACTCTCCATCGGGATTGGCGGATCTGCCCTGGGCCCTCAGTTTGTCGCCCAGGCCCTGGCCCCGATCGACCCGCCTCTGGCAATTCACTTTATAGACAATACCGATCCAGCTGGCATTGATGACATTTTGATCGAGTTGGAACACCGACTTAATACTACCCTGGTATTAGTCATCTCCAAATCAGGGGGAACGCCGGATACCCGCAACGGCATGATTGAGCTGCAAAAGGCCTATGAATCCCAACAGATTCCCCATGCATCCCACTTCGTCGCCATCACTGGCCATGATAGCAAACTGGAAAAACTGGCAAAATCTGAAGGCTGGGTGGCCACCTTCCCCATGCATGACTGGGTAGGCGGACGGACTTCGGAGATGTCAGCGGTGGGGTTGTTGCCAGCTGCTTTGCAAGGCATCGATATCCAGCAGATGCTGGCCGGGGCTAAGGAAATGGACTCTGCTACCCGCATCCAGCAGCTGAAAAATAATCCTGCCGCCCTATTGGCCTTATCCTGGTATTTCGCTGGTAACGGCAAGGGCGAAAAAAATATGGTGGTGTTGCCCTATAAGGACAGTCTGCTGCTGTTTAGTCGCTACCTGCAACAGTTGGTCATGGAATCTCTGGGTAAGGAGAAGGATCTCGACGGTAATATTGTCCATCAGGGGATTGCTGTCTATGGTAACAAAGGTTCTACTGACCAACATGCCTTCGTGCAGCAGCTGCGGGAAGGGGTACCCAATTTCTTTATCACCTTCATCGAAGTGTTAGAGGACCGCAAAGGAACTTCTCCAGAAGTGGAAGCGGGCGTTACGGCGGGAGACTATCTGTCTGGTTTCTTGCAGGGTACTCGCAAGGCTTTGTATGAAAATCAGCGTGATTCGATCACTGTCACTATACCAGAAGTTAATCCTCGCACGGTGGGGGCTTTGATCGCCCTGTACGATCGGGCAGTAGGTTTGTACGGTTCCCTGGTAAATATCAACGCCTATCACCAACCCGGTGTGGAAGCTGGTAAGAAGGCGGCGGCGGAGATTCTGGACTTGCAGCGTCGGGTGATGCAAGCTTTACAGGAGCAAAAGCAGTCCATGTCTCTGGTAGAGTTGGCAGATGCTGCTGGGGCCTCTGAAGAAATAGAGTCGATTTATAAGATTGTCCGACATCTGGCAGCTAATCATCGGGGTGTGGGTTTGGAGGGTGATTTAGCTCGACCGGGTGGTTTGAGGGTGTTTGTTGGTTGATGGGTAACTGCTGGCCCGCATTCGCACTTTATACTCTCGTCTGGTTTTAGGCAGGGCTTGGGGCGAGGGGGCGGGGGCTGGGGGTTGAATTCTCCTGTCGATTCTCGGTGTAGGTGAATTGACGGCGACTAACTACTAGCCGAAGAGAATGGCAGGTTTGTAGTCAACGCTTCAGCGTTGCCTACGCATTGCCGTAGTCAAATCCGCTCATGCTAGGGTCACACCAAGGCAGGTTTGTAGGCAACGCTGAAGCGTTGCCTACGCATTGCCGTAGTCAAACACTTTTTTCTAGATAACACGGATTGTTTTAGCTAGCTACGACTAAGTCCGATCGTTTCCAATCTGTAAGACCGGCAATGGGAAGCAACGCCGGGGCATTATATCTGCCAGCCATGTCAGCTCTACGTTTTAACCCTGTGCGCCCGGCATTTTACGATCGCCTGCTGGAAAGGGGTAAGGCGGGCGCGAGCAATTAGAAGTGCGGCCATGCATAAGCTATTGTGTCTTGCCTATTAGGGCGGTAAAAAAGGCCGGATCGATAACGAGCTGCTTTTCATTTCGCAGATACATTTAACCCGAAAAAATCTTGTAATTGCCGGAAATTTCTGAGTATGGCACAATCTGGAATGAAGCTATCAGGCCAGATGCGGAGGTATCTCTCAAAGCCTTCAACAAAATGTTGAAAGCGCCATTAATATCACGACTAATAGTGTGACCACATGAGGGACAAATAAATCGTTTGTTGCCTCCTAACTTTATGTGAATGTGCCCACATTTTGAGCAAGTTTTGCTGGTGTACTCTTCCGTCACGTCTACTACAACACAGCCGTATTTAGCTGCTTGATGCTTCAACGTTTGCTTAAAACGGTAATGAGACCATGTAACCATTTTACGTGCTGTCTTAGTTGACAACCGTCGCTTGCCTCGTTTGACCATATTTTTAACCTCAAATGTAGGCAAAAATATGACTTTGTACTTGGTGCATAGATAGTTGGCTGCTTTCTTATGCAGTTCATCAACCAAGTTACGAATCTTAACCCGAATCTTTTGTGCCGCCTTTCGCAGGCAGTGCCGTAGCCGCTTAAATTGGCGTCCTTTAGATAAGCCGATTCGAGACATTAGCCGATCGAGATGACTGGCTAACCGATAGATACGACCCATATCAGACTTGCCAACCTCCCAAATTTCTTGACCGTCAAACCCAGTTAGAAATGTCCTGACACCTGGATCAAGGGCGATGGCTAGCTCACTGTTTAATGGTTCCAGTTTAGGCACGTCTATGGCATAACAGATAAACCAACGTCCTCTGTCTAGTACCAATGTAGGCTCATGGTGCATTTTGTCTATAATTGGCTCACTTGCTTTGAACCTTAATCCTTTGGTCTGTGTTGGATAAAAAATTTTTTTTTTCCAGTTATTTTTCTGAAACCGGATAGACTTAACAGATTCACGTACTGAGCGAAATTTAGCATCTCCTCCTGATTTTCTTGCTGCTTTGTGTGCCTCATAAGCCTGAAATACCGCCAATTGGCGTGGGCTATATGGGGTTTGACTTACCCAAGATGGAGCCATATCCATGACCGTTTTGCGTAGGTCATATTTGCCAATCTTCTGATTTTTGAGTATAGCAATGGCTTGATTGAAGCACCATCTGGCTACTGATATCCATTGAAACCAGGTTTTAGCTAATGCCGTTTCTGGGTAAACTCGAATCTTCTTTGATAGCAGATTTGTACTTCCTGAGTCCATAGAGTCTGCAACTGAAGACATGGACGATGGCAAGGATATCCTCAACCATTTCTCGTTCTGGAGATAGGTCACTTCGGTTGAGAACCACGAGTTGGCAATCTTTTTGTTGACAGAGCCACTCGATAAGGTCAAGTCCAAACCTGACAAGTCTGTCTTTGTGGCAGACCACAACTTCTTTGACATCTCCTGACATGACTTGTCCCAGAATGGATAAAAACCCTTTGCGTTTGTAGTTGAGTCCTGATCCGATTTCCTTGACAAGTTTTCCGTCTGTGAACAAGGATTGCAAATAGTCGGCTTGCCGTTCAAGGTCTGACTTTTGCTTATATGAACTGACTCTGGCGTAGAGGATTCTGATTCTTGGGGAGCCGTCTGGATTAATGACGGAGTCGATGTCGTATCGTCGATGACCAGCGGGAGTTCTAATTGTCTGTATTTTTCCGTCTCTATCCCAGTTTCGGAGTGTTTTTTCCGAGACCTGAAGGACTTGTGACGCTTCTCTCGGTGTGGCATATCTCATGATGTTTTTGTTTGCACTATCAATATTATACCACGCGCGAGAATATATTTCCGGAAAAATATATAAAATTCTTGGAAATCATACTTTAGTTATCAACACTTAAACTTGGCAGCATTCCGGAACGAGTGAGAAAAATGTGGCAGCGATGTCTCCTGTGTGCCTCGGACCCTGGAACAAGAGCACCGGCAGAGACATCGAACCTGCTTAGAGTCTATGTGGCCACTGCTAGCATCCTTTCGATGTCTCTGCTCTACTCGAACTACCCCCAGAGACGAGTCAATGGCATGTAGGCACGTACAAGGGAGCGATCGCCCGTTTTAGCCAGCAACTGGCACACAGGCTGCCAGTGGTAATTGCCGTGCTTTATCGCCCCTCTGCCAGAAACCAGGTTGGGAGCGATGACCTCAAAAAGACCTTTCACGCGCGATTTTTCCGGAACGGTGCGGGCAGGGGTGCTGTCAATACTGTTCTGCGCCGATCGTATTTTACCCCTTTACCCTTTACCCTTTACCCTTATGATGATTGACGCCCTTCTTGTTGAGCTTCCAGTTTCCGTAAACGAGTTTTCAATTCCAGATTTTCCGCTGACAATTCCTGCTTTTGAGCTTCCCATTCCTGAGATTTCGCTTTCAATTCCAGATTTTCCGCTTCCAATTCCTGAGATTTCGCTTGGGATGTCAGCAACCTTTCGGCTGTTTGCATATCTTCCAGCAATAAACGCCCATCCTGCATACTGACCCACAACCCGATCGTCTCGCAGGGGATGCGTCCGTCATCGTCAGGAATGAGAGATAGGTAGCGTCCTGCTACTAACCGATAACCCAGCACCTCATCTATTACTTGACCGCGCTGGGTGCGGCGATCGATAATTACATATTCTTGAATTCCGGCCTGTTCGTATTCCCAAACTTTAATTTGCCGGTCTTCCTTGCGGTAGCGAGGCGACACCACTTCCATAGCGAAAGCTGGTCGCACTCCTTCATCAGCAACTACAAAGCTAGTACGATACTGCTGTTTGTTGTTGATGCCAACCACCACGAACAGGTCAGGACAGTGCCGATCAAGATCGGGCATATCCCATAGGATCAACAGGTCGCTGAATATTGCCACTGTTGGGTCCTTCCCATAGCGACGGGTCAGCATATCCCGCGCATCAATAATAACATCTTCGTGAAAAGTACTGTTTGGCAAGTGATATCCTTCCTGTGGGTGCAAAAACTCCATAGAGGTAAGAGGAACGCGGATATTCTTAGTAGTACCGTCCGGCTGCACTTCCTCTACATATCGCCAGCCAGTTTCAGCGAGCACCGCAGCCGGATCGTTTGGTACAGTCCGCAATAGTAACCCAGACTTGACCATTTTACATCCTCCTTATTCATCTCTAATTTAATTATAACCCTTCATCCATCTAAACTGCATATTCTCCAATACCAGCAAAAATACAGAGAAACCGGGTTTCTGGACCCCGCGCGATCGCCCTTGCCAGAAACCGGGTTGGCGCGATCGCCTCAAAAAGGTCTCTATAGAGCGATCGCGCCGTTGTCAATACTGTTCGGCGAGGAGATTTTGCCCCTTAATTTTTTACCATTTCCCCTCGTTAAGAGGCTCCCGGGAACGCATTTGGTCAAGGTTGGCTACAAATTTTAATCATTATTCTCTTAGTCTGTTTTAACCGACTTGAGGCGGATGACAGCGAAGTGAGAGCAAGTTCCTAACCAGCAAACACCACCTTAGCACCCTTGTACTTAACATTGTTAAGAAGATAACTCAAGTTGCGACCTATCAAAATTGGATACAAAAAGCTATGATAAAGAGAATTATTTTCAACTCTAATCCCTTAGATGTAACAGCATGAATTGACTTGGGAAACAAATTTGTGATTCGACTAAAACAGGTTTCAACTTGTTTTCTTGTTACTTTTTGTATATATTCAAAACAAGAAGATTCTTTTCTTTTTGAGTTCTTTTTTCGCAAAGGTTTTAACATTATACTTGACGACTCTTTTAGTAAATCCTCTAATTGATAATCATTATAAGCTTTATCTCCATAAACTATTGAATTTGATGGTAAGTCAAAGCCAAAAGATTGCAAAACTTTAACATCATTATAACTACCAGGATCTAGATAAAATTCTATTGGCTTTCCATTTTTGTTTACCAACATATGAACTCTTAATCCATAAAAATAACGTTTTTTACTGGCAATATACCCTCGATATTCTTCCTTGTTATAAATTTGGCATCTATCAATCCTAATATTATCACATACTGGCACCGGGAAACTATCAAGAATATATTCTTGACCCGGATTGAGCTCTTTAAATGTTTGAGCTATAACTTGGAAGAAAAACATCCAAATTGGTTCGTCAATATTGTGTAATCGATGATTGAACCTACTTTTACTTAACAGATTTTTTATATACTTGTGTTGGACCATAAATTGACAAGAGCGATCGTGGTGTCCTCCGAAAAAATATGCAGCAACTAATCCGACTGTCATCACTTCGGCATTGTTCATTTTTACTTGTGGATCTTCTTTTATATTTAACGCTTTTAGTAGCTCGTCACAAAGAACAAAAATTGTTGTAATCATATCTTCCATCATCTACATCCCCCAGCAATTAACTATTATTTTAGTACATTATAACCTATAAACAGCCAACCCGCCGTCTAGCACAAAAAAAATATAATTTTGTATCAAAAGCTACGAAATATCCCAAATATCTGTAAAGTCTAAGTGGGTAATTCATATTTTTTTTAATAGGTCGCAACTTAGGTTAAGAAGATAATACCGGGAAGCATCTTCCTGGAAGAACTGCAAACCAATAATCGCCACATGCAGTACAGTGCCAGCGGAGTCAGATGGATCCAATCCCGGGTTGGGTGAAAACGTCACCGCAGTAGAGTCCAAGGGAACTTTACCAGTAGACCCCTGCTGAGCGATCGCAGAGACCATAGGCTCATCAGGCTTAAGATCGAAGCCCACAACAACAGAAGTAAATTCCAGGTGAGTCGCTTCAGAAGGAGCACGAGCATCCAAACCAGTGTAAGAATTCCCCAGAGCGTTTTTAAGCTCTACACCAGAACCAGAGAAAATCACAGAACCGCCAAACAACGACTCAAAGGTAGCATTAGCGTTTAGCTGAAAATCCTGAAAGACAAGAATACCTAGACTTCTATCAAGACGCTTAGACCCTCTAGAATTCGCGCCATCACTATTTAAGGCCAGCCTCACAGACCGGAACAACCTAGACCTCTGCCGAGAATCGCGAATTGGCATCAGCACAAGAGCATTGTTGCGAAAAAACTCAACATATTTAGACGTAGTGGCAAAGTCACTGTTATTTTCCTTTACCCGAGGAGAATTAGAGCAACGCCGAGCAACTGGAGCGCTCTGAACAACTCCGTCAGCCCGATAAACCAAATTACCAACTCGACCCGACTTTGGGTCACCTCCATAGCGTGCCATAGCACACCTCCTTAAAGTAACTACAACCTGTATACCATAGGACAGACACCGGCCCTTCACTGGCCCGGCTACTGTCTCCTACCAACGGGCGCAAGACCACACCCCAATAGCAGTCAAAGGCCCCCCAGGGAAAACAACAGCCTTACCGTAACTAAACAAAATCAGAAGCACCAATAAGACTAGAATCAACCCCCGACAAAATCCCCAACAGTTCCCCAGAAGCACTGACCTTAATAGAAGTCGAACCGTTCTGAGAATCAATTCCTAAATCAGCAAAACTCAAACCTCCTCCTAACCGGATAAAGTCCGTACCATCTGAAAAGTCCTGGATGGTATCCCCGCCCATGCCCCGGGCCAAGACAAAAGTATCACTACCGGAATTGCCGTAAAGCATGTCGTGCCCCTTACCCCCATCGAGAATATCCTCTCCCTCGTCGCCATAGAGAATATCGTTATCGCTGCCCCCTAAAAGGCTATCGTTGCCCCCGTATCCACGAATCCAGTCGTTTCCGTTACCCCCATTGAGGGAATCGTTTCCTGTTCCCCCTTGAAGGTAGTCATTGCTCCCCAGGGTAATGCTGTCTAGCAGCGCTTGGTTATTTCCAGAACGCTGAACCAGAACATCATTGTTTTGCCCACTGCCGGAGTAATCGGCAATATACAGTTGCCCGTTTTGACTGGAAAACTGAAGCGCAGAAGGGAGCAGAGATTCGGTAAAATTGCGCCCATCATTTGAGAACAATACCTTCAGGAGGCGGGACAGACCCCCTTGGGCCGATTTTTTTTGAACCAGAATCTCATCTCGGCCATCACCATCCAAATCTTCTATATACAACTTGGTCAAGTCGCCCTTGAGCTCGAAACTATCAGGAAGGGTGGTGCGGGTAAAGTTGCCGTTACCTTGGGATAAGAGGACTTCAGCAGTCCGAATGGCATCGTTATCCCAATCGCCCTTTTCTTGACGGAGGATATCGCTTTTCCCGTCTCCATTAAAGTCACCGACATACAAATTGGTAAAGTTGCCATTGAGAGCGAAACTATCAGGAAGGGTGGTGCGGGTAAAGTTGCCGTTACCTTGGGATAAGAGGACGTCAGCAGTCCTTACGGCATCGTCCTTGGACCAACTGCCCTTTTCTTGACGGAGGATATCGCTTTTTTCGTCTCCATTAAAGTCACCGACATACAAATTGGTAAAGTCGCGATTGAGGGCGAAACTCCCAGAAAGGGTGAAGCTAGTGGGACGCGATACTGTAATATTAAATTCATCCTCTCCCCGGCCTCCCGCCCTATCCGTTGCTGTTACCGTCACGGTAAAACTGCCATCAGTAGTAGGAGTGCCGCTGATCACCCCAGTAGTGGAGTTAATGGTTAAACCGTTTGGCAAACCATTAGCGCCGTAGCTACTAATGTTGTTGTTGAGGTCGCCGAAGTTCCGGCTGACATTGAAGTTGAAGTTCTCACTCCTGAAGGCATTGACGTCGGGAATTTGAATTTCCACATAGGGAGGGTTTTCCAATTGTTTGTCTGCTGACAAAGCGTTGATACTGTTGGGGATCGTACCGCGAAAGTCGTTGGACTCCAGCCAGAGGTATTGCAAATTGCTAAGGGAGCCTAACTCCGAGGGGAGCGTACCGCTCAGGGAGTTTCTGTCCAGGTTGAGTACTTGCAAATTGCTGAGGGAGCCTAACTCCGAGGGGAGCGTACCGCTCAGAGAGTTTTCCTCCAGGGAGAGGTCTTGCAAATTGCTGAGGGAGCCTAACTCCGAGGGGAGCGTACCGCTCAGGGAGTTGGAGCCCAGGTAGAGATATTGCAAATTGATGAGGAAGCCTAACTCCGAGGGGAGCGTACCGCTCAGGGAGTTGGACCCAGGTAGAGATATTGCAAATTGCTGAGGAAGCCTAACTCCGAGGGGAGCGTACCGCTCAGGTTGTTGGAGGACAGGTAGAGATATTGCAAATTGCTGAGGGAGTCTAACTCAGAGGGGATCGTACCGCTCAGGTTGTTGGAGGACAGCGAGAGTTCCGTCACCCGTGAGCCCACTACCGTCACCCCATGCCAGCTATTAACAACAGAAGCATCGGGGGGAGTTGGGCTGCTAACATCCCAGCCTGTCTTATTCGTCCAATTCTTCCCAGAAGTACTGTTATAGAGAGCCCGAAGGGCGGCGTAATCACTTGCGAGATTCAATCACAATCGACTTCCTCTTGGAGCATCAACCGATACAGCTTTTCGGGATCCAACAAAAACTCTCTCGGACAGAGCACTAACTTCGCTCCCGAACAAAGCGATCGCACCCAATCTCCCGTAAAGACATCAAAGGAGAAACTGGCCATTTGGAGATGACTGCTTCTCTGTAGCTGATAGGCTTGCTCCCATGCTCGATAAGCATTCACCAGACTTTGATGCTCGACCTCCACCCCTTTCGGCCTGCCTGTAGAACCGGAAGTGTAGATGACATAAGCCAGGGAAGCCTGTTTCGCTTCCCTGGCGATATTTTCCTCGCTATACGTAGCTCAAATGGCCAGCAATCAAGACCTTTATCCGCTGAGGACATCTTAACCAGATCAAACTCAGGTCCAGAATGTCTACTGGTACTGCTCTATATGTAACCCAAGTTGCTCGGAGGAGAAACAGCAGGGGAGTTGATTTTGCCTGTTTGTGTAGGTCGCAACTTTGGTTATGCAGTGATTTGACTAGGGTCCCGAGTTGCCGGTGCTAAAATCACTACAAGAGACTGGCTACCTTCATTGACGCTACTGCTGTTGACGATCACCGGCCCTTCACTGGCCCGGCTACTGTCTCCTACCAACGGGCGCAAGACCACACCCCAATAGCAGTCAAAGGCCCCCCAGGGAAAACAACAGCCTTACCGTAACTAAACAAAATCAGAAGCACCAATAAGACTAGAATCAACCCCCGACAAAATCCCCAACAGTTCCCCAGAAGCACTGACCTTAATAGAAGTCGAATCGTTCTGAGAATCAATTCCTAAATCAGCAAAACTCAAACCTCCTTCTAACCGGATAAAGTCCGTACCATCTGAAAAGTCCTGGATGGTATCCCCGCCCATGCCCCGGGCCAAGACAAAAGTATCACTACCGGAATTGCCGTAAAGCATGTCGTGCCCCTTACCCCCATTGAGAATATCCTCTCCCTCGTCGCCATAGAGAGTATCGTTATCGCTGCCCCCTAAAAGGGTATCGTCGCCCCCGTATCCGCGAATCCAGTCGTTTCCGTTACCCCCATTGAGGGAATCGTTTCCTGTTCCCCCTTGAAGGTAGTCATTGCTCCCCAGGGTAATGCTGCCTAGCAGCGCTTGGTTATTTCCAGAACGCTGAACCAGAACATCATTGTTTTGCCCACTGCCGGAGTAATCGGCAATATACAGTTGCCCGCTTTGACTGGAAAACGGAAGCGCAGAAGGAGATTCGGTAAAATTGCGCCCATCATTTGAGGACAATACCTTCAGGACGCGGGACAGATCCCCTTGGGCCGATTTTTTTTGAACCAGAATCTCATCTCGGTCATCACCATCCAAATCTTCTATATACAACTTGGTCAAGTCGCCCTTGAGCTCGAAACTATCAGGAAGGGTGGTGCGGGTAAAGTTGCCGTTACCTTGGGATAAGAGGACTTCAGCAGTCCTTACGGCATCGTTATCCCAATCGCCCTTTTCTTGACGGAGGATATTGCTTTTCCCGTCTCCATTAAAGTCACCGACATACAAATTGGTAAAGTTGCCATTGAGAGCGAAACTCTCAGGAAGGGTGGTGCGGGTAAAGTTGCCGTTACCTTGGGATAAGAGGACTTCAGCAGTCCTTACGGCATCGTCGTTGGACCAACTGCCGTTTTCTTGACGGAGGATATCGCTTTTCCCGTCTCCATTAAAGTCACCGACATACAAATTGGTAAAGTTGCCATTGAGCTCGAAACTCTCAGGAAGGGTGGTGCGGGTAAAGTTGCCGTTACCTTGGGATAAGAGGACTTCAGCAGTCCTTACGGCATCGTCGTTGGACCAACTGCCGTTTTCTTGACGGAGGATATCGCTTTTCCCGTCCCCATTAAAGTCACCGATGTACAAATTGGTAAAGTTGCCATTGAGAGCAAAACTCTCAGGAAGGGTGGTGCGGGTAAAGTTGCCGTTACCTTGGGATAAGAGGACTTCAGCAGTCCTTACGGCATCGTCGTTGGACCAACTGCCCTTTTCTTGACGGAGGATATCATCATGATTGTCCCCATTAAAGTCACCGGCAGCAGCCTCTTCGGGGTCTTTGAGAGATTCAATCACAATCGACTTCCTCTTGGAGCATCAACCGATACAGCTTTTCGGGATCCAACAAAAACTCTCTCGGACAGAGCACTAACTTCGCTCCCGAACAAAGCGATCGCACCCAATCTCCCGTAAAGACATCAAAGGAGAAACTGGCCATTTGGAGATGACTGCTTCTCTGTAGCTGATAGGCTTGCTCCCATGCTCGATAAGCATTCACCAGACTTTGATGCTCGACCTCCACCCCTTTCGGCCTGCCTGTAGAACCGGAAGTGTAGATGACATAAGCCAGGGAAGCCTGTTTCGCTTCCCTGGCGATATTTTCCTCGCTATACTGACAAATGAGCGGCCAATCTTTATCCAAGAAAACAACCTGCGCCTCGCCTCCTGGCAGTCTAGCCACTGACTTTACCGTTCCGGAAAAATCGGAAGCCAACAGCAAAGGCACCCGGGAATCTTCTAGCAGGATATTCTTAGTAGTACCGTCCGGCTGCACTTCCTCTACATATCGCCAGCCAGTTTCAGCGAGCACCGCAGCCGGATCGTCTGGTACAGTCCGCAATAGTAACCCAGACTTGACCATTTTACATCCTCCTTATTCATCTCTAATTTAATTATAACCCTTCATCCATCTAAACTGCATATTCTCCAATACCAGCAAAAATACAGAGAAACCCGGTTTCTGGACCCCGCGCGATCGCCCTTGCCAGAAACCGGGTTGGCGCGATCGCCTCAAAAAGGTCTCTATAGAGCGATCGCGCCGTTGTCAATACCGTTCGGCGAGGAGATTTTGCCCCTTGATTTTTTACCATTTCCCCTCGTTAAGAGGCTCCCGGGAACGCATTTGGTCAAGGTTGGCTACAAATTTCAATCATTATTCTCTTAGTCTGTTTTAACCGACTTGAGGCGGATGACAGCGAAGTGAGAGCAAGTTCCTAACCAGCAAACACCACCTTAGCACCCTTGTACTTAACATTGTTAAGAAGATAATACCGGGAAGCATCTTCCTGGAAGAACTGCAAACCAATAATCGCCACATGCAGTACAGTGCCAGCGGAGTCAGATGGATCCAATCCCGGATTGGGTAAAAACGTCACCGCAGTAGAGTCCAAGGGAACTTTACCAGTAGACCCCTGCTGAGCGATCGCAGAGACCATAGGCTCATCAGGCTTAAGATCGAAGCCCACAACAACAGAAGTAAATTCCAGGTGAGTCGCTTCAGAAGGAGCACGAGCATCCAAACCAGTGTAAGAATTCCCCAGAGCGTTTTTAATCTCTACACCAGAACCAGAGAAAATCACAGAACCGCCAAACAACGACTCAAAGGTAGCATTAGCGTTTAGCTGAAAATCCTGAAAGACAAGAATACCTAGACTTCTATCAAGACGCTTAGACCCTCTAGAATTCGCGCCATCACTATTTAAGGCCAGCCTCACAGACCGGAACAACCTAGACCTCTGCCGAGAATCGCGAATTGGCATCAGCACAAGAGCATTGTTGCGAAAAAACTCAACATATCTAGACGTAGTGGCAAAGTCACTGTTATTTTCCTTTACCCGAGGAGAATTAGAGCGACGCCGAGCAACTGGAGCGCTCTGAACAACTCCGTCAGCCCGATAAACCAAATTACCAACTCGACCCGACTTTGGGTCACCTCCATAGCGTGCCATAGCACACCTCCTTAAAGTAACTACAACCTGTATACCATAAAGCAAAGCTCAAACAGCGCCGCCTCAGAAAACATGACGCCAAGCCAATCACCAGAAGTTCCCGATCGCTTGCAAATAAAATTCCGACCAACACTATACAGAGCTTGGCGTTGTTCTTACACACCGGTCGCCGTATCCGAGCCGTACCTGAGCCGTAGTCGAGCCGTAGTCGAGCCGTACCAGAGCCGTACCTGAGCCGTAGTCGAGCCGTAGTCGAGCCGTACCAGAGCCGTACCTGAGCCGCACCCGAGCCCAAACTCCGAACAGAGAACTCACGTTTCGGGATGGCAAAAATCCTTGCTCTCTTACCTACACGTGCGCTGATCGCCGTTCTGGACTAGACACTGCCAATAGCCTGCTGTCCAGAGTAACTACTGCAACCGGCAGCACCTTCAGCCAGACAACTCCCCATGCAATCACAGTCCATGCACATTCCGCATTAAATTCATGCAAAAAACTCAAATTTCTTAATATTTTGTTACATCCGATACAAAATTACCGATGGAATATCCATAAGATGACATACAAGAAATCACAAATGGGCTGCTCGGAACTCAAAAATTAATTAGCGTTCATGGCAATTGTAAAAGAGGCTACAAAAACAGCATAAAACCTAAGGCAATCTATATAAATGTTCTTGAGTAAAACTAATGACTGCGACAGTACAGACAGAGGCAAAGCTGAATAAATTTGAGAAATTAAAAGCGGAAAAAGATGGTCTGGCAGTAAAAGCGGAACTAGAAAAGTTTGCCCAACTAGGGTGGGAGGCGATCGATGAAACAGACTTGACCCAACGCCTGAAATGGCTAGGGGTGTTCTTTAGACCGGTCACACCGGGAAAATTCATGCTGCGGATGCGGATGCCCAACGGCATTCTCAACACCATCCAAATGCGGACACTAGCGGAAATAGTCCAGGGCTACGGCGAAGATGGCAATGCTGACATTACCACCAGGCAAAACATCCAACTGCGGGGCATTCGGATAGAAGACATTCCCGAAATCTTTGCCAAATTTGACCAAATAGGTTTGACATCAGTGCAGTCGGGGATGGATAACGTCCGGAATATAACCGGTTCACCCGTGGCAGGAATTGATGCCCATGAATTGATCGACACCCGGGAACTGGTCAAGAAAGTTCAGGACATGATTACCAACAATAGTCAAGGTAACCCCGCTTTTACCAACTTGCCCCGGAAATTTAATATTGCGATCGCGGGAGGTAGGGACAATTCAGTCCACGCGGAAATCAATGATATCGCCTACGTTCCCGCCTACAAAGAAGAACGCCTAGGCTTTAATGTCCTGGTAGGAGGTTTCTTCTCGGCCAAGCGCTGCGCTGCTGCAGTGCCTATGAATGCTTGGGTTAGGACTGATGAAGTGGTAGACATCAGCAAAGCCATCCTGGAAGTATATCGCGATCGGGGTCTGCGGGCGAACAGGCAAAAAGCGCGGTTGATGTGGTTAATTGATGAATGGGGAATCGAGAAATTCCGGACCGAAGTAGAAAAACAGTTGGGGCGCGAGATATTGACCGCCGCCCCCAAAGATGAAATAGACTGGGAAAAGCGGGACCACATCGGGGTTCATCGACAAAAGCAACCGCACTTAAACTATGTCGGTTTGCATGTCCCCGTCGGACGCCTGTACGCACCAGAAATGTTTGAACTGGCCCGGATGGCAGAAGTCTACGGCAGTGGGGAAATCAGATTAACAGTCGAGCAAAATGTCATCATTCCCAACATTGCCAACTCTTGCTTAGAAGCCTTCTTAGCCGAACCGCAGCTGCAAGAAAGATTTTCCATCAACCCCAAACCTTTAAGCAGGGCCTTAGTTTCTTGTACTGGTGCCCAATTTTGCAAATTTGCCCTGATCGAAACCAAAAATCAGGCCCAGGCGCTGATTAAAGAAGTAGAACAAGAGTTATCTATACCAAAACCTGTCAGAATTCACTGGACAGGTTGCCCAAATTCCTGCGGTCAACCGCAAGTGGCAGATATTGGGTTGATGGGCACAAAAGCACGCAAAAACGGCAAAGTTGTCGAAGGGGTGGATATATACATAGGCGGCAAGGTGGGCAAAGATGCCAAATTGGGCAGCCGCACGATGAAAGCAATTCCCTGTGAAGACCTCAAACCAGTAATGAGAGACTTGTTGATTAAGCATTTCGATGCTCAACCACTTAATGGCCTGTTAAAAGTGGAGGAACCTCTCGGACAGGCAGACTCTGACAATGGGAATGGGAAAAATGGACAGGCACCAACGGCTGTGGTGGCGTTCGCTAAGTCTGGAAAAGAAATTACTTGCTCTCAAGCAGAATTCATCCTGGATGTAGCAGAACGAGAATATCTGGAATTGGATAGCGACTGCCGCTCGGGAATATGCGGCACTTGCAAGCAGAAGCTATTGGCAGGAGAGGTGACCTATGATGAGGACCCGGAAGCCCTCACGGCAGGCGATTGCGCCCAAGGTATGATTTTGACTTGCAGCGCCCACCCGGTAGGACGAGTTGAAATTGATGCATGATCTAGCTCATCTCGAATGCATTGATGTGGTACAGCACAATCGCCTAGAAGTCCGGAGCGAGGGGGGAGACTGGCGAGTAACTTATGCTTTATGAGTTACCCCCCCGTTAGCGCAGCGGCCCGACGTCGGAGGGCCAGCAATCTCCGACAGCATATCACACTAATCTGATAAATGCTATAAGCACTTGCTATATGCACTAAAGTGCTTACTACGAACAAAAGGAGGAAATGATTAAATGGATAGTTCACAAGAAATCGCCAAGAAAATTGACCGCGAAGTAGAAATGAATGGCGCTTCACTCTCAGATGAGCAGACAAAACAGAGCGCCGGACCCCAAGTAATGTTGGGCATAGCCCTGATCGGATTTGTAGGTTTTATGGTCAACAGTTGGCACCGTCAACTAGAGGCTGTACAAACTGCTCCAGAGACAACAGCAGCAACAGCAACTGTAGTCGAGACAAAGAAAACTCCGGAGAAGTTGAAGACCTCCTCAGCACCAAAAGTACCAGTGGTAGCCCCAGCACCAGCAGCAGAAATAACTGAATCAGCAGAAATAACCCCAGAGGCGATCGCCGAATTGAACAGGAAGCTGTACAGCCAAATTGACCGGGCTTGGCGAATCATTCCCACCTTCAATCAGAGTTTAGTTTACCGGATCGAGGTGAACCAGAACGGGGAGATAGCCTCCTACGAATCCCTCAATCAAGTAGCTTCAGATTACATCGCCGAAACGGGGATAGATACATTGACAAAATCGGAAAGCTTCATAGCAGATGCTCAGGCAGAACCGACAGTGCCATTTTTGGCAGTCCTTTCTCCCCAGGGCGTGCTAGAAGTTAGCCCTTGGGTAGAGCAAGAGTAGTTCGTAGTTAGGGCTATACATTTGAGGCTCGACCTTGAGCCATGGCTGCGCCACGCTACGCGAACAGAAGTTCACTGTTGAGCCAGCTCACCCTTAAGCCTTAAAGGTTCTCCCGAGAGGCATCAGAAGCTGAATATTGAGCATTGTTTGCTCGCAGTTGTAAAAAAACAGTAGTTTAATTTCAGGAGTGAATTCAAGTGCTAACAGAAATGTGGTCATTTCGGGGTCGCTACAAAATCCTGCACATGACCTGGTTTGCATTCTTCTTGACCTTTGTCGTGTGGTTTAACTTCGCCCCCCTAGCCACAGCTATAAGAGAAGACCTGGGTTTGGAAATATCTCAGATACGGACGATCGCGATCTGTAACGTAGCCCTGACAGTGCCAGCCCGGATAATCATCGGGATGCTATTAGATAAATATGGGCCGAGAATTACCTTCTCCCTGATGCTCATGTATTCAGCAATTCCCTGTATCGCCTTCGCCATGGCACAGAACTTTAGTCAGTTGGTGATATCGCGCTTAGCATTGAGCATTGTGGGTGCAGGTTTCGTGATCGGCATCCGCATGGTAGCAGAATGGTTTCCCCCCAAAAAAATTGGCTTAGCAGAAGGTATCTATGGCGGTTGGGGTAACTTTGGTTCAGCAGGATCGGCCTTGACACTGCCCACGGTGGCGACAGTGCTAGCTTTTGCAGGCACCAGTATGATTAACTGGCGGCTGGCGATCGCCCTAACAGGCATCATCACTGCAGCTTATGGAGCCATTTACTTCTTGAACGTCCAAGACACGCCTACTGGCAAAGTCTATCAGAAACCGAACCGGACCACAGGTTTGGAAGTCACCACGAAGAACGACTTCTGGTTCCTGATGGTGATGAATATTCCCTTGTCTGGGGTGCTGTGCCTCCTAGCTTGGCGCTTGAGTAAAGTTGGTTTCCTCAATCAAGGTCAACTATACATGGTCTGGGCCTTTCTAGTAGGTTTGTATCTGTTCCAAGCTTATAATTGCTGGAAAGTAAATAAAGAGTTGGTTGCGTCCCAAAAGCGCTATCCCCCCGTAGACCGTTACAAATTCTCCCAAGTCGCAATTCTCGAACTCACCTATTTTGTCAACTTCGGTTCCGAACTGGCAGTGGTTTCCATGCTACCCGCTTTCTTTGAAGGCACCTTTGGACTGAGCAAACAACTGGCAGGGGCAATCGCCGCCAGCTATGCTTTCATGAATCTGATGTCTCGTCCGGGTGGTGGCTTAATTTCCGATAAGCTGGGCAGTCGCAAGATGACAATGGCGGTGCTAACTGCTGGCATGGGTATCGGCTATCTGATGATGGGTCAAGTTAATGGCGGTTGGTGGCTTCCTATAGCGGTGCTGCTGACAATGGCTTGTTCATTCTTCGTGCAAGCAGGTGAAGGTTCTACCTTTGCGATCGTCCCTCTAATTAAGCGGCGGGTCACGGGTCAGATAGCCGGGAATGTCGGGGCTTATGGAAACGTAGGTGCAGTAGTTTACCTGACTCTCTTCAGCTTGTTACCCGCAGGCGATGTCGGCAACCGCGTCTTCTTTGAAGTCCTAGGAGTCATGGCTTTAATTGTGGCCTTCATCTGTGTCTTCTACCTGAAAGAACCTGAAGGTTCCTTTGCGGAACACCACGAGGGTGAAGCAGAATACGCAACCAATGCCCTGCCTAATGCGATCGCCGAAGAATAAATTGGTTTGTAGTAAGCACTTTAGTGCTTACCTCTTGCGGTGATATACGCAGTGCGCGTAGCGCTAATCGAACTGCGTGCAAGGACTTTAGTCCTTACTACGAACAATTGCTAATTCCTGTGCTTTTTCCTCTAATTATAAATTGCTAAAATATAGCAATTTATCGCGGAAAAGATAGGCTGATTCTTTCGCTCCTAGGACATCTGGAAAGTATTCTCAGAAACAGGGTTTCTCGTGAGGTGATAGACGAAATATCAGCATTTTCCCCAAAAGAAACCCTGTTTATTGACCGAAGATCTCCAGGATGCTTAGCTTGCATAACCGATTGACGAGAGAAGAAGGACGGTCAGCGAGTGAATATTAAAACAAAAGAGATAGCGACAGTCCCAACAGCAAGATATGAGGAAAAAGCATCATCGAAAAAAGCGCAGGAGAATGAATTTAGCACTCTGAGCTATTTTCATAGGATTATCTGTGCAGCAGCGATCGGTGTCTCCCGACCCCTAGGAGCACTACCCAGAAGACCCCTCTGGATGGGGGATTAGTTGCCAGTCTGTACTACTTTGGCGGCGGTGAATGTGGCGGTGACGAAAACGCCAATTAGTACCAGCGTGATACGAGCGTGTTTTGTCTGATACGAGCATGATTCCAGTTGTGGCGATCGCTAGCTTTGTCAGTTTCTTCTTAACTAGCAATATCTACATGCTGAAAACGAGCGCGAGCGCGCACGCTACGCTCTGGCAATACCACAATTGCGCCAGATCCCACGGTGTCTCCTGGGATCTCGATATTCCCCGGGAGCGCTATTCGCACAAACATCGTACTCGCACTACCCAGGAGACACCAAAGCATCCTCGATCGAGGGCGCATAAGCGATATATTATCCTCAGAAGAAATTATGACTGACCCAACCAAAACACTCTGTCCCTACTGCGGCGTAGGCTGTGGTCTAGAAGTTTTACCCCCCGCCCAGCCTGGTAAAGCCACCCATAGAGATAGTCAGGGAAATCCCATCTGGCAGGTTCGGGGCGATCGGGCCCATCCCTCCAGCCAAGGTATGGTATGTGTCAAAGGGGCAACAGTGAGCGAATCCCTAGACAAAGACCGGCTGAAATACCCAATGATGCGAGATTCCTTAAGCGAACCCTTGCAGCGGGTGAGTTGGGATGAAGCCCTCGATCGGATCGTCAACCGCCTGCAAACGGTACGCTTCACCCAAGGTCCAGAGGCAATTTGCATGTACGGGTCCGGTCAGTTCCAAACCGAAGACTACTACGTGGCCCAAAAGCTAATCAAAGGATGTCTGGGCACCAACAATTTTGATGCTAACTCCCGCCTCTGCATGTCCTCAGCGGTGTCCGGGTATATCCAAAGCTTTGGGGCCGACGGTCCTCCCTGCTGCTACAATGACTTGGAGCAGACAGACATGGCCTTTTTGATTGGCACCAATGCTGCTGCATGTCACCCGATCGTCTTCAACCGCCTGCGCAAGTACCACAAAAAAAATCGAGATGTCAAGATGATTGTGGTAGACCCCCGCCAGACAGCAACAGCGGAGATAGCGGACCTACATCTGGCGATCCGACCGGGCACTGACATTGATTTACTCAATGGCATTGCCTACCTGTTAATGCGCTGGGGTATGATAGACACGATCTTTATTGATGAATGCACTACCGGTTTTCCCGAGTACGCAGAAGTGATTCGCCATTATCAACCGGAACTGGTAGCCGAACAATGCGGCATCCGCATCGACGAACTGGAGACGGCGGCCCGCTGGTGGGGCAAATCCCAGCGAGTTCTGTCCATGTGGTCGATGGGGGTAAACCAGTCTACAGAAGGTACTGCTAAAGTCCGCACGATCGTTAACCTGCATCTGATGACCGGAAACATTGGCAAACCGGGGGCGGGGCCCTTCTCCCTCACCGGTCAGCCCAATGCGATGGGGGGACGAGAAGCAGGAGGACTAGCACACATATTGCCCGGTTATCGGCTAGTCACCAATGCCCAACATCGGGCAGAAGTGGAACAGTTATGGGGACTCCCACCAGGGCAAATCTCGCCTCATCCGGGTCTGACTGCCTGGGAGATGATTACCGGTCTGGAACGGGGCGCAGTCGGTTGCTTGTGGATAGCTGCTACTAACCCAGCAGTGAGTATGCCAGATCTGGCTCGGACGAAAGCGGCATTGCTGCACTCGCCCTTTACAATATATCAGGATGCTTATTACCCGACGGAAACCACCGCCTATGCCCATGTGGTATTACCGGCGGCCCAGTGGGGAGAAAAAACTGGTACAATGACTAATTCAGAGCGAGTGGTGACTCTATGTCCGGCCTTCCGGGAACCGGTGGGATCCGCGAAAGCCGACTGGGAAATATTTGCCGAAGTAGGCCGTCGCCTGGGTTTTGCCGATAAGTTTGATTTTGCCGACTCTGCTGCTGTCAGGTCAGAGTTTATTGAACTGACCCGCTCGCGCCCTTGCGACATGACCGGTATCAGTTACGATCGGCTGCGCCAGCATGGTCCGATGCAGTGGCCTTGCCCCGATCGGACTACAGATGTTCCCAGAGAGCGTCTCTACACCGATCTGCGATTCCACACCCCTGATGGCAGGGCCAGGTTTGGGGCCTATCATGCTAAAGGACTAGCAGAACCCAGCTCGCCGGACTATCCCTTCGTGCTGACGACGGGGCGAGTTTACGGTCACTGGCATACCATGACCCGCACCGGTCGGATTGAGAAAATCATCCAGATGCACCCGGAACCATTTATCGAGATTCATCCCCGGGATGCCAGCAAGCTGTTGATCTCCGAAGGAGACTGGGTGGAAGTGCGATCGCGTCGAGGATTTGCCCGTTTTCCTGCTAGAATAACAAAGGCAATATCTCCGGGTACGGTGTTTGTGCCGATGCACTGGGGAGTACTTTGGGCCCAACAGTCAGAAGCAAACGCCCTGACTCATCCAGAAGCTTGTCCCGAATCAGGGCAACCCGAATTAAAAGCCTGTGCTGTACAATTGACTAGGGTAGTCAGGGACTTGACAGCAGCAGACAATTTGGCGGAACCATCTCTAATCGCTAATTAGCGATCGCCCAATTGTCTTTGGCTCTGGGCCCGTAGCAAAGAACAAATGCAAAAGAACGAAAAGTGATGCGGCGGTTACCGAAACAAGCCCAGAAACTTATCAGCATAGCCAAGGAGTCCGAGAAGTTTATGGGCTTGATCGAGAACCTAGAGGTGATCGTATCTAAGGTACTGTCCGTGTTGATGGTGGTGGTCATATTTGTCACGGTTTGCGACATAGCGATCTTTTTATTTAGACAGATATTTCTCGATCCCTTAAGATTCTATCAAACCACCTTATTTGAAGTATTCGGGCTGTTCCTAAACGTCCTGATTGCCCTAGAAATATTAGAAAACATCACAGCCTATCTGCGCAAACATGTGGTGCAAGCAGAGTTAGTGATTATCACTTCCCTAATTGCTGTAGCTCGGAAAATCATTATTATCGACCTGGAAAAAAAGTCAGCCAGTGACCTGATAGGCTTGGGTGTAGCAGTTTTTACTCTTTCCATTAGCTACTTAATCATCCGCAGTACTAATAAAAAATAATAAATCTATAAAAAAAGCTACAGATATAAGATGAGAGACGCTTTTGATCGTATCCAGGTCGGGGTCTCCCTGGGAATCACTTCCCAACCCTCCCTTTCGGAACCTGAAGAGCGACTTTCACCGCACAGGGCTACTGGTTGGTAAGCTATTGTCATGAGCAGAATTACTAGGGGTTACCCCCGTTGTCCCTTATCCTATGAGATTTCGCTTCTTTATGGTCAGTCAATGAACCGTTGAGTACCTAACTCCGGAAGATTCGCGGGGGAGAACTAGGAAACCACCATAACCGCTCTTTACTAACAGGTACCCGTATCTTGGGGGATCTACATTTTTACCCGGTTAGGATTTTAATCCATCATTACTACCTAGGATTGCTCCTGGTTATGCACGTTTGGAAAGCTACTATCTCCCAGGACTTCTTACCATATCCGTTGTACGTCTGCATATCCTAGGCATTACCCGGCGTCTTCCGCATGCTCTTGTCCTTCAGGACACGGCTGGCGCCCCCAGCGTAGCGCCATCGGCATGCTCCAGACACCGCCCAGGCATTAGCTTCTTAGGACATCCCTCCCCACGTGAGCATGCGCTTTACATCTAACTTGTCCAAATGAGGACAGCACCACGCACTAACCCTCATGATGACCAGAGTTATCTAGTTAATGGAACCAGACCCGACTTTCACCATTACTGGTTTACGCCGGAACAAGTCGCACGATAATGTTATAACCTACATTCCGCACGACAAAATGTCTGACGTAATGATGACAAACAGCTTGTGATGAAAACGAACAGAAAAGTTCGTATCCGTATAAATAAATATACGTCCTGTTTCCTAAATCATCAGAGCTAGTACAGATTACAAAAAGTAGCATAATAGTAATCCCAACGATAAATTACGTATTAGTTAAATGTATGATATTGTACTACACCAGTTGGTTATAAGAATTTTTACAACTTCTACAGAATTACCAGGGCAAACGCATCTTATTTTTGAAACGCTTACAGGACAAGGGTTTGAGATTTTCAAGTATTTATACTTATATAATTAGAGAATGCTTCCTGGGAAAGGCTTCCAGGATTTAGATGCGTTTTCCCCTGACAGAATTACCTGTTAATAGGACCAACTGACAACTAACAACTGACAACTGACATGCTCCCGAGACGGGTGGGAGTGCGCCGGTGTAATATGCAGCAGAAGTAAGATTATACTACAACCCCAGAGAAGATAATGATGACCAGACAAAGATAGCTGCTTGCCAAAAAATTTTAGACATTGCCGAATTTATGTGCTAGGCTAGAAAAGAAGGGAGAAGATCGGCTGAGTAGTTTGTTTTCGTTCTGAATCAGGCATATCTCCGAATCTCAATCTCTACAATCAATGATTCTGGAGGTAATCCATGTCAATTTATATAGGGAACCTATCCTACCAAGCCACGGAAGAGGATGTGAGTGGCATTTTTGAAGAATATGGAACGGTGAAGCGGGTGCAGCTACCAGTTGACCGCGACACGGGTCGTAAGCGCGGTTTCGGGTTTGTGGAAATGGAAACAGAGGAAGAAGAAACAGCGGCCATAGAAGCTCTAGATGGGGCTGAGTGGATGGATCGGGAAATCAAGGTAAACAAGGCTAAGCCTCGCACGGAAAGAAGTCCAGGTGGAGGTGGCCGTCGAGGTGGTGGTCGCAACAGAGACGGATTCTCTTCTTCTCGGGATGGATTCTCTCACAATCGCTACTAAACTGGCTGAAGCCCCAGGCTGGGGCAAGCAAGGCAGAAGTTTTGAGATATCTACCCACGTGCTGTAGGAGAACTTATGACCCAAGTGATAGTTGGCGAAAATGAAGGTATAGATTCGGCCCTGCGTAGGTTTAAGCGTCAGGTGTCCAAGGAGGGAATTTTCTCAGAAATAAAGCGAGTACGCCACTTCGAGACTCCGATCGAGAAACGTAAGCGCAAGGAGATCGCCAGAAGGCGTAAGCGGCGTTTTAATTAGGCAATGGTAAGCATTCAGCTGAATGCTTACTGCTAATTCCAGCCATCGAGTGGGTTGCGTCGCAACCCACTCAGTGTATATAGAAGTAAACTGTGGTAGGATTTTAGATTTAGCATTTGGACTAAGATATGGGAAAAAAGGTTTTCTTCCAATTTGAAGCAGATTTTGTAGACTCCCTACGCTGCATTCCTATGCAGGTGCGCCTCAAGCTTGATACTTGCGGCGTGAAACTCAAACTATCTCACTGGCACCAATTTAGCCAAGAAGAACGTCAAATTCTGGTAGAATTGCCTTGCAACAAATCAGAAGAAGTTCAAGCCTACGGGAAATTTCTCCAGGAGTTGGTAACCGAACGCACGGGTAAGTCTGCTTCTGTACTGCCAATTGACCCCCATCCGGCATGGATGGATGCAACAGTTATCCCTGCTAGCTTAGAAGAAAAAGCACGAGAACTTGACGTAACTATTACTTCAGAACAATGGGCATATTTAACACCGGTGGAGCGATTTGCTTTATATAAACTCAGTCGCCCCAGTCACGAAAATAAGAACTTTTTACCAGCCCTCAAGGAATTTAATCTAGGATAATTTGGTGGGCGATCGCAGGCAAATATTTTTTATCTGAAGTGAATAAAATTGTATCATGTTTGTAGGGTGGGCATCACCATCAGGAAATTGCTCTAGCAGCCGTCCGGAACACCACAATTACCAGGAGGTTTACTACATTAACTCAGAAATAGGTGATGTAAAACTGCAGATTTTTTATGATCGAGATGGATTTGTTACACAGGTTGGTGCTGTGGCTTATACAGAGCCACAAATTGTAGAAGTAATTCACATAGCATTGGGGTTGTGACAATGCTACCACAAAGTTGAGAAAAGCGGGGCGGTTGGATGAAGCCTACTCCAGAGGAATTGCGTGATTCGATAAAATTAACGCACGGCGATCGGAGGATGGATTAAATGCTTGAAAAGTTAACTTGACAACCAAAAAATATAGAGATAAGGTCAAGAAACCCGGTTAATGAGAATACTTGACCAATGCTCTAGCATGCATGAATTTATCCCAGAGAAACCAATGTCGCCTGCTTTCCAGAAGCAACACCCGTATCTACAGCAGCCAAAACAGCCTGTCTTGTCCATCGATCTGCTGCTATAATATCATCTAAAGTCGGATGATGACAGAGTTCTCCAAGGTGTCTATCGCACGCATAATCAATCACTCTGGGAATATCCAAGAACCTAATTTTCTCCTCTAGGAACAGAGAGATAGCTTGTTCATTAGCAGCATTCAAAACCGCAGCCATAGAACCCCCGGCACGTCCCGCAGCATAGGCAAGGCCCAGACAAGGATACTTTTCATGCTCGGGTTCCTTAAAAGTCAGATTCCCAGCCTTAACCAAATCCAAAGTTTCCCAATCAGTATAGAGCCGATCGGGCCAAGAGAGAGCGTAAAGCAAAGGCAAGCGCATATCCGGCCATCCCAGTTGGGCCAACACAGAAGTATCTTGCAGTTCAATCAAAGAGTGAATAATACTTTGAGGATGAATCACGATATCGATCTGGTCGTAATCCATGCCAAACAGAAAATGAGCCTCAATTACTTCCAGCCCCTTATTCATCAAGGTAGCAGAATCGACAGTGATCTTACGTCCCATCGACCAATTAGGATGCTTAATGGCATCAGCAACCCGTACCTGAGCTAATTTTTCGGCAGGCCAATCTCGGAAAGCACCACCAGAAGCAGTCAGAATAATCCGCCGTAAACCACCGGATGGCACTCCTTGCAGACATTGAAAGATAGCAGAATGCTCAGAATCAGCAGGTAATAGCTTTACCCTATGTTTTTCCACCAAAGGCAAAACTACTGGACCGCCAGCAATCAGCGTTTCCTTATTTGCCAAGGCGATATCCTTACCAGCTTCAATAGCAGCTATAGTCGGTAACAGACCAGCATAACCGACAATGCCAGTAACAACAGTGGACGCATCGCCGTAACGGGCCACTTCCGTAACTCCCGCCTCTCCTGCTAAGAGAATAGGTTGCTGGTCATATGAGGCGATCGCCTCTTTCAGTTCGGGCAACATTGCTTCTGCCCGAATAGCCACTATTTCCGGGCGAAACTGGCGAATTTGCCGAGCCAACAGTTCCACATTGCGCCCCGCTGCCAACCCGACAATCCGAAACTGTTCGGGGTTTTGGGCCACAATATCCAGAGTCTGAGTACCAATAGAGCCAGTAGAGCCCAGGAGAGAAATTGCTTTCATGGTATATTTGAATAACTAGGACGAGTCTCACATCTGAATCTGGTTCCCAGTCTGAGACTGAAAAAACGCAAGCATTCTACCCGCGCCTCCTCCATCCAAGCAATATACCCGATATTCAAACCAACTCAACTCTTCGTTCACATTACAAATTGTTACGAACCGCTACATTTCTTCAAACTCTGAGTCAATACTTAAGCTTATGCTGAATAAACAGAAGCGAATTAATTGCGAGAAGTGTTTATATGTTCAAGAAGATTTTAGTAACCGTCGCTGGCAGGGGACTGTGCGAACAGATGGTAAATATGTTGCTGGAAATCCCGAGCATCAAGCAGGCATCGGTGACAGTATTGCACGTCGTGCCTCCCCAAGCCACAGCCCAAGCCATGTCACAAAAGCTAGAAGAGGGCGGTAAGATTCTAGCAGAGGCAGTAAAATCAATCAAGATCGACGATCCTAACCGGATCAATCCCCGACTGAAACAGGGAGACCGCAAAGATGTCGTCCTCGCAGTTGCCAAGGAAGAAGATTCTGACCTAATTATTATGGGTTCGCGGGCCTTAGGACGTCTGGAAGCCATCTTGAAGAACTCAGTCAGTCAGTACGTTTTCCAGTTAGCCTCTCGTCCCATGCTGCTGGTGAAGGACGATGTCTATGTCAAAAGAATCTACCGCGTCATGGTGGCTCTCGACCCCTCTCCAGCGGCCCAGCAGAGCTTGCAGCTAGCTCTATCGTTGCTGCGAGATCTTCCAGGTGGCAAAGCTAAACTGGTGCTAGCTCACGTCAACCCAGACAAGAACGTCGCTAGCCCTGAAGAGGATCACCTGTTGAAGGAAGCGGCCAAACAGGCCAAACTGATGGGAGTTGCTTATAGTTGCATCAATTCCCGTGGTGATGCTAGCAAAGAAATCTGTCGCCTCGCAGAAGATAAGAATATAGACTTGTTAATTCTCGGTTCCCCAGACCGACGCCCCTCCGTGGCCAAGACCTTGCCAGACCTCGATCGACTGCTCGGAAGTTCTCTGTCCGACTATGTCCGGGTGAATGCTAACTGTCCAGTGTTGCTAGTCCGGTTCCCTGACTAGGCCCGACTAAAAAGGTGCCGTCACCAAATGCCGGCACCAACAGATCGGTTTTGTCAGTGCTTAACTCTAAGCATCTTTATTGCCTTCACGGCTAGCCGTTTGAATGTAAAGGATCAACAAGAATACAGCAGGCACTAACACAAACAAAATGCTGGCCACAAATCCGAGATCGTTAACTTCCATCCCTTGCAAGCCTCCTTACTGAATAGACACGAAACCATTACGTACCTAGAATACCTCAGATCCGATCTCACGGCTTCGTTTTCACAGAAACTGGGCCATTCACCAGAGTTTGACAGGCTAGCCGGTAGTTGTCGGGCTTCTTCTTCAACTTGCGCTGTTCGGTCTGAGTCCGAGGTGAGAGATTTTCCATCCCGGCCACAATTTCCACAATACAGGTGCCGCATTGACCGTAGCCCCCACAATTGGTCATCTTCCCCCAGGTCTTATACAGATCGATCCCGTTCTCCAGAGCCTTCAGCCTCAGATTCGCTCCATCGGCGGCAATCGCCTCACGGTTTTCCTTGACAAACTTGATGTTAGCCATTTTTGGATCAATATTGAACTTATGTGAAGAATTATCAAGAAATCTTGCTTACATATAACATATAATGCTATATAAGCGAAAATTGTCAAGCAGTGTAGCGGTCGGTGCCGAAGGGACAACTGAATGGTGACCCTGGTAGACGATCGCAGCTCGCTGAGAAAAGGTTGTCATCGCAGCCAACACTGGTTACAATTCGTTATATTCTGTTTAACGATCGATCCGCTAGAGAACATTAGCTAAAAGAAGTAGTAGAGGAGGATCCTACTCAATGGGACTACCCTGGTATCGCGTACACACAGTCGTCCTGAACGATCCAGGACGACTGATTGCTGTACACCTAATGCATACCGCCCTCGTAGCAGGGTGGGCTGGCTCAATGGCATTGTATGAGCTAGCCATTTTCGATCCAAGCGATCCAATCTTGAACCCCATGTGGCGTCAGGGGATGTTTGTCATGCCCTTCATGGCCCGTCTGGGTGTAACCGACTCTTGGGGCGGTTGGAATATTTATGGGGGGACAGCAACTGACGTAGGCTTCTGGTCCTTTGAAGGAGTTGCGACTGCTCATATCGTGCTTTCCGGTCTATTATTCCTAGCAGCAGTGTGGCACTGGGTTTATTGGGACTTGGAACTGTTTACCGACCCCCGCACTGGCGAACCAGCCCTGGACTTGCCCAAAATGTTTGGCATCCACCTGTTTTTGTCAGGTCTGCTGTGCTTTGGCTTCGGAGCATTCCACGTCACAGGACTATTTGGACCAGGAATTTGGGTGAGCGACCCCTATGGTTTAACTGGCAGCGTGCAACCGGTAGCACCAGAATGGGGGCCAGCTGGGTTTGACCCCTTCAACCCAGGAGGAATCGCAGCTCACCATATTGCTGCTGGAATAGTTGGGGTGATCGCTGGTCTATTTCACTTAACGGTGCGCCCGCCAGAACGGCTCTACAAAGCCCTGCGCATGGGGAATATTGAAACAGTACTCTCCAGCAGTATTGCCGCAGTCTTCTTCGCCGCCTTCGTGGTCGCCGGAACAATGTGGTACGGCTGCGCAGCTACCCCGATCGAACTATTTGGCCCCACCCGTTACCAGTGGGATCAAGGCTATTTCCAGCAGGAAATTCAGCGACGAGTGCAAGCAAGTGTAGCAGAAGGTAAGAGCCTCTCAGAAGCCTGGAATCTGATTCCCGAAAAACTGGCCTTTTACGACTATGTGGGCAATAGCCCAGCTAAGGGCGGTCTGTTCCGCACCGGTCAGATGAACCAGGGAGATGGGATTGCCCAAACCTGGCTTGGTCATCCAGTATTCACAGATGCTGAAGGTCGGGAATTGACCGTGCGTCGGATGCCTAACTTCTTTGAAACCTTCCCCGTAGTCTTGACTGACTCTGATAACATCGTCCGTGCCGACATTCCCTTCCGTCGGGCAGAATCAAGATACAGTTTTGAGCAAACTGGCGTCACGGTCAGCTTATACGGTGGTCAGTTAGACGGTAAAACCTTCACAGACCCACCAACGGTCAAGAAATATGCTCGCCTGGCTCAATTGGGCGAACCCTTTGAGTTTGACAAGGAAACATTAAATTCTGACGGCGTATTCCGCAGCAGTCCTCGTGGTTGGTTTACCTTCGGACATGCGGTGTTTGCTCTACTGTTCTTCTTCGGTCATATCTGGCATGGCTCCCGCACTCTGTTCCGGGATGTGTTTGCTGGAATTGAGGAGGGCCTCGAAGAGCAGGTTGAGTTCGGCGTCTTCCAGAAAGTGGGTGACGAAACAACCCGCAAGGAAGCTGTATAGACAGCACTGGCATAAATTTTAATTGGGGGGCGGGAAAATTTCTTGCCCCTATTTGATTCGATCGCACCAGCCTATGGTAAAGTGAATACTAGATCTGAATTAGAGAATGGGGAAATCCTGACATGGAAAGCGTTGCCTACATTTTGATTCTGACTTTGGCATTGGGTACATTATTCTTTGCGATCGCCTTTCGGGATCCGCCAAGAATTGGCAAGTAGCCTGTTATGTAATGAAGAAGGCCATCTAATGGTCCACCATCCTGCTTGAGACACAGATCATGCGATGTCCATTCTGTCAACATACAGAAAGTCGAGTGCTCGAATCGAGATCTGCTGAAGGCGGTCAGAGCGTTCGCCGTCGGCGAGAATGCTTAAATTGCCAGCGTCGCTTCACGACTTACGAACGGATTGAATTTGTCGAGATCGCCGTCATTAAGCGGGATGGTCAGCGGGAGCCCTTTAACCGTTGCAAGTTATTACGCGGGATTGTCAAATCCTGCGAGAAGACCGGTATCCAAACCGTGAGACTGGAGGTACTAGTGGATGAAATAGAAGCAGAATTACAACGGATATCGGTGCGGGAAGTCACCAGTAGCTTCATTGGCGAACTTGTGCTCCAGCATCTGCAACAGCTATCGGAAGTGGCCTACGTCCGTTTCGCCTCTGTATACCGGCAGTTTCAAGGAATTAGAGATTTTGTGGAGACTGTGCATCATCTCAAAGAAAATAGTGCTACTATGGGAGAGGTAGGATCGTTACAGCAGCCAGCTATCTGTTTAGAGCAGTTATCCCCAGAAAAAAAGCGGTTGACAAACTGCAATTGCTGTGACAAGATAGTATAAGGAACTCAAGAAGCACGCTCGTCATGACCGGCTTCCAGAGAAAAGGCAGCTAAAATTGCGGATTGTCTAATTAGAAAAAAACTGTTGACAAACTGCAATTGCTGTGACAAGATAGTATAAGGAAGGTTGATTGCGGGTATAGCTCAGCGGTAGAGCGTCACCTTGCCAAGGTGAATGTCGCGCGTTCGAATCGCGTTACCCGCTTAGAAAGTAAAATAAAAGAGAGCGTCTCGCCTGGGAGTCTTCGATATCTCCTACTGTGCTCTTCTCCCACGGGACATGGCTGCGCCACGCTACGCGGACGGCACACAGGAGATATCGTAGCGTAGCGTGTAGTCAGGGCGTCTCGCCTGGGAGTCAGTTGTAACTGGGAACTGGGAACTGGTAAAATGACAGCCAGTTAATAGCTGTCGATCTGATGGTTTAACTCGGTAAGCTGCTTGTGCCATCTGAGAAAGCTGAAAAAATTGACTTGAATGTGGAGTACCCCTGTCCTTGTAGACGTCGGGGTCGGTTGAGTAATATCATTCTGACCGAAGCCTTGGGCTGCAACAAATGTCAGCAGATATTTGTTGTCCAAGAGGGGGGGACTGTTATGGAGCAACTATCAACGAACTATCCCTATAAGAAAACTTGGTGCTGGACGGGTAGAGAGTGGCAGAAAGTTCATTCGGGTTGGTCAGAACATTACTGGTCAGTAATGTTATTAACGTTCTTGGTACTGCTGGTGGTTTGCCTATTATGGATATTTCTGTTTGCCGGTGCATATCTGCGGCTGTGGGTGATGGCTCCCCTATTAGTGGTGTTACTGTTGGTAATGATGCAATGGCTGACTTATAGGCGCTGATGACAACTGACTTTTTTGCTGCTTCACCTAATTCGATGGCTGCCATTGACCGTACCTATCAAGCAAGTCTTGAATTGGCAAGCAGGTCTGGAAATAACCGCTCTCAAGCGATAAAGGCGATGGCAGAGGGACTAGAGGGTTCCATTGATGACATCCTGGAAGCGAATACCCTGGACTTAGAGGCATCTCGTGAGATGGCGGTGCCTGAACTGATTCTGGAATGGTTGAAGCTGACGCCAGAACGACTGGGAACCGGCGTACAAATTCTGCATAGGTTGGCTCATTTACCCGATCCTCTCCAACAGGTGATGGAAGCTGATTATCAGGTTGAACAATGCCAGAGTTACTGCCAGCGGACTCCTTTGGGGACGATCGCTTTAATTTATGAGGCGTTCCCGGAGTTGTCAGCGCTCGCGGCAGGTTTATGTCTGAAAACTGGCAACAGTCTGATTCTGAGAGGGGGAAGTGAGGCGAGTAACTCTAATGGGGCGATCGCCCGAGTGCTACAGACTGCCATTTCCGAGACGAAACTGCCAGCAGGCTGTCTGGAACTGCTGCCATCAGATCCTGGGGTTTCCATTCGGGATTTGGTCAGGCTGGACCAGTATATCAATCTGGTGATTCCCTATGGGCGTCCTAGTCTCGTGCAGCAAGTGATGCGACAAGCGACGGCTCCCGTATTGAAATCGGCGATCGGCAACTGTTACCTGTACTGGAGTCCTTCTGGCAGCCTGGATATTGCCCGCTGGATGATTTTAGACTCTCATGAGAGTGAACCCGACCCGGTTAATGCTATAGAAAAGGTATTGATTCATCACGATCAAAATACTTCTTCTTTGGTGATGCTTTGGAATAGTCTGAAGGAAGAAGGTTTTGAAATTAGGGGTGATGCTCAGCTAGTGCAAGATTTTCCCGACTTAACCTTGGCCTCACCTTCCGAATGGCAACAAGCCTATTTACACAAGATAGTTACCTTTTCCGTTGTTGATTCTCTGGAGTTGGCGATCGCCTGGATTAACCGCTACAGCAGCGGTCACGCCGACTGTCTGGTTACCGAATCTTATCAGGAAAGCCGCCAGTTTGCCTTGGGCATCAACAGTGCTTCCATCTACATTAACACTAGCCCGCGATTTTCACGCAATCCTCAAGGGGGCAATGATATTTTTCTGGGCATGTCTAATCAAAATGGCTTTCGTCGCGGACTGATTAACCTGGAAACTTTAACCACTTTTAAATCCATTGTTCAAGGTAATCCTTAGTGATAGTATAAATATGTAAGTAGTAGGACCAGTGACCACGCAATGTGCCGATGCGCAGTGCGACTAGCTCGCGCATCGCACATCGTACCAGGGCCACAAGTGAGGGTTTACCAGGCCGAGCAACTGATTCCCAGGCGATTCGCTCGTCCTACGCTACTGACAACTGACCGCTGACAACTAACTACTGACAATTAACTACTGACAATTAAATCGATTTTAACTACTCTAGTTATAAATAGCCCTAGAAAAGGAGGAGGTATGACTCAAGTAGTAGTAGGTGAAAACGAAGGAATAGACTCCGCTTTACGCAGGTTTAAGCGCCAAGTTTCCAAGGCCGGGATTTTAGCAGATGTCAAGTGCCGTCGCCATTTTGAAACTCCACCGGAGAAGCGCAAACGCAAGTTAGTTGCAGCCCGACGTAAACGGCGTTATTTTTAATACATCTACTGTTAGCTAGGTTAATTCTAGTTATTCCATATTGATCACATACAGGCGGGCTTCTTGACAAGGCCCGCTTGATTTTTGCTCTTTGGGGTCGCCATCGACTTACTTGACGGGGTGGGTAGTTCCTTTAGGGAAGAAGTGCGATCGCATTTTATCTGGCGATCTCCTCACTTGTTGGCATTGCCCTTTCGATGTCTCCGGAGATCGTTAGAAGCACTACAATTTCCCTTTTGGAACAATCATGAGATTTAGGGGAATAGCTTTCCACCCGAGTCACAACCCAGTCTCCATCTCGGACATGAGTAGAACTTTCAGGAAACCGCTTCGAAGCAAAGTCCGGAATGCGCAGAAATTGCCGTAGCCGATCACCTACTTTAGGAATGCTTCCCTTTTCGGTATAATCTAACTGTTCATCTAGGATATCCGTCAGTCCCCCCATTGGCAGCTTGCGAGTTTCCCATCCCGGTTGTTCCGGTTCGGCATAGAAAATAATCCAGGTTTCACTGTTCATAATAGTCATTTATAATTCCCTCTCTTCGCTATTAGCTCGCCGGAGGTTCACCGGGAGTTAAAACCCAAAGGCTTCCCGCGTCATAGCTAAAGGAAGGTTTTAACCGACTAAGAATATAATGCTTAAACTAATGGAAAAATCATTACTCTTCAGCTTCCAACAAAAGAGCCTCTAAGTCAGGGTAGCCACTCAGCAGACGCTCAACTTCTATTCCCTTTGCAGCCGGACGGTAGAAGATGATGTAGTTCTCAAGTGGAAACCCTCGTAATGCAGGAGCTAGTTGACTATAACTGCGACCTATCTCCGGAAACCTGGCTATAAGCTGGCATTGCTGCCGGAATGCCTGAACAAAACGCCTTGCTTTCGATATCTCCTGCTGTGCTCTTGTCCCAGGGGACTCGGCACACAGGAGATATCGCTGCTGGGTTGTGAGGATGTAATCTTTAATTTCCTTTAGGTCTTGTTTTGCTTGAGCGGTCAGAATATAATGGCTCATTGTTGGGCTTGCTCCCCTTGGTCGATCTCCTCAAGTAGTTCTCTGACTACCTCTTCCCCATCAAAAACTTCTCCTCTCTCGCCTTGCTCAATACCAATAGCAATTTCCGATCGATGTCTCTGGGGTAGTGCGAATAGCGCTCCCCAGAGACATCGAAGCAGTTTATCGATTTGCATTTGGCGAATTCTGTCTTGTTGTTCAAGTAGTCGCAATGGGACAATAATCACTTCGCTGGCCGACTGATATTTGCCAGTATTGACTTTTTTTTAAACAAATTCCTCAAGTTCTGATGTCAGCAATACATTCATGGTTGGGTCTGTTCTGTTTTTGTTTTAATATATTATAGCCGCAAATTGACAGGTTTTGCATTTACAATCCAGAAACTGGTTTCTCAGTACCCCAAGGGTAAGGTGGGCAGTGCCGGCAGTGCCCACCCTACTGATAACTAGCGATCGGCATCCGCCAGCCCGTGCCAAAGGCCCTCTGGGTAATCTTCAATCCTGGAGGTGCCTGTCGGCGCTTAAATTCTGCCCGCTTCACCATTTTTCTGATGCGGTTTACTGTTGCCCGATTGTGCCCTGCTGCCACAATTTGGGCCTCGGATTCATGGTTTTCAATTAAGCGATGCAGAATATCATCTAGGATATCGTAGGGCGGCAGAGAATCTTGGTCTACTTGTCCGGGTTTGAGTTCGGCGCTGGGGGGTTTGGTGAGAATGTTTTCAGGAATGACTTCCTTTTGAGACTTGGCATTTAGCCAGCGACATACTGAGTAGACGCTGGTTTTGGGCAGATCGGATATGACTGCTAAGCCCCCATTCATGTCTCCATATAAGGTACAATATCCTACTGCCATTTCTGACTTGTTGCCCGTTGATACCAGCAAATGTCCGAACTTGTTAGCGATCGCCATCAGCAAGTTCCCCCTGATGCGCGACTGAATATTCTCTTCTGCTACCCCTGATGCCGTTCTTGCGAACATTTTCTCTAACGTGCGATCGTAACTGGACATCAAATCCCCAATGGGAATTGTTTCCGCAGTCATGCCCAAATTCTCTGCTAATAATAGGGCATCTTTAACTGAATGGTCAGAACTGTAAGGTGAAGGCATCAGGACCCCCAGCACATTTTCTGGACCGATCGCAGCAGAGGCGATCGCGGCCACCAAGGACGAATCTATGCCTCCACTCAAACCTAGCACAATTTTCCTGAAACCACACTTACGAGCATAATCCCGTACTCCCAGTACCAATGCAGACCAAATTTCCGCTTCTGAACATTCTGCTAATGGGGTTAACTGTACTGCCTCTGGTGCTTCTAAGTTTAGTATTTTCTCATTAAATGAGATTACCATAAAATCTGGTTCAAATGCCTTGGCACGACTTATCAATTTCCCTTTACTGTTCAATGCAAAACTGCTGCCATCAAAAACTATGTCGTCATTCCCCCCCACTTGATTCACGTATATTATCGGTCTATAATAATGTCTAGCACTGTGTTGCAGCATTGCTTCCCGTAATTCCTGCTTGTTGATGCTGTAGGGGGACGCTGACAAATTCACCACCACCTCTACACCCATTTTACTCAAATCCGCGATCGGATTATCCTTATAACTCCTTTTACCCCAAAAATACTCATCGTTCCACAAATCTTCACAAATACTTACCCCGATGTTTATTTCGTTCTCTAGTTCGATAGTCAAATATTTACTTGCTAACGCTGATTCAAAATAACGGTTTTCGTCAAACACATCGTAAGTCGGCAGCAGACGCTTGTGAAACATTTGTTCTACTTTACCATCTCTCAGGAGAGCAATACTATTAAATAGAGGTTTACCTCCATCGCTCGGGGCTTCTGTATTGCGTGCTACAGTTCCTACTAATACTGCCAATGCTGGTGGCAATTTTACGGCCAGTTCTTGTAAACATGCATTCATTGCCTCCAAAAAAGAGTCATGCATTAACAAATCTCGCGGTGGATAACCACACAAAGACAGTTCTGGCGTCAGCAATATTTGGCAATTCTCGGAAGCTGCCCGTTTTGCTGCATCTATAATCAACTGGCCGTTGCCATTAATATCACCAATAGTCGGATTTAGTTGGGCGATCGCAATTTTCATTTACTTTGATTTTTATGATTCCTAAATGAATAGCAAAGGTTTATCCTTAAAAGCCGCAAACGCCTCCGCATCAAAGCGGTAGACACTAGCGGGTCGTCCCGCACCGCGCGAAGCTTTAAGGCCAGTATCGCATAAGAAACCATATTTGATCAAGCGGGAGCGGAAATTGGAATAATCCGAAAAATTTTCTCCTAAAACCGTGGTATATAGTTGGTAAAGGTCGCTGAGAGTAAAAACTTCCGGCAACACATCAAAGGCAACTGGGCTATATTCTAGCTTAGCACGCAGGCGTCTGTAACCATACTCTAAAATCTTGTTATGATCGAATGCTAATTGGGGTACTCGATCGATCGGATACCAAGCAATTTTCCCTGGCCACCTAGGGGTCAGTTCCGCGAGATCCAACCGCACTAGGGCAAAGTGACTCACGGACAGGTAACGCACCCCTTCTACAGATTCTCTGGGATCCCGCCCGGGATTACCAAAGCTGTAAAGTTGCTCTAAATAAAGGTTCTGCACCCGGATTTTATCGGCTAAAATCCGGTAAGCGGCATCTTCCAAGGATTCTCCCTGACGGACCAGAGTTCTGGGCAAATTCCACTGGTGGCGAAAGGGTTCTCTTTCTCGCATCACCAGCAGGACTAACAGGCGGTTTTGGGCGGTATCCACGGAAAAAATTACATTATCTACCCCCACCTTGAACTCAGCTAAGGGTTGTTTGTTTACTGGCTTGCTGCTGTCTGCTAACATCATACAAATGCTGGAGATCGATGTAGTCCTGGATGGTCCGAGTCAAGGCTTTGGTGTCTCCTTGCTCGCGATAGGCTGTTGAAGATACTGCTGGAGCATTTATCTTGGCGATTTCCACCACCGCCCCCATACTCAACAGCCGATCCAAACCCGCCCGATCGATAGTATAGCCTGGTCTGGACACCACTAGCAGCTTAACTTGTGGCAATAGATCGGCCACTCCATACCAACGAGGTAATTGTCTCACTAAGTCAGAACCGATCGCCAGGGTTAACTCCGCCTCTGGCCACTGGGCTTTCGCTTTGACCACGGACTCTAGGGTTCTGGGACGGCTGAGTTCCGGATGCAGACGAATATTTTGCCGCCAATTAATCTCTTCGATCAAGATCATTAGCATAGCAGACCTCTGGGACAAACAGGACTGATTAACCTTCATGGGATTATCCGACGCCCAAACTGCTATCCAGTCATAATGCTGGGACAACCAGTTGATTATCGTCTGATGTCCAGTTGTCGGTGGATCTGCACTCGTGCCAAAAAGAGCGATTTTCTTGTTCATTGTTAATTGTTGATTGCTAATTGTTTATTGTTTATTGTTTATTGTTTATTGTCGATCGCCATCACCCTAAAGGGTGCGGCGACGAGAACCAAGCCCGCGCAGGCGGGCTACGGGCTTTAGCCAATGGATTGTTTTGTTTTCTCTGTTAACTGCTGTAATTCTGTTGAGATTTCAACTGATAGCGGGGTAGGATTGTCTAAGCGTCTGGTTGCTTCTGGTAAACTGGCAACAGCAGTGGCAGTCCGTTGGGCGATCGCCTCTATTAGTTCTGGTTCCTGCACTAGCCTACCCTGCTGCATCACCAATTGCAGTAATGGCACCTCGTTCTCTACAGGGGATTCGCTTACCAAGCCTAATCTATCGGCTTGCACTTGAGAACCCTCAAATTGCCGAAATATTTGTTTTCTCCCAGGATAGCTGACTTTGGCACTGGACTGCTTCATGGTCGGAATGCCATCAATTTCTACCAGTTTATAGACCCCATTCACTGGAGCTCCAGTTACCAGTTTGGTTCCTATCCCATAGCCATCGATGCAGGCACCTGCTGATTTTAACCGGGCAATTTCCCACTCATCTATGTCCCCACTGGCAAAGATCGGCACCCCTGGCAGTAGCGATCGCACCTCTTGGGACAGGGCCACCAGATCTCCAGAATCTAGTCGCACCCCTGCTAGCTGCATTTGGACTGCTGCTACCTTTTCTGCCAGATCTTTGGCAGCTGCTACGGTATCGTAGGTATCAATCAACAAGGGGGCACCGGGAAAATAGCGGTGGAAAACTGTAAACGCTTGGGACTCAGAACCTTCTAGGGAGGCGATCGCCATCACCAAAGCATGAGCCATGGTTCCCACAGGCTTGCGTCCCAGCTTAACTGCTGCCAGCACATTAGACGTGCCATCGAACCCCGCTGCTAATGCTGCCCGGGCCGCCCAAACCGAAGCTTGAGGACTAAAGGCCCGTCTGGTGCCAAACTCCAGCAGTGGCACCCTTGTACCTGCCACATCCCGCATCCGAGCCGATTTTGTCGCACAAAGAGTTTGATAATTAATCGCATTCAGCAGGTAAGTCTCTACCAGTTGAGCTTGCCATAATGGGGCCTCCACCCGCAGCACCGGTTCATCAGGAAACACCGCTGTTCCTTCTGGCACTGCCCAGACATCCCCGCTGAAGTGGCCATCTGCTAGCAGGGACCAGAAGCTTGCTGGGGCCCCCTCAAAAATCCCAGTCGATCGCAAAGCCTTCAGCTGGGTGGAACTAAACTGCCATTTCTCTAGGTAGTCCACAGCTTGAGCCAAACCCATTGCGATCGAATAGCCAAAACTGGCTGGCAGACGACGGGGAACAGCTCAAAGCTGGCCCATCGCTGGTCCAGACCTTCACCGGCATAACAGGCACCCATTGTCAGTTGGTAAAGGTCCGTTAACAGGCTATAGTCCGACGGATCGATCGTCAGTTGGATATCTTCCACCAATATCTGCTCCTGAAGGCACTTGCCTTTTTATTATAGTGAAGTTTACCAAAAATATGTTAAGGTAGTGTAAATTTTAGAAGTTAGAGTTATAAAAATATTCTAAAATCTGGAGAAAAAATTGAACAACTCGACCTTTGATATTATCGTAGTGGGCTCGGGAGCAGCCGGACTCTATGCTACCCTGTGTCTGTCAGAACGCTATCGCGTGGGCCTAGTTACTAAAGACAAACTCCGAACCGGTTCGAGTAAATGGGCCCAAGGAGGAATAGCGGCAGCAATAGCGGACAACGACTCCCCCCAACTGCATCTGGAAGATACCTTAAATGCAGGGGTAGGTTTGTGCGATCGCGCCGCAGCAGAATTTCTTGTAGAAAACGCCCCAGAAGCGATCGCCTCCTTAGTAAAACTAGGAGTAGCCTTTGACGCAGTTAATAACAAACTAGCAACAACCCTAGAAGCTGCCCATTCTCGGTCCCGAGTCCTGCATTCTCAAGATACCACTGGACGGGCGATCGTTGAGATCCTCACAGCTAGAGTATCGGAACGCCCCAACATCCAGTTATTATCCCAAGCCTTTGCCCTCAGCTTGTGGCAAAACCCCCAAACCGGCCGCTGCCAGGGTATCAGCCTCCTGTACCAAAATCAAATCCTGTGGCTTCCGGCAAATGCAGTAATTTTAGCCACCGGTGGGGGGGGTCAAATATTCGCCAAAACCACCAACCCCTCAGTAAGTACCGGAGATGGAGTCGCCCTCGCTTGGCGGGCGGGGGCAGCAGTGCGGGATTTAGAATTCGTGCAATTTCATCCCACGGCCCTCAGCCAACCGAGGGCACCTCACTTTCTGATTAGCGAAGCGGTACGAGGAGAGGGGGCCCATTTGGTAGATGGGTCGGGCAGGCGTTTTGCCTTTGATTACCATTCCAAAGGAGAGTTAGCGCCGCGAGATGTGGTCAGTCGGGCAATTTTTAACCATTTAGAAAAAACCGCCCCAGATCCGGCAACGGCTAATGTATATTTAGACTTGCGAGCGATCGTCCCCTCAAGGGTTCGCTATCGTTTCCCGAATATCATCCAAACATGTCAGCAGTGGGGGGTAGATGTTTTCCAGCAACCGATACCAGTAGCACCCGCTGCTCATTATTGGATGGGAGGGGTGGCGGTTGATTTGATGAATGCTACTTCTATACTGGGGTTATATGCCATTGGCGAGACTGCCAGTACGGGAGTGCATGGAGCAAATCGTTTGGCGAGCAATTCTTTGTTAGAATGTATTGTGTTTGCCGCGCAACTGCTTTCTTTGGAAGTGGAACCAGTTAGCGGTAGGGTGGCCACCGCCCACCATAGGGTAGATAGTAAGGTGGACGAGTCTTTGACAGCGTTCAAGGGAGACTGGAGTAGGGAAATAGAGCAGGTAGAGTTGGTGAGAGAAAAGTTGCCGGCCTTAATGTGGCATAGTGCGGGGATTTGTCGAACGCAGTCTGTGTTAGAAGAGGCGATCTCTCAAGTTTGTTCCTGGCGTTGGAAGTTGGCAGATTTAGAGATTGGCAAATATATTTTGAATTTATCGGCCACCGAAAGCATCCAATTTGAGTCGGAAATTGCCTCCCAACAATTAAAAATTGCGGCAGAAACGATGAATTTATTGGATATCGGCTATTTAATGCTCAAAAGTGCAATATTTCGCACCGAAAGTCGGGGCGGACATTATCGCAAAGATTATCCTGAAACGGCAGCTGCGTGGGAAGTGCATACTGTAGTAGTCGGCGATCGGATAGAACTTTTCCCTGTCAACGCCAAAAAGAATCGTTTGTAGTAAACGCTTTAGCGTTTGTGGGTTTGTAGTAAACGCTTTAGCGTTTGCGGGTTTGTAGTAAACGCTTTAGCGTTTGCGGGTTTGTAGTAAACGCTTTAGCGTTTACCGGCGCTAGTCCCGACCAACACAGGCATAACAGGCAGCCATTGTCAGTCTGACTGCGCGTGTCTTTTGATGATAGTAACTTTATCCCTGTATATACCGGCAATCGCTCAGAAGTTCGTTACAAACTGTAACAATGATCGGAGTTATTGCTTTTACTAAAGCTAGTGGCTCGATCTCCCAGCTAGAGGGCTTATAATCACTGCAATCAAGTGGTTTCGGCCTGATAACTGACTTAATATAACTTAATCAAATTATTTTTATGTAGTTTTTTTACATAAAATATTGCCAAAAGTAACAAAATATTAATAATCCTATAGTATCGATCCCATTCACGATTACAGCCCCTATGATGGAGATATAGCAAGTCATTTAAGAAGGAGATGGTACGATGAAAATTTCCATGAATGAACTGATCCAATATCTAGTGGAAGCCTTCAACGAAATCTTTCGTCCTAATGGTGAAGACTACCCATCCATTGGCGTACAACCATTTGATGGCGATTTTTACAGCCATTGGGTATAATAACTGACCGATTTTCATCCAGCTAGTGGAGATCGGAGCAGATATGTCCAGCTGCTCTAGTTGTTGGCATGATAAATATTCTCTGTAAAAATGAAGCCCTGGAAGAACTCTATTCCAGGGCTTTTGATTTATAGCAATTTTCACTTCTAACCCAACGCAGCTATTTCTCCGTCACCATCTTTGGCACTGGCGTCAGAATGACTTCGCGATGTCTCTGGGGTAGTGCGAATAGCGCGTCCCCTCTGGGGGACATCGAAGGTGCAACCGGTCCCGGGTCGGCGCAGCATCTACAATTCTGGGACGATCTCCGGGGCACCGCAGAAGATAATCGGTCGGAACATCCGCTCAATTCACTGATGCCCTGCCCCGATGCGATCGCTAAAATGCTAAGGGACTTCCAAAAAATAAATTAACTCAAGTTGCTACCTATAAAAATTGCGACCTCCCAGACAGCCATTTTGGTAAATTTATTCGCCAAAATGCTGTTTTGGGGTAAATCACAAGGTAATTTTGGCTGATTTTGGCTGATTTTGGCGCTTTGCAAGGAGTTGAGGTTCTATAGGTAGCAACTTAGGTTAAATTACCCAATTTCTATCGCTGTACCAACTGGTGCATCTGGACTACTGGATCCTAAAGGAGGATTATTTACTTGGAGTTCCCTAAAGCGTTTACTACAAACCCGCAAACGCTTTAGCGTTTACTACAAACGGCAAACGCTTTAGCGTTTACTACAAACGGCAAACGCTTTAGCGTTTACTACAAACGACCAGGATATCAACCATGTTAGTGCAAGCAAAGCCTCACACCTACACTCCAGAAGAATATTTGGCATTGGAGTCCAAGTCGGACATCAAACACGAATACCACAACGGAGAAATTGCATCCATAACGGGCTGCACTGCGAATCATAATCGCATTGCGCTCAATTTAGTTGCTTTCTTAAAGTTGGCGGGGCCAAAAAAACAGCTTTTTTAGCAGTGATGTTCGCCTCTGGATCCCTGCCCATCCCCGCTACACCTACCCAGACTTGCAAATTATCTGTGGCGATATTGCCTACCATGATAACCGCAAAGATACGGTCACAAATCCTGCTGTCATTGTGGAAGTGCTATCCAATTAAACCCGCAATTACAATCGAGGAGATAAGTTTCAATTTTATCGATAGATTCCCACTTTTAAAGAATATATCACGATCGACCAATACAGGTTTGATGTAGAACATTATATCAAAAATGATGATGACAACTGGTTAATTCGTTACCTAGAATCAGAAGAGTCGGTTTTATCTCTAGTATCGGTTTAGTTTGAAATATCCTTAACGGATCTGTACGAGTATGTCCGGTTTGAGGAAGAAGAAAAGGAAGTAGAAGACTAAATTTATGTCGCGCTCACGGAGGCGATCGCCCCAATTTCCTAAGTTTACAAGCGGATAATCTAGTATTAAGATATAATAGTTGCTAGACTTAACCGATAAGGAGGAAAACTAATGCCATCCCCATTTCCCGGCATGGATACCTATTTGGAACATCCTGATTTATGGCCGGGATTCCATCACTTTTTAATAACGGCGATCGCGCAATCATTATCGCCTCAACTACGTCCGAAATATGTGGTTTCGGTAGAAGTACGAATGTATGAAAGCAACGACGAACAATCTTTGCTTGTGGGTATTCCCGATGTATCGGTGCTGTCAAAAGCAGGTAAAATTAGTACCTCAAACCCCACGGCAGTTGCGGTGGCGGCACCGACAGCAGAACCAATAACAGTAACCCTACCAATGCCAATAACTGTTCGGCAAGGTTATTTAGAAATCAAGGAGGTGGCAACCAAGAAAGTTGTAACTAGCATTGAAGTCTTATCTCCTGTTAATAAAAGAATGGGAAAAGGACGAGATGCTTATCTCACGAAACGCGAGCAAATCTTAGGAAGTTCGACTAATTTTGTGGAAATAGATTTACTGCGATCGGGGAAACAGATGCCAATTGTCAATAAGGGAATCAAAAGTCACTATCGGATTTTAGTTAGTCGCGGTCAACAGCGTCCCAAAGCCGATTTATATGCCTTTAACCTCCAAAATCAAATTCCATCGTTTCCCTTGCCATTGCGTGCCGAAGATCCCGAACCAGTTATAGACTTACGAGATTTATTAACTGGAATATATGACATTGGTAGCTACGACTTGAAGATCGATTACTCTCAAGAACCCGTGCCGCGCTTATCCCAAACAGATGCAGCTTGGGCAAATGCACTTTTGCGACAACAAGGATTAAGATAGTAAGGGAGCAACGATAATGCATGCATTTGTATTTGCGTATACGCAGTGCGCGACGCCGGAACGCTATGGAAAATTGCTAATGGCGAATATAAACTATACCGAAACAGAAGCAGCGCAGGCCATACAAGCCGTCCTTCCAGATTCGCGATGGATAGGCACTGGACTTCAAAGGCTTATCTGTGGTTAATAAACCAAGAGCGTTCACAAGAAGCTGTCGCACGTCACCTGTATGAGAGGGGCTGCTTTTCCCTCACCAAAGCACGGGAAATTGTCCCCACACTTGTGCGAGATGGTTTCCTGTGTAGAATTAAGCCAAGAACCAAAACAGGATCTGCGGAAAACCCAATCACAAAGCTCTTCCCAGCTGCAACGTTTTATCGAAAAACTTGATAATTTGCTATGCCAACGTAGTACAGTTGACTATGAAGACGATAGAGAGTCAGGACACACCCTGATTGACTTCACTCTTACCGAAGGCAAATTACGTCTTCCTGTCAATGTAAAAAATGCAGGGACGCGATTTGAAAATGCGGAGCAACTCGTTGGCTTGAAGCCTGATGACTGCATTCCAATCCCCGTCTATAAAGCCTATGATGCTATAGAAAAAGAACCAAACCTCCTTTACGTAGTGGCGATCGACTATACTATTGTCGAGTCTATCAACACTCATCTGATTCCATTGTTTGATGACAATGAGGCTATCGTCTGGAGAATCATAAATGACTACTCCGGTACAAGAATTAGAGATGCAGAAGACAAGTTTGTCTACGGAATGACGACTCGCCATTGGGATAGCATTCGGGATGAGTTTGCCAATCCCGAGTTTCATCTGATCTCCGCAATGAAGTCGATCCGCATACTCCAGAAGAAGCCAAAGCGGACTCCTGGCATAGGTCTTCGCGCCTGGGGTACTGGGGCAAGCGCAGAAGTAAACGTGCATATTTCCATTGCCGAAGAGACAAAGCCTTGGTCAGAGATTTTTGAGCGGATCTCAAAAAATGGTCTCGCAGATATCATCGGTGCCATCAACAGAAAGAAAACGGAGGTAGTTTATGACCCAGAAATCTGATTTTCAAGCCGTAAGTCTGTTCTCAGGGTGTGGTGGACTTGACTACGGTTTTGAAGCTGCTGGGTTCAAGATCCAGTTCTCAAATGACTATGACAAGTATTCAGTCAATACATTACGTCTCAATCACCGAGAAAATGTCCTTCATGCTCCCGTAGAAGAAGTTGTTAGCAGTGAAATCGCTAGAATAATTGGCACCAAAAAGAGTTCCTGTGATGTACTCCTTGGCGGTCCTCCCTGTCAACCCTTCTCAAAGTCTGCCTATTGGAGCAAAGGAGATACACTCAGACTGAAAGATCTACGTGCCAATACACTCTCTCACTATTTCCGGTTCGTTGAGGATATACTGCCCAAGGTGTTCCTGTTAGAAAATGTGCATGGGCTGAACTATAACGGCAAGGAAGAGGGTTTTCAGTTTATTATTGAAAGAATCAGCGAGATCAACTGTCGTTGTGGTGTTAATTATAGTCCTGCTTGGGCGGTTCTAAATGTTGCTGATTATGGCGTGCCACAGATGCGCGTGCGTTTTTTTCTGATTGCTGCGATAAATGGCAAACGCTTTCGTTTTCCTCAACCAACTCACATTCCTATTGAAGAGGCAGAAACTACCTTCCTCAGTAATATGGGGTTTAGCCCTTATATTTCTGCATGGGAAGCGATCGGAGATATTCCAGAGGACAAGAGCCAGAAACTCAAGCTTGGCGGAAAGTGGGCTGATTTGCTGCCGTCTATACCAGAAAATGAGAACTACCTTTGGCACACCGATCGCAAGGGTGGCTTGCCTTTATTTGGATGGAGGACGAGGTATTGGAGTTTCTTGCTCAAACTATCAAAAAGACTACCAAGCTGGACTATCCAAGCTCAGCCTGGCTCGGCTATTGGCCCATTTCATTGGCAAAACAGAAAACTTTCCTGGCAGTAAATGGCCGCAATTCAGACTTTTCCCAAGAACTTCAAAATTAATGGTCCTCAAACAGAAATCCAAAGACAGATTGGTAATGCAGTTCCATCTTTGATGTCAGAAATACTTGCTCGGGAAATAGCAAGCCAGTTCTTTAACAAGTCCTTTGATGAGCCTTTGATTCTCTCTGTGCCCCGTTGTGAAACAATTCCAGAGCCAGAACTGGTTCAGGATGTTCCCGATCGATACCTGCATCTCCTTGGCGATCGCCGCCCTGTACCCATATACGTAAAGGGGCAAAATCTACTATAAACTTGTTTATTTATTAGAGAAATTGGATGAATATTCAACCTGCCTCTACAACGCTATAATAATTTTAATTGTCATTATAGCGCCATCTGCATTAAAGCAAAAGCCACGGCAGCACTCCCCAAGGGTACGGTCAGATTATCAATGCCCAATTTAGAGAAAGCTTCCAAACCGGTAGCCACCACAGCCACAACCAAACTCAGCAGCCAGGTTTGCCAGAGATTGCCATAGACTCCGAGGAAAATCAGGCTACAGATAAGATAGCAGACTGCGAACATCGTCCCAGAACCTTCCCAACTCTTTTGTATCCCCCAGACATAATATTGATGACGTCCAGATCGCTGACCGATCAGCGCAGCTAAACCATCTCCCCAGGTCATCATCAAGACTCCCAAGGCGGCATACTGGGGTTGTTGCAAGGGCCAAAATGCCGCAACTAGCAATCCGATGCTGACAGCATAGAAAAATGTCCCCCAACTTTGCCGTCCCACACTGTTGATACCTGGTAAAATTGGCACGAAGTAGGAGGTGACGGTAATCGCACTAAATACGATCGAGGCCGAAATCCCGATCCAAGCCGGTATAGCCAGCCACCAGGCTAGCAAAATTACATTACCCGAACCAATGTGAACCACCTTGCGGACGATTTCGGCATCGGTCTGGGTGTCGCGATGTAGCCACGCGGCTAGCAGGAACAGGACTCCCAACCAGACTGCTACGACGGCAAGTTTTAACTCTAAGGCAATAACAGAGGCAGATATCAGCACTGGACTATCAAAATATTCGATCGGATGAAAATCAAGTCTACTACAATCGGGGACCAGGCAGGAATTAAAAAACCCGGTTTTCTGTAAAATTATTATTGCTTTGCAATGCAGGGCTCTGTATGTTGTTCAATCACCCAAGTCGGTTCGTTGTACTTGGCGTAACGACCATCGTAGGGTTCTGGGCACATAGAGTCAAGACTGCGACAGGTGACGATGTTGCCGTCGCTTTCACAGCTAAAGTCCCTTAGATGTTCGATCGCCAGCTCCAAGGCGGATATCACCACATTTTGCCGAATCAATTTGCGCGTCAGGGACAAGGTGGGAGTGGAAACATATCCGTTAGGATCTGATTCGGCTTCCGATCGATATTGTGCGCACAAGATTTCCCGCACTACCTCGGGGACATCTCCTGAACACTACCCACTCGACACCTTCCGGTTCAAACCCAAAGGCCGATAGCGCACGGCTGACGCCGCGCTGCGCGATCACTCGGTGTTATACCGACTAAAAAGATGATGCTGAAACTAATTGTAGTATTGTTTTTCCAAAATGGTATTACACCGCAAGCTCGACACCAGATTAAGAAACCAGGTTTTTCCCATATACCTGGTTTCTGGGCTCCGGAGCGAATATGCTAGCAGCAAAAGTCAGATGCACCTTCCCGGAGTGTTGTAAACTAGAGCAAGTGGAGGTGAGGTCTATGAAAGTAGCAATTACAGGTGCGACGGGATTTGTCGGTAGTCGGTTAGTAGAGCGTCTACATGCACAAGGAGAGCAAATACTGGTTCTCAGTCGCGACGGAACCAGGGCCAAGCGAGTCTTTCCTCCTACTGCTTTCGGTAATTTAGAAATTGTCACCTATAGACCCACGGCATCAAGGGACTGGCAAGGAGCGATCGCAGGCTGTGACGCGGTGGTAAACCTAGCGGGTGCGCCCATTGCCTCCGAACGCTGGACTCCAAAATACCAGCAGTCGATCGGAGATAGTCGCCTCATTGGGACTGCAAAAATCGTGGAAGCGATATCCAAGGCCGACCCCAAGCCCCAAGTGTTGGTGAATGCTTCCGCGATCGGCTACTATGGCACTAGCGAAACGGCCACTTTTGTCGAAAGCAGTCCAGCGGGTGCCGATTTTCTGGCGAATGTCTGTACCCAATGGGAAGCGGAAGCTCAGAAAGTAAAAGATGCTGGGGTGCGACTGGTGATTCTGCGCCTGGGCATTGTCCTGGGCATGGGAGGGGCGTTAGCCAAAATGCTACCCGCCTTCAGAATGTTTGTCGGCGGTCCCCTAGGCACCGGTCGTCAGTGGTTCTCCTGGATTCACCGAGAGGACGTGGTTAACCTGATTTTGTTTTCCCTAGGTCATCGGGAAGTTGAAGGAGTATTCAACGCCACTGCACCCAACCCAGTCCGGTTATCGGAATTATGCCAGAATCTGGGACTTGTCTTAAAACGACCTTCCTGGTTGCCAGTGCCCAACATAGCTTTAGAGTTATTATTGGGAGATGGGGCCAAGGTAGTTCTGGAAGGTCAACAGGTTTTGCCCAAACGCACCTTGGACTCGGGCTTTGAGTATCAATATCGGACCGTGAAATCAGCTTTAGAGCAGATCCTGGGTGATCGATAGTTGGAATTGCCTGTCAATTCGGTTCAAAAGATATTGCACATGCTATGATGTTGAACAGGTAATATCTGATCGAGAGCGCTGGCCGAACAGGAAGCAGGACTTACAAGTAGTTTTAGGAATAGCTTTATTCCTAACCCAAGTTGCTACCGATAAAAATATACCCGAAGACGAGGTTCTTGAGAAAAATAGAGGCTAAAATGAATAAATATAGTCTCTATTGGAACTAGAAAACGGCAGGGGAGAGCTTCTTTAGGCATTGTGTTTGTGTAGGGAGCAACTTGAGTTATTCCTAAAAAAATAAGTTCATGTTAAGCTAGCATCCTGCAAGTGGCGGCAGACCGGTTCTAGATATAAGTGTTTGAAGTTGCGCTTAAGATTCAGTATTATCACCATTGACACCCGAGAATGGGTAAGGAAGAATAGGGAAGTGAGGTAAAAGTGAAAGAGAAAATGTTTTGGTCATGCTAAACAGGCTTACCTGACCTTTTGACAGAAGATTATGAACGCCAAAACAAGCTCTAGAGAAAATTCAAGTATATACTGCGAACGGTCAAAAACTGCGCTTTTTAAGGCAGTAATGTCCGGAGCGAGGGTGGGTCGAATTGAAAGCATTGTGTCGTAGGATTAACCCCCCCGAAGCAATATCCACGGCGCTGGGTAGGAGATTGCTTCGGAGGGGGATCATCTACGTGTTCCGGACTGCTTCGGTCAGGGATTTCCCCCCTCGCTCCGGACACATTCAATCCCTTTGGGAGTATACCATATGCTTGAGGCTAGGGCCAAGAAAAATCCCCAAGACATAGCTCTATTGTCGCTGCTGGTCGGTCTCAACTAACCTACAGTCGTTTGCTTGATACTATAAATACAGTAGTAGGCAAACTCAAGGCAGCAGAGAATCGCCAGATAATCTCTCAATGTCCAAGAGGAACTGCCTTTTTGAGTCAAGGAGGGTGTAGGGTGAAATTAGGGTGTAGGATGTAGGGTGTAGGGTGTAGGAAGAGTGGGAAAACTAGCCTTTAAGGACAGCGTGCCATAGAGCTTGCCTATCTACATTCTAACCCGCGTTGTCCCCCTATCAGAAACAAACAAAGGAGAAAAGGGCTAATGAAGCGAACAGAGAATCAAAGGACAGAAAAGCCGAGAGGGAAAATTTTTAGCTGTTTTATTATTGGCTAGGGAAGTTTACCCATCCAATGTGCCCAAATTATTTTAGCTCGCGGTCATAAAATAGGCGGTGTGGTCTCCTCAGATTCATTAATCGGTGACTGGACAAAAGAACGAGGGATACCTTACCGAAATCAGGATCGGCCATCGGTGGAAATTACCGAGTTTTTAAGCCAGCAACCGTTTGATTCTCTGTTTAGTATCGTAAATTCCTACATTTTAAAGAAAAAGGTCTTAGAGTTGCCGCGATTGGGTGCCATAAATTACCACGATGCTCCTTTGCCGAAATATGCGGGAGTCCATGCAACTTCATGGACATTGATGTATGGGGAGAAAAGTCATGGGATTACTTGGCATCAGATGGACGAGGGAGTTGATACAGGGGATATTCTCAAACAGGTTGTACTCGACATCGCACCCGAGGAAACCGCCTTGACTCTGAATGTAAAATGTTATGATGCGGCGATCGATTCCTTTACGCAGTTAATTGACGAGCTATCTTCCGGTGGAGTCTGGCCACGAAAACAAAAGCTGGACGATCGCAGCTATTTCGGACGCTATCAGAGACCGGAGGCAGGATGCGTGATTTCCTGGAACCGACGTGCCGAGGAGATCGATGCTTTCATCCGGGCTGTATGAAGGATATCGTTTAGCAGACCGATCGCCAGAGTTGGCAGTGCATCTATCTCAATGCGATCGCGAAATTTGCTAGCATGAAGCATTCTGGGTCAAAAGGCTAACGACATTGGAACCTGTCTCGTTGCCATATGCAGCTTTGGCTAGAGCGTTCGGTCAGCCCAGAGAATCCGAGAGCCGACAGATGACTTTATCCAAGGAACTGTTGACTTTCTGGGAGTGGTGTCAGAGAAGTTGGAGCGTAGCAGACTTCCTCTTGGCGGCTTTTGTGGGCTATTTGTCTCGGATTGGCGCAACGAAACGTTTCGATATCGGGTACGCAGATGAGCGGCAACGAGAGTGGGCGAGGGTAGAGGGCTTTTTTGCCTCCTCAATCCATTTACGCATCGAGATAGACTCGGAACAAAACTTTGAAGAACTGCTCAATACCCTAGGGCATGAACTCAACACAATCCGACAGCACAAGACTTATGGACGCGATATTTTTGCCCGGATACCAGAACTAAAAAAGACGCCTAGATTCTCAGTTGTGGTGGAACGGGTCAGGAAATTAGACAATTATGAAATTTCGAGCGAGTCTGAGAGTTGCCTCACCGTTGTCCTGCCGGAAGAGGGAACAGAATGCTGCTGGGTCTGCGATCCGAAAATATTTGACTCGCAGAGCATTGCCAGAATGCAATGCCAGTTTGCCATTTTTGCTAGTGCCATTGCTACCGACCCAACCCAACCGATTGCTCGCTTAAACTTACTGTCCCCAGAAGAACGCTACCAACTGCTGGTGGAGTGGAATAATACTCAGACCGATTATCCTCAGTCCAAGTGCATACATCAGTTATTTGAAGAGCAAGTAGAGCGCACACCAGATGCGGTGGCAGTGGTATTTGAAAATGAGCAATTGACCTATCGTCAGTTAAATAGTCGGGCGAATCAACTTGCACATTATTTACAATCTCTAGGAGTAGGCCTGGAAGTATTGGTGAGGATTTGTGTAGAACGTTCCATTGATATGGTGGTGGGATTCTTGGGGATTCTCAAAGCCGGTGGTGCTTATGTGCCTTTAGACCCTAATTATCCGACAGAGCGCTTGAATTATATGCTGTCAGATTCGGAAGTGCCAGTTTTGTTAACAGAATCTAAGTTGGTTTCCGAACTCCCCTCAAGTATTGCCCAGGTGATTTTGTTGGATTCCGATTGGGATGTTATTGCCTCAGAAGGTCAAGAGAACCCTGTCAATAAAACAAAAGCTAACAACTTAGCTTTTGTAATTTACACATCGGGTTCAACGGGCAGACCTAAAGGAGTTTTAATTCGGAACTCGGGACTTATAAACTTAGTTTTATGGCACCAAATAAATTTTGCGATCGCTTCATCAGACCGATCCACTCAGATAGCCGGAACAGCTTTTGATGCTGCCGTATGGGAATTGTGGCCTTACCTAACAGCCGGAGCCACTATTTATCTGGTGAAAGCTGAGAATATTCTCGACCCAGAAAAGCTGCGCGATTGGCTCCTGTTAAAGCAAATAACAATTACTTTTGTCCCTACACCACTAGCATAAAAGTTGCTATCTCTGGATTGGCGAGCAAATATTGCTTTGCGAATTATGCTGACAGGTGGAGATAAACTTTCTCGCTTTCCGGACGATTTTATTTCGTTTAAGTTGGTTAACAACTACGGGCCAACTGAGAATACCGTGGTGACGACTTCTGGACTGGTTATATCTGACGATCGAGATTTTGTGTCGCCTCACATTGGTCGTCCGATCGCCAATACTCAAATTTACATCCTAGACAGCCATCTCCAATCAGTACCCATCGGCGTTCCCGGTGAAATGCATATCGGAGGTGCTGGTTTAGCCCGAGGCTATAAGGGCCGCCCAAACCTAACCGCACAAAAATTCATTCCCAACCCTTTAGCAACTCCCCGGGTTCTCGCCTCTACCTGGCGACAAACGTCTCGTTGCTTATGTCGTTGGCAAGGTTGAACTCACCATTAGCAACTTGAGGGACTTACTCAAGAGCAAACTCCCCGACTATATGGTGCCTTCCGCCTTCGTTCTTTTGGAAGCAATGCCCCTAACTCCCAATGGCAAAGTCGATCGCCGTGGGTTGCCAGCACCAGATATTTCAGCCGCCAGTGACACCACATTTGTCCCGCCCAGCAGTCCCACAGAAGAACTGCTAGCTGCAATTTGGAGTCAAGTTCTCGTCAGGAAAAAAATCGGCATCTATGACAACTTCTTTGAATTAGGAGGACATTCCCTCAAAGCCACTCAAGTCATCTGCAGGATACAGGAGGTATTCTCAGTAGAATTACCCCTGCGCCATTTATTTGAAGCGCCCACCGTAGCGGAACTCGCTCAAGTCATAGAAACAGCTCGTCAAACAGCCGGAAATGTCCCAGCATCAACCATCACGCCCAGAACAGCAGATGTCAAACTAGCCCTCTCCTTTGCCCAAGAAAGACTCTGGTTTCTCGATCGACTTGAAGGAAAAAGCGCTACATACAATATAGCCAGTGCTTGGCGACTGGAAGGAAAGTTATCGGTCGAGTCTCTAGAACTTGCCCTCGAGGAAATCATCAGCCGTCACGAAATTCTGCGGACAAGGTTCACTAGCGAAAATGGGGTTCCCATTCAGGTAATTGCCTCGACCACGCCAACTCCCCTATCCCTCATGGACCTACAACAGTTGCCAGAGGCTCAACGGGAGGCGGAAGTCCAGCGCCTAGTCATACAAGAGGCTCAAAAACCTTTTGATTTAGAGTTCGTTCCTCTACTGCGGGTGACCTTACTACAACTGAATTGCCAATCCCATGTGTTGATGCTAACCATGCATCACATCATCTCCGATGGTTGGTCAATGGGGGTATTATGGCACTCATTATCGGCACTGTATGAAGCTAGAAGCAGTGGCCAAAAGTCCCCCGACGCCGACTTGCTAATTCAATATGCGGACTATGCACTGTGGCCGCGAGAGTGGTTCCAGGGAAACCTCAAGGAAACCTAACTCAACTATTGGAAACAACAATTAGCAAGTGCGCCACCTTTACTGGAACTACCCACAGACAGACCTCGCCCGTCAGTCCAAACCTTTACAGGTCAAAAGCAATCTCTGCTCCTTTCTCAAACCTTAAGTCAATCTATCAAAGCATTAAGCCAACAAGAAGGAGTCACAGTCTTTATGACCTTACTAGCAGCATTCAAGCTGTTGCTGTCTCGCTGGGAGTAAAGATATCGTCCTGGGCACTCCGGTAGCAGGTCGCAATCGACCGGAAATCGAGCAACTGATTGGATTTTTCATCAACACCGTAGTGCTGCGGACTAACCTGAATGGTAATCCTACTGTTCGAGAACTGTTAGGTCGTGTCCGGGAAGTAACATTGCCGATTTATTTGAGGCAGCCCAGCAATGGGTTGGGAAAAACACGTTATCGAGCTCATCAGAGTTCCCGGCGACCACTTTAGTATGCTGGCCGAACCTCATGTGCGGGTGTTGGCAGACAGGTTAAAGACTTGTATTGATAATGCTTTGGCGGCTGAAGCTGATGGCTAAGAGCATCTACGATATAATCAGGTCGAATCTGAATTCAGGCGCTTAGCCACCCAACTAGCTATACCACTAATAATGGCACCGGCCACCAAGATGCCAATGGCCGGGGTGAACACCGGTTCCCATAGTTGATACCAGACGTCCCAACCCAGGGGAATACCCGTAGCCTTGCCCAAAACAGCCAGTATTAACCAGGCGAAACTGCATAAAACCAAAAATATATTCGCTGTTAAAGCCAAATTCAGCCAATCGATCAGTCGCTCTTTCATTGATTGCCTCTATCTGCTCAGGTAAGAAAAGCGCTTAGTTATCGCAGAACTTGTGGTATAATTCCACTCGATAGGTCAGCTGTGGGCTAATTAAAGCTCAAACAGCCACTTTTCGATCTGCTTTAAGTGCTGCCAATCGGGCTTTCTGCTTAATCCGTCTGCAAAATTGGCTTTAACTTCCTCCCGCAATTCGGCAAAACCCACGATCAAGGACTGGGCCCGATCGACATGTTCTCGGACGCCCTTGCGGTTAGTTTCTAGCATCGCAGCGGCCAAATTAACTCGTGCCTGAGGATCGTCGGGATTGAGTTTCACCGCTTTGAGTGCGGCTTTGTACGCCGATTTTGGTTTGGACTCCAACAGATACAGCCATGCTAGACTTGTCCAAGCGGCGCTGTTTTTCGGAGAGCGATCGCAAATCTCCTTGAACACCGGAATCAGGGTCTCCGCCACTTCACCGGCTTGATATCGTTCGACTCCCTCATTAAACAGGGTTTCTGCTGCCTTAGACATGTCAATATACCTTATATTTGCCTTTTAGTCAATCAAAAATTATCCAGTCCAGACAGTACCGGTAAGCTGTGATGCATTTAAATTGCATAGTCCCAAATGGGGCAGGCTGGGTTGCTGAAACGCTTAGGGGTCGAGGGTTGCCACGATTTAATCCGATAGCCAAATATGCAGTGAGCGATGCGCGACAGCTTAGCAGCAAGGTGGGCGATGCCCACCCTACTTCCGTTCTAGTCACAAATCACCATTAGGCAGAAAAGGACTTGCCGCAACCGCAGGACTGGGTAGCATTGGGGTTAGTGAATTGGAAGCCACCGCCAATGAGGGCATCGCTGTAGTCCAGCTGCAAGCCATAGAGATAGAGGAGGCTCTTGGGGTCGCAGACGACCTGATTAGGGGTCGAGCTGAGAATCGCTTCCCAACCCTCCCGTTCGGAACCGGACGTGCGACTTTCATCGCATCCGGCTACTGGGTACCAGGCCCTTGACATGGGTAGGCTTACTAGGGATTACTCGCCGTTGGCCCTTACTACTTGCAATTTAGCCCCTTTCCTGGTTGGTGAGTGGCTTTAAAAAACCTTTAGGATCACCATTTGCGTGTCCGTTTTACCAGTTATACATCCCTCAATCCTCAACTCGCTTGCGCTATACGTTGCGGACGGGTTTATGACGTTTTGAGGTTACTTATACCAGTAGTTTCCTGATATCACCGACCCGCGTCAGCATATCCATGAGCATTACCCGGCGTCTTCCGCATGCTCTTGTCCTTCAGGACAAGAGCATGCGGAAGACACCGCCCAGGCATTAGCTTCTCGGGCCATCTTTCCCGCTCGTGGCTTGCGCTTCACATCTGACTGGTCCTATTGGACAGCACACGAGGGGTTACTTCGTTCCCTGGTATCATTTCGCGAGGCTTTTAGGTCTCTCCTCTATACCGGCAGTCCTGAGCGGGTACGATATCAATGAGGCCACAGCATTGATACGCGAACTGCTTTCCCTTTTGGGCCAGCGCAATCAGCCTTTTCGCTGGTTCTATGTAACGATACTTACGGAGATTTGTTTGTTCTGACCATGAGCCTCTTTCCTAGTGGAGTTGCCAGCTTAGGCTGCCAGCTATCCTCATTTGAGTCCTCGCTTAGCACCACGGTGATGTGGCTCCGCAGCACCGAGGACCGGTGTCACCCCCGCACCTGGGGGAGGGGAATTTAACCCCCATGATTACCAGAGTTATCTGGCTAATGGAACCAGACCCGATTTTCACCATACTGGCTTATACCGGAACGAATCGCACGAAGCCATCATAATCATAGACCTTATCGGACTCTGATATCTGGCTGGGGTCTTCAAAATCCATCATATAGGACAATCCCGAACAACCCCCCTGGCGGACTCCAACCCGCAGACAGAGGTCTTTCCCTTGTTTTTCCCGTAGTCCGAGCATATGCTCTTTGGCAGCTGCCGTCATCAGGATGCCTCGTTGTTGAGCTTGAGTTGCTTGTGTCATCGTTGGCCGTACTCCTAACGCAGTATAAATCCTTCTGTCTATTCTATCGAGGAACTCCGGTTGTGGCGGCTCGGGAATTAACTGCTGATGGTGGCAGCAGAGAGTATGATTTTGTTATGGTGGGTCTGGATAAGTGCGATTCGTTCAGTGTAAATCACCGGTGAACCAATAGAGGAACACCGGCGAGGGACCACTGGCAGGGTTCCATTAGCCCTGATAACTTCTAGATGATGGTGGTGAAAGCCCACCCCTCTAGGTGCAGGAGTGACAGCACTCACCCGACGGTAGCGATGGCATCAATCCGTAAAGCGGGAGAGAAAGGCGCCCTGACTGGTAGCCAAAACCGGTCACCGTCAAGCAAGTAGTCATGATGAACGAAAGCGAAGGCTCATAAGTGTCGTCAACCCAAACCAGCGGAATAAGGCTAATACGCTGGCCCAAAAGGGAAAGGATATAGGTCATTGGCGGTTTTGTCCCCGACCAATAAGCACTGACAACAAACCCGGCATATAGAGTCCATCTAAAACTACGACCAATCATCTAGAGGAACGAAGTAAACCAGATACATACTCTCAACTACCGGTCGATAGGTTGAGTAGCCACCACAGGCGCAACATCTGCTTTCATTTGGCAGGTTGTATCTGGGAAAGATTTCGAGGAGAAGCCAACGCCTATCTGCAATGGATGGGATATGCTGACGCCCTCACGGTAACGTCAATTGTGAAGTTGTAAGTAGCAATGCATACGTCATGAGCAGGGTTTCCGAATCGATGAATGAATGGAAGGATAGCCCCTGGCCTCGGCTGGAGCGGGTAGTCTTTAAGTTGCAAAAGCGAATTTACAGAGCGGCAATGGAAGGCGTAATAAGCGACCAGTTCGCAGACTCCAAAGGTTACTGGTAAAATCCCGGGCTGCCAAAAGTCTAGCGGTACGACAGGTAACTCAAGACAACCAGGGAAAGAAGACGGCGGGAGTGGACGGTATAAAAGCACTGACCCCAAAGCAACGCTCAGAACTGGTAAGACAAATTGAAATCTCAAATAAGGCCAAACCTACACGTCGTGTATGGATACCAAAGCCGGGGAGAGAGGAGAAGCGTCCTTTAGGAATACCAACGATGTACGACCGTGCGACACAGGGGCTCCTCAAGATTGCGCTCGAACCGGAATGGGAGGCGCATATGGAAGGGAACTCTTATGGGTTCAGACCGGGTAGGGGATGCCACGATGCAATTGAAGCAATATTCCTAAGCATCAGGTACAAACCCAAGTGGGTCTTGGATGCCGATATTGCAAAATGCTTTGACAAGATAAACCACAGAGCGCTACTGGAAAAACTGAATACAACATCACCAATCCGTAAGCAAATACGGGCATGGTTAAAAGCCGGGGTGATGGACAAAGGGGAATGGCATGCAACCGAGGCGGGGACACCCCAGGGGGGAGTCATATCACCACTGCTGGCCAACATAGCCCTACACCGGTTAGAGGAGGCAGTGAAGAAACTCGCCAGGACACAAAAGGAAAAGCAGACGCTGACAGTAGTCAGGTATGCCGATGACTTTGTGATAATGCACGAAGACAAGGAGATGATAGGCAGAGCGCAGACAGCGGTGGCGGAGTGGCTAAAAGGAATGGGGCTAGAGTTGAAAGCCGAAAAGACAAAAATAACTCATACGCTAAAAGGAAAAAATCCGGGATTCGATTTCCTGGGATTCAACATAAGGCAATATGAGGTGAGTAAATACAGAACCGGCAAATCAACGCACGGAATACCCCTAGGATTCAAAACCCTAATCAAACCCAGTAATAAATCCATAGGGAAGTATAAAGAACGGCTATCAGAAATGGTGGCCAGCCATAAAGCAGCATCTCAAGCAGCCTTGATAAGCAGACTAAACCAGATAATACGGGGATGGTCAAACTACTACAGGGCGGCGGTGAGTTCGGAGACTTACGCAAGCATGGATAACTACCTATGGAACATCCTATGGCAGTGGGCAAAAAGAAGACATCCCAAAAAATCAAGTCATTGGATTGCCCGCAAATACTGGTCTCTAAATAAGGATGGTAAATGGCGATTCCGGTGCAAGGTAGGAGAGGATGAAATAACGCTGTGTAAACACTCCGAAACTGAGATAATCAGACACATAAAAGTGAAAGGTACAGTAAGCCCATACGACGGGAACCTTACATACTGGAGTACGAGGTTAGGCAAAAGCCCCGAGCTGAGTAAGAGGGTAGCAACACTACTCAAGAGACAAAAAGGGAAATGCCAACACTGCGGACTAACGTTTATGGACTGTGACAAGTGGGAAGTTGACCACGTCAAGCCTCTCTCATTAGGGGGTAAGGACCGGTACGACAACCTACAGTTACTACACAGACATTGCCACGATATAAAGACTGCCAGCGATGGTAGTAAACAAAGCCGTACCTATGATAAAGGTGGCGTTACTGAGGAGCCGGATGACGTGAAAGTGTCAAGTCCGGTTCTGAAGACGAGCAGGGATGGTGACATCCTTGCTTAGTTTAATAGATTAAGATTAAAATATGCGGTTGACCTCACAGCTGGCTTCTCCCCCGTTTGTACCCAATAAATCTGAGTCTATGACTACTCTGAATCGCTCTACATGCCGTCGCCTGCAAAAACTCCCACAAATCACCAGCGTCTGGGAGGGCGATCGACGCACCATATCAGCTGGTCTGCCGGTTGTCGATGAACAGGGCAATGAACTAGAAGTCCCCTCAGAGGCGCAAGGGGAATGCATTATTTGGGTGGATGGCTCGGAAGGCATTGTCCGGTCAATGGATATGGTAGCACCGGAGATAGGGCTAGAAGTGGTGGTACGGACATTGCTCAGGGCGATCGAGTATCCCCAGGGCCCGGCCAAACCAGCCCTACCCCAAAAAATAGTAGTCCGCGATCGAGAAATCCAGTTCTACCTGCGAGGGGTCCTCCAAGACCTCGACATTGCCATTGACTATGTGCCAAATCTGCCCCTGATCGATCGGCTGTTCCGAGAGTTACAATCGGAGTTCATCACCAGACCTCCTCAACTGCCGCCGCAGTATGCTCAAGGGTTGCTCTCCAAAGCACGTAACATTTGGCAGGCGAGTCCTTGGGACATCTTGGCTGAGTACCAAGTATTATCGATCGAACTCAACCGCTGGGATGTGAGCACCCTTTATGTCTCAGTGATGGGGATGCTGGGTGAAGAATATGGCATTTTGCTATATCGGTCCTTGGATTCTCTCAAGCAGTTTCGGGCAGCGGTATGGGCCCATGACTCGCTCGAAAAGCTGGAAGAAGCCTTCCTCAAGCAAGATTGCCTGTTCTTGACTTTTGAACTCTCCGATGAGTCGGAACTAGCTGACTCCGACGAGTCTTCTTGGGATTTGGGTAGCTTGCCCTTCTCAGAAATAGATCCGAATTTTGGGACTTTACACCCACTAGAGGGGTTGCGGTCAATTATCTACGAAGAAGAGGCTCTGGTCATGTATGTGGCGCTGGAAGCTCTAGGTCGCTTTATTAAGTCCTCGCGCAAAAAAATTACGGTCGAGCAGTTTCCAGCCCTGAATAATCGATATAATATTACCCTGCCTCCGGTGTCTCCTGGGAGCGCTAAGCGCACAAAAGAAGAGACACCGCAAACGGATGCCGAAGAGGCGGCAGAAAAAGTTCAGGTGAAGGTTGCCACTCTGCCGGATATAGCAGCGGAACTGTTTGAAATGGTTTCTTCAGTAATGGAAGCTGATTCCGATGAAGATTGCGATGAAGATTCCGATGAGTGGGATCTGCAAATGCCCCTATTGCGGGAAGATCTGATCCCAGATAATTATCTAAGTAGTATATGTGTAGTATCATGGGAGGGTATAGAACAATTAAGAAAAACTGCTTACTTCTATCAGGCGGCACGAAAGCAGATTCCCACAGTTGGAGATGGTCTGCCAGTGGTGATCGTTCAAACCTCTAAGCCGAAGGCAAAGGCTTTGATTCAGAATTTGCAAACGGCTGAAGGTCTGGAAGGAATTGGCTTTAACCCAGGAGAAGACCCCTACAGTGACAAGAGCTTCGATTTGGGGATATTTCAAACGGGTGATGGGGATTTATACTTGTTTGAAGAGTTTGAGTTCAGTTCGGTTCATACTGCAGCTAGACAAAAATGGGACGATCGCTGTAAAAAAACTAAGGGTTGCTGCGGTTTGATTATTGCCATGGGGATGAAGGGGGCTTCTAAGGGAAATCCTCAGTTGAAAGATATGCTAGCTTTGTTTGAGGTGCGATCGCTATCGGAACAAGAATTAGGTCTGGGTGTTCTCCAACGGATGCCCGTGATGTTATAATCTGTGGTTGCTAGTTGTTAGTTATGCTATAATAACAACTGATGACTACAGGGGAGCTTGTCAGTAGTGAGTAGTGAGTTGTCAGTAGGCCCTAGAGCAGGTGATATGAGAGCAAAAATATAGCATTTTTCAATAAATAAGGTGAGGTACAGTGAAAGCATTGCCATCACTGGTTTTCATCACTGGCGGCTGTACCTCATAATTTCGAGAAATGCTATAATTAGAGAATGCTATGAACAGGCTCCAAACCAGGAAATACTGAAAACAACCATGAGGAAAAATGGAGAAGTTAGCAATGACAGAAGATGAAGAATTTATTGCAGCGTTTCTGCGAGTATTTGAATGGCAACCAGAATTATTTGAAGAGGTTGAGGTGGTTGAAGCGATAGGGGAACTGGATGATCTGATGGCAGATTTAAAAAAGGCGTCAAATCAGGAAGTGGCGGATGCAATTAGCAATTGGTGCGCATATTATCCAGATATCACAGATGCGGTAGTGACGGAAATATCAGCAAGCGAAGATTCACTGGTAGAAGATGAGCCGAAACAGGAAACATTAACTAAACTTTATCCTAACTTAGTCAAAAACCTGAGAAAAAGGATTTAAGAGAACAAAATGGGCCAGTTTCGGGCCGTGCAGGGTATGGTGGGGAAAAAGATAGCCAGCTTTGAGGGCGATCGGAAAGATATTGCCAGTGGAACGCTAGTCATTAGAGGAGAGGATGTAGAAGAGAAGATGAAACAAGGTGCCATGCTAACCGAAAAAGAACAAATATCAGTCAAGGTTGATAGGGAAATTCTAAAGAAAATCGACCAAATCACAGATAACCGGACTCAGGCGTTCGAAGCAGGATTGCAGTTGTAGTATGTTAAACAAATAGAAGAACAAGTGCGTTCATTTTACGAAAATCGTCCGAAGTCAGACATTGAAGATGAACAAGAGTGGTTAGAGTTTGTAGAAGATCAGATAGAAGAAGTGTGGAACGCTGATGGACTCTAATCAAACAAGTGGAAGCTATCCACGCCAAGGTGAAATCTACCTATCGAGAGCATTACGTCAGCTGGATGACACCAAAAAACGCCCGGTAGTTGTGGTTTCTATGAATACCAGAGATGAGTTGAGCGACTCTGTTATAGTTGTTCCTTTCACAAGTGAGATCGCTGGCGGCGAAAATCCCACACGCATTCTAATTGCCGCAGGAGAGGGTGGATTGGAAACAGATTCCCTTGCTGTATGTGAAAATGTTTCGGCCTTGCGCAAAATCTATCTGGAACGCGGTCCATACGGTAAAATAAGTAGGCAGTATCTAGAGAGAATTAAAAGGGGAATACAAATGGCAATGGTAATTGCCTGAAATAATATAGCGAACCTAAATCATTTGTGTAAATTTTCGGCAGGGGCGAACGCGGCGGAAACCGCAATCCTTGTAAGGATTTCATTTAAATTAACTCAGTTGCACAACTCCTGCACGGCTTGCTATATACCCTAGGAAGGGTATGATAGGCGCTTTGGGAGGCGGAAAAGAATGAAAATAAATTTCTTGAGAAAAAGCGCAAGCAGTGCTAGGGCTGAGCAGATGTCAGAATATAAGCAAGGAAATAGATAGGGAAAAAGAACATGCGGGTGGCAATAGTAGGGGCAGGACTAGCAGGCATGGCGACGGCGGTAGAATTAGCAGATGCCGGCCATGAAGTGGAAATATTTGAATCTCGTCCCTTTGTGGGGGGGAAGGTAGGTAGCTGGGTTGATGAGTCGGGGAACCATGTGGAAATGGGTTTACATGTATTCTTCGGTTGCTACTATCAGCTATTCGATCTGATGCAGAAGGTGGGGGCATTGGAAAATCTGCTTCTGAAAGAACATATCCATACCTTCGTTAACCGGGGAGGTAAGATAGGCGCATTGGATTTTCGCTTCTTTACAGGTGCGCCTTTTAACGGACTTAAGGCATTTTTTACCACGTCTCAGCTGTCATTACTCGACAAGCTGCAAAATGCGATCGCTCTGGGGACTAGCCCGATCGTGCGGGGTTTGGTAGACTTTACTGGAGCGATGAAAACGATCCGGGATTTGGATCGCCTCAGCTTTGCTGACTGGTTCCGCAAGCAAGGAGGATCGTCCGGTAGCCTGAAGCGGATGTGGAACCCGATCGCCTATGCGCTGGGTTTCATCGACACGGAAAATATTTCGGCCCGTTGCATGCTGACGATCTTCCAGCTATTTGCGGCAAAAAGCGAAGCGTCGGTCTTGCGGATGCTGGCAGGTTCCCCCGATGAATACCTGCACAAACCGATATTGAACTATCTGGAAGCGCGAGGCACGAAAATCTACACCCGCCGCCGGGTCCGGGAAATTCTGTTTGCTGAAGAGGAAGGACGGACTTCGGTAACTGGGATCGTGGTTGCGCGAGGGGAGACAAAAGAAACTATAACTGCTGATGCTTATGTCTGTGCGGGGGATGTCCCCGGCACTCAGCGACTTTTACCCTCAGAATGGCGCAAATGGCCTTCCTTCGATCGGATCTATAAACTAGACACGGTGCCAGTCGCCACAGTACAGCTGAGGTTTGATGGTTGGGTGACGGAGTTGCATGACGCCGAAAAGCGCCAGCAACTTCGCGAGGCCGCAGGCATGGATAATTTGCTTTATACTCCGGATGCGGACTTCTCCTGTTTTGCGGACTTGGCCTTAGCTAGCCCCAAAGATTATTATCGTCCGGGGCAAGGTTCTCTGTTGCAGCTAGTCTTGACGCCCGGAGATCCGTTTATCAAACAGAGTAATGAGGTGATCGCCCAGCATGTGCTCGAGCAAGTCCAGGATCTATTCCCTTCCGCACGGGAATTAAACATGACTTGGTATAGTGTAGTCAAGCTTGCTCAATCTCTTTACCGGGAAGCTCCTGGCATGGATCCCTATCGGCCACCGCAGCAAACCCCAGTAGCTAACTTTTTCCTGGCCGGTAGCTACACCCAGCAAGACTACATCGACAGCATGGAAGGTGCTACTCTCTCCGGACGTCAAGCTGCAAAAGCAATTTTAGCAGCAATAAACAATTAGCGGCGTTGCACATTTTTGGCATGATAGCAGTCAATGGTCTTGAATTTCCGTTCCCAGGCGGTCCCCAGGGAACGAGGAAAATTGCCAAGGGGTTATTTTTCTATTTATGAACATCTATAACTATTTCAATTGACCATTGACAATTAACAATTTTCAACCCTTATCATCCCGTTGTTGTGCAACGCCCAATTAGCAAGATGGCAGATTGGTTAGAACATACTGTACAAATACAGGTAGAGGTTCCCATTGAGTTAGCCTGGCACCTCTGGTCTGATATAGAACAGATGCCCCGCTGGATGAAATGGATTGATTCGGTTCAGATACTAGAGGAGAATCGAGAGTTATCCAAATGGAAACTGGCTTCAGGGGCCTTCCAATTCAGTTGGTTGTCTCGCATAGTGAAGGTAGTGCCACAGCAGATTATTCAGTGGGAATCAGTGAATGGCTTGCCTAACCGAGGGGCCGTGCGTTTTTATGACCGTCACGGCAGCAGTATCGTGAAGCTAACCGTTGCTTACGCTATTCCTGGCATTCTCGGTCCAGTGATGGATAACCTATTTCTGGGTCAAATTGTAGAATCCACCCTCCAGGCAGATTTGGAACGTTATCGAGATTATGCCCTTAATCTTCACGCTGGCACTGGTTATGTCTAGTTAAATGGAAGCTAGAATGCCTTAGACCTCAGGGTTTGATACGATAGGCTAAAAATCAGTCAAACCTTTAATTGGCAAAGGATTGAGTCGATCAAAAAATCGGCTCAATCCCTTGCCCCCTTCGGGGAAGAGGAAAAAAATTAGGAAAAAGTCTACAGGAATTCAGTAAAACGATGCAAGAATAAAGATAGCGTTAGGAAATAAAATAGAGAGGCCACAAAACAAATAAGGAGCGGGCGATTGCCATGGTAAGAAACGGATGCAAGAGGTAGAATAGAAAAAAGGAGAACAGAATTATGACTCGTCAATATGTTCAGAGAAGCAACCAGTCCCCCGAGAAGAACACCAACAGTGGGATACTGCAACGGACGGCGGTTCGGTCAATACCGGTGACAAAGAAGACGCCCCAAGTCCAAACTCAATCCCAAGCATACGATAAGCCACGGATAAAAATGGACTTGATGCAAATACTGGTCCGCAACGAAGTCTAATACCAGTTCATCCCGGTACTGCCATCCCCATTCCGGTTTCAAGTGAGGGCGCTTGTGAGGGGTGATAATCACTAGAGAATCGGCGATCGTACTCAGGTGATATGCTACTATAGGCAGACGGGATTCACTCAGCAAATGCAAAGCAAAGCTACAAATAATTAAACTATAATATCTCCCCCAGAGTATTCCATTGCCAATATCTTCAAAACTGTATGTTTCTGCTGCTTTCCCCGTGCGTTGGCTATAAGCATTATATGTATATGGATCGATGCCATCTATGTTATCATATCCCAAATTATTTAGGGCTAAAGTAACTTCCCCGCTGCCACAAGCTAAGTCTAATACCTTATGCAAATCCAGGGGCCATTTCTGGACAGCAACTTGAATCATCCTGTTAATCGCAGGTTCGTGAGGATTCCTGTAATCATCCCCAAAGTGCTGATAAAATCCCGTGACGCTGTATTTTTCATATTTCTTTGTGATCGATTGATTATCAGGGGATTCACTAACTTTAATCGATCGTTGCTTGTTCACGAGCCTGCCTCATCACCAGCGAGTAGTACAATGATAGCTAAGGTCAGGGAGCTATTTGCCAATACAAAACCGACTAAAGATGCGATCGAGCATAGATTCAGTTACTTCTTCACCGGTCACTTCTGAGAGGGCGTGAATTGCCCCTCGTAAGTCAATGGTCCAAAAATCTAGCGGTAATTGCTCTGCTATGGTAGCTTTGACTTGTTGCAAGGAAGTTTTACCTTTATTCAAGGCAGCTTCTTGGCGTTGATTAATGGTGAAATCTAAGTTAGCTGCTTTGATATTACCAGCATTAACAGCTTCCGAGATCGCTTGTTCTAAATCGGCAATTCCCTGATTCTGGGTGGCGGCGGTGGCTACTGCGCGAGTAATAGTCTTGGGGTAGGATAATTTATCAATTGTTTCTACCAGGTCAATTTTGTTGATGACCAGAATTAAGGGTCGATCGCCTACCTGGGAGTAAACTACCTCATCCCCTGGCGTCCATCCCGCTTCCGCGTCTATGGTGAGCAAGACTAGATCGGCTGTTTTGGCGGCGATGCACGCTCGTTCCACGCCGATTTTCTCCACCCGATCGGCTGTATCCCTGATACCGGCTGTATCCAGCACTTGGACGGGAATTCCCCGCACTACTAGCTGAGATTCTACCACATCCCGGGTAGTACCGGGCAAGTCGGTGACGATCGCCCGATCGCTCCGACTCCAAGCATTCAACAAACTAGATTTTCCCACGTTGGGGCGTCCGACAATAGCAACCTTGAGCCCTTTGCGCAATAATTCCCCTCGATCTGCTGTTGCGAGAATATCGGTTAACTCTGCTACCATCTCCTCAATGCTAGCAATTACCGCTGCTTCATCCAAGGGCGGTAAATCTTCGTCAAAATCTATCCGGGCTTCTATTTGAGCGAGAATATCCAAACAGCGACTCCGTAATTTCCGGATGGGTTGGGCTAATTTACCCATGCTACCAGCTAAAGCTCTTTGGGCCGCCTCGGGCGATCGGGCCCCCACTAAGTCAGCTATACTCTCGGCTTGAGTTAAATCCAGGCGTCCGTGCAAAAATGCTCTCAGGGTGAATTCTCCCGGTTGCGCCAGTTGGGCCCCCTGTTCTAAACACAGTTGCAAGACTTGCTGTACCACTATCATGCCACCGTGACAGTGGAATTCGATCACATCTTCCCGGGTATAGGATCTTGGAGCCTTCATAATTAGTAACAAGGCTTCGTCTACCAGCTGTCTCGTCTGGGGATGGCGCAGGTAACCATAGAGGATGCGGTGAGTTTCCCAAGCTTGTTTTCCCGATGCTTGGAAGAGGGTGCGGGCAATGGCGATCGCCTCTGGTCCGGACACCCGCACAATGCCTATACTACCCTGTTCCGGGACAACTGCTGTGGCCACTCCTGCGATCGTGACACCCTGCCTCAGTATTTGTGACATATCTCCTATTTTTCTGCTACATCGGACCTCTTCAGCTTATAATCTTATTCATTTAAATCTGCTCCCAAAGCTTGCTGATGACAAATCTGATAACTAACATTTGGAGGGTCAATTTTGGCGACAAAGCTTATTACCTCGATCGCAGCTGCGATCTCCTTCTATACTTGTCTGCCAGTGCCAGGTTCTTGGGCGTTGGAATTCCAGGGAGTGGCAAAATTAGCCCCGGCGATCGGGCTATTAATTGGTGGCTTACTAGCCATTTTGGATGGGCTTTTAGCAATGTTGGGAATGCCTGTCTTGAGTCGTAGCGCTTTGGTGGTGGTGGCCTGGGTGGGGATAACGGGAGGACTGCACTTGGATGGGGCGATGGATACGGCAGATGGGTTGGCGCTAACAGATCCCCGACGGCGTCTGCAGGTGATGGCAGATAGTGCCACGGGAGCATTTGGAGCGATCGCCTGCGCTAGCATCCTCCTGTTGAAAACAGCCGCATTAACGGAAATAGAGACTGATCGCTGGTTGGCATTAATAATGGTCGCGGGTTGGGGACGTTGGGGACAGATGCTGGCAATTCTGCGCTATCCCTACCTCAAACCTACGGGTAAAGGCGCCTTTCACAAAGAAGCAATTCGTTCCGTTGGGGATGTCGTCCCCATGTTGGTTTTGCTGCTGGGTTTAACCAGCCTGCAGGCGATCGTGGCACCCGAAAAGCTATCCGAAGCAATAGGGATAGCGCTGGAAGCAGGGGCGATCGCCTTTCTGGTCGGGGCCTGGTTTAATCACAAATTGGGAGGACATACGGGGGACAGCTACGGTGCTGTTGTGGAGTGGACGGAAACTTTGTTATTACACTTATTGACAGTTTAAAGAACGAGGAGGAGTGATGATCTCGCTGCTAGTTGGCCCGCGCCCAAGCAATAGATTTTTTGACTCAGCCAGGACTCGATCGGGCATTTGTAGAAAATGCCTCCATCAAAATTGAAGATGCCCAAGAGATCGTTAACATAGTAGAGGCAGAAAATCCTCGCAGCATTCTGGAAATTGGCACTTTTGTGGGCGTTTCCTCAGCGGTATTGGGACTCTACGCGCCCCAAGCAGAAATTGTCTGCATTGATGCCCATCTGCCCGCGCTCGCTCAAAACCTGCTTTGTTTGCGACAATTCGATGTCCGCGATCGGCGCAGTAATCTAGATTTTGTGTCCCAGACGATCAAACATTTCGGAATGGCCGAAAGATTTACGCTACATCGTGTTTTTTTCTCCTGCTGCTTTCCTGAAGAAGAAGACCGCAACAAACTCGCTGCTAACGAGATTGAAATCACTGAGTTAATTTTGGCAAATAATACAAAATTTGGGAATTACGTGCGCTACGATGTAATTGGGGTGCGATCGAGCATTTGTTGAATTAGTAGGGAAGTCCAAGTAAATAATCGGACAAGTAGTCTAGATACACCCTAACTCCGAACCGAGAACTCCGAACCGAGAACTTACGTTGGGTGCATCGAAATGTTAGCTGCGGCCAGATTCACTACTCGTCTATAAACCAGGTTTTGACAAAAAAATCTGGTTTCCAAATGCAAAATTGACAATTTTGCACTTGGAATTGCTTATCGCAGATGTTTTTCGATAAACCGCTCCATTGCTTGCATCATGTCGTCAAAAAAGATATTTTTTCCTTCTTGAGGTTCGCCCATGGGGGAATAGAGGTTTTCGGCCAGAACAACGCTAGCATGGGGAACGTTGAATTTTTCCTTCATTCTAAAGAATTCGGTTTTGGTTTCGCTTTGAGGATGATTCCGGATCAAGAGTTCAATTTCGGCAATGCTGGCAGCTTTGTCACTTTCAGAATGAGCAGCAAAGACGGGCTGCTCGATATCGCTATATTTGGGTTGATTATGGCGATCGTAGTAATTCTCGATTTCCTTAATACAGTCAGAGAGTTGAACGTTACCATTCATGGGAATCCAGGAATATCGATAGGGATTGAGTTCGTTGTTGACCAGCGGTCCTCTTTCAGATTCTTGGATATTTTCCGCAGTTTCCAGTACAAAGGAAACCAGGAAATTATCGGCGCGGAGGAGATTTTCTTTAATATCGCCAATATCGAGGGCAGCGGAAAATAAAAAGAGTCCTCCGGTTATCTCCTGGGGAGCAACAATGGTATGATAGGTGCTGAGCAGTCCGCCATTGGATAGGCCGCCAATAGAGACTTTCTGGCCCAGGTCTCGGGCACAAGCGACAGCAAAGGCAACTTCAGCAAACCAATCCTTGATATCCAGGTTATCCATTTTTTTCTCAGCCTCTTCAGATGAGTTGATGCCATGTCCGGGCATCAAAGGCATCAGCACGTTAAACCCCAGATCGTAGAATTTGTTGCCGATCGCTTGCATAAAATAAGGAGAGTCGCTTAAGCCATGTACTAAAACCACCGCATTCTCTACGATTGCTTCGCTCTCCTGTATTATAATTCTCGGTTCGTTGCCCGGGCGAATCGTTCCAGAATCGATCATCGGTTGGTAGTGTTGGTGCCATTTTTGAAGACCTGGATTCATAATATCAGCTCCTTGTGTGCTTTAAAGGCAACTTAAGTGATGGCTGCGATCGCTTTGGCCGTGCCGCGGGATGTGGTCAAAAGTAGTTGTATTAGTGGGGAACTCTTCACAAAGAACGGTGAACGGTTGCGAACGGGCGCAAGACCACACCCGTTTAAAACCCCGACGGAGAGGTTTTAAACCCAAAAGAAACCTCACCGGGGACACAGAAGGCGAGGCCGATCGCGCAGCGCGGCGCCAGCCGTGTACCAACGGGTTTTGACCATACAGGCGCAAGCTTTGGCCAGACAGATGATTGACAGCTTTGCCGGGACGGGAGTAGATTATATAATCATTAATGCCGCAGGTTGCGGTCATACCCTGAAAGAATACGGACATATGCTGGCAGATGACCCCAATTATAGGGAAAAAGCGAAAGCATTTGTCAGTAAAGTCAGGGACGTGCAAGAGTTTTTGGCAGAGGTAGGATTGACGGCGCAACTTTCACCATTGCAGGATGGAGAGTTAACAATAGTATATCAAGATGCTTGTCATTTATTGCACGGACAAAAGATTAGTGTGCAACCGCGTCAGCTATTGCAGCAAATTCCGGGAGTCAAGCTGCGGGAACCCCTAGATGCAGCCTTGTGCTGTGGCAGTGCGGGGGTTTATAATATGCTGCAACCAGAAGTGGCCGATGAATTGGGACAGCAAAAGGTGAAAAATTTGTTGAATACGGGTGCGGAGTTAATAGCTTCTGCTAACCCCGGTTGTTCCTTGCAAATTAAGAAGCATTTGCAAGGAAAGGAAATGACGCTGATGCATCCGATGGAATTGTTGGATTATTCCATTCGCGAGATGAAGTTGCCAATTTGAATTAAGAAACCCGCCAGAAAGTCCCCACGAATACGACAATGCTGCTGTTGCTGAACTCTAGGTCGGTAGGAGAGGAGTGCCCTTCTGATCGCTCACGTAAATCTTTGAAATCCCCTGCAGGGTTTCCCCTTCAAAGTTAATCCAGGTATCGAGGCCCTGAGAGACGATCGCCAAATCTACCGTTCCGGAAAAATCGGAACTCAAACCTCCTGCTAGCGCGATCGCGTCCAGCGCGCACGCTACGCGATCGAGTTAGGAGTTGGGGGTTGAGGGTTAGGGGCCATTGAGTATTGCTGAAGTTGAGGTCGGTAGGAGATTCAGCAACATCGTTCACATTAATAATCAAAGCCTCCGAGTAACTGGCCCCAGTAACGTCAGTAGTCTGAACGCGGATGCTGTAACTCGATCGAGTCTCAAAGTCCTCCGAACTGTTAATTAGCAGTTGGTCCCCTACTATGGTGAAGGCGTTGTTGCCGGAGACTAACTGGTAAGTAAAGCTATCTCCATCGTCGGGGTCGGTAGTGGAAAAAGTCCCCACAACTGCACCCAATGGAGAGTTAGAATCAATGCTGCTGCTGTTAAGAACTATATCGGTAGGAGAGGAGTTTTCTGCAACTGAGTTGACATTAATAGTCAAGACCTCCGAGAAAGTGTTATTAGCAGAGTCGGTAGTCTGAACGCGGATGCTGTAACTCGACTGAGTCTCAAAGTCCAAAGAACTGTTAGTTAGCAGTGAGTCCCCTACTATAGTGAAGGCGTTGTTGCCGGAGACAAGCATGTAGGTAAAGCTATCTCCATCGTCGGGGTCGGTAGTAGAGAAAGTCCCCACAACTGCACCCAATGGAGAGTTAGAATCAATGCTGCTGCTGCTAAGAACTATATCGGTAAGAGAGGAGTTTTCTGCAACTGAGTTGACATTAATAGTCAAGACCTCCGAGAAAGTGTTATTAGCAGAGTCGGTAGTTTGGACGAATATCCTGTAAATCTCCTGAGTCTCAAAGTCCAAAGAACTGTTAGTTAGCAGTTGGTTCCCTACTATGGTGAAGGCGTTGTTGCCGGAGACAAGCATGTAGGTAAAGCTATCGGAAACGTCGGGGTCAGTAGTAGAGAAAGTCCCCACGACTGCACCCAATGGAGAGTTAGAATCAATGCTGCTGCTGCTAAGAACTATATCGGTAGGAGAGGAGTTTTCTGCAACTGAGTTGACATTAATAGTCAAGACCTCCGAGAAAGTGTTATTAGCAGAGTCGGTAGTCTGGACGCGGAGGCTGTAACTCGACTGGGTCTCAAAGTTCAAAGAACTGTTAATTCGCAGTGAGTCCCCTACTATGGTGAAGGCGTCATTATCATCATCACCAACGCCTGAGACAAGCATATAGGTAAAGCTATCGGAAACGTCGGGGTCGGTAGTAGAGAAAGTCCCCACAACTGCACCCAATGGAGAGTTAGAATCAATGCTGCTGTTGCTAAGGACTATGTCGGTAGGAGAGGAGGCAACTGAGTTGACGTTAATAGTCAAGACCTCCTCCAAAGCGTTATTAGCAGAGTCAGTAGTCTGGACGCGGAGGCTGTAACTCGACTGAGTCTCAAAGTCCAAAGAACTGTTAATTCGCAGTGAGTCCCCTACTATGGTGAAGGCGTCATTATCATCGTCACCAACGCCTGAGACAAACATGTAGGTAAAGCTATCTCCATCCTCGGGGTCGCTAGTGGAGAAAGTCCCCACAACTGCACCCAATGGGGAGTTAGAATCAATGCTGCTGTTGAGGTCGATGTCCGTCGGAGGTTCGGCAACATCAATGACGCTAATAGTCAAGGCCTCCTCATAACTGGCCCCAGTAGCATCGGTAGTCTGGACGCGGATGCTGTAACTCGACTGAGTCTCAAAGTCCAAAGAACTGTTAATTCGCAGTGAGTCCCCTACTATGGTGAAGGCGTCATTATCATCATCACCAACGCCTGAGACAAGCATATAGGTAAAGCTATCTTCATCCTCGGGGTCGCTAGTGGAGAAAGTCCCCACAACTGCACCCAATGGGGAGTTTTCATCGATGCTGCTGCTGCTGAGATTGATGTCCGTCGGAGATGAGGCAACATCGTTCACGTCAATAATCAAGACCTCCTCCAAAGCATTATTAGCAGAGTCGGTAGTTTGGACTTTGATGATGTAAATCGACTGGGTCTCAAAGTCCAAAGTCAGGGGAACTGTTAATTCGCAGTGAGTTCCCTGTTATCGTGAAGGCGTCGTTATCATTGGGACCAGGGCCTGTGACTAACTGGTAGGTAAAGCTATCGGAAACGTCGAGGTCGGTAGTAGAGAAAGTCCCTACGACACTACCCGATGCGGAGTTTTCATCAATGTTGCGGTTGCTGAGAACTAGGTCGGTAGGAGACTCGTCAATAATATTGTTGACGTTAATAGTCAAGGCCTCCGAGTAACTGGCCCCAGCAGAGTCAGTAGTCTGGACGCGGATGCTGTAACTCGATTTTGTCTCAAAGTCTAAGGAACTGTTAGTTAGCAGTGAGTTCCCTGTTATGGTGAAGGCGTCGTTATCATCGCCACTGTCGCCTGTGACTAACTGGTAGGTAAAGGTATCTTCATTATCGTCGTCGGTAATGGAGAAAGTCCCTACAACGCTACCCAATGTGGAGTTTTCATCGATGCTGCTGCTGCTGAGGTTGATGTCGGTAGGAGGTTCGGCAACATTGTTGATGCCAATAGCCAAGGCCTCCGAGTAACTGGCCCCAGCAGAGTCGGTAGTCTGGACGCGGATGCTGTAACTCGATTTTGTCTCAAAGTCCAAGGAACTGTTAGTTAGCAGTGAGTTCCCTTCTATGGTGAAGGCGTCGTTATCATCGGCACCGTCGCCTGTGACTAACTGGTAGGTAAAGGTATCGGAAACGTCGGGGTCGGTAGTGGAGAAAGTCCCTACGAGGCTATTGACTGCGGGGTTTTCATCAATGCTGCTGTTGCTGAGTTCGAGGTTTGTAGGACGGGAGTTGCGGGTGATTTGGTTGCCGAACAGATCGTTATTGTTCAGGACTGTGCCCGACATGATGGACGCTGGAGTGGGCGTTACCATACCATTAGCGGCGCTATTGCCCGAGAAGGTTACCTGTGTGAGGGTCACGGTCGGCAGGCTGTTGGGCATGCCCTGGCGGTTCCGGTTGCTATTGGTGAGCCGCCGAAGCCGCCTCTGAGGCCGCCGTCGCCGCCGCCGCCGAAGCCGCCGGAACCGCCGGACCCGCCGGAGCCACGGAGGCCGGAGCCACGGGGGCTGCCGCCGCCGCCGAAGCCGCCGGGGCCGCCGCCGCCGCCGCTTAATCTGCCGAAGCCGCCGTTGCGGCCGTTGCTGCCGAAGCTGCCGTCACTGCCATTATTACCAGGAATAGGAGTGACGAAATTAGCATTACCACCCACACCTCCCGTGCCGCCATTGCCACCAATGGCGCTATTATTCTGGAAAGTGCTATCGGTCACCGTGACCGTCCCCTCAAAGACAAACAGGGCACCGCCCATGCCTGCCGCCCCGCCGCAGCCATTGCCTCCCTGGGCCTGGCCGTTGCTAAAGGTCAGGTCATCGAACTTGACCACACCTCTTCTGACAAAGAACAGCCGGTGTTGGTTGTTGCCATTAATGGTGTTGTTGTTCCCATCTATCGTGAGTTCGACGTCTTCTTCAATAAGGGGTAGCAACCCCGTCAGGGTAATATCTCCCGTGATGTTAATGGTATCTGCCTCACCGTTATTACTGGAAGTGATAATGGCTTGGGATAGTTCTGCTGACGGTGCGACGTTAAATTCAGCCATAATATCTCCTGATGATGAGGATGAACTGGATTTCGGGGTTGGTCACTGGCGACCTTGAGGGAAGCTTTTAGCTCTCCCCTATACAGTAGTAGCATTTCCTGCTTTGTTAGGGAGGGAATTATACTTCATTTTTTGGTTCCTCATTGGGAACAGCAAGCTCGCCACAGGTGATAAGTAGTAACCGGTGACGTTTTGGGCCCTCAGAAGGGTGCGGTCACAAATAGTTGATAGCCGGGTGCATCGATGATGCATGTAATATAGCCCGCAAGGTCGAACTACGAACTACTTACCAACGGGCGCAAGACCACACCCCCCCGATTTTACTCCGGCCTTGGAAGTGCTTACTCTGGCCTTGGAGGTGCTTACTCCGGCCTTGGAGGTGCTTACTCCGGCTTTGGAGGTGCTTACTCCGGCCTTGGAGTTACTCAACTGCCCTTTGGTAATCTTGTCTCACGTCAAAGCAAAAAGTTGTGACGCCACGGAATGACTCTCGTACTTGGTGGAATGATTCAGTTACTCCTGGAAATGAACAGTTACTCCTAGAAATGAATAATTTTTCCAGGGAATGACTTAGTCACTCTTTGGAGTTCCGAAGTTATTCCCGGATAAAATATTTCTATTGTTAAGGTGTGTGAGCGTAGGCTGCGACCTTGGAGGCCAACGCCATTTAGGGAGAAAGCCCAGAGTCGGCTGAGATGTCTAAAGGGCGCACTACTCGTATTGCCCTTACGACATCGACATTTTGTCCCGTCAAGTGATGGGTGCGGCTCAAAAGTAGTTGAATTAGTAGAGTAATTTTGGTCATCTTTTTTTACGTCGAGCATAGCTTCGATGTCTCCGGAGAGCTTTCGGTGTCCGTCATCAAGCCCGCGCCGGCGGGTATGGAATGTGTAGCCGGACCATGCACGGGTTCGCGATCAATCAAATCTCAATTCTGACGCGCACCTTCCGTGCCTGAGCACGACTCTTCTGTTTCTATGATAATTGTGGGTAGATCGGTATTATCATAGGGTTGCCGCTGTCGTGCTATGGAGGACTGCATCGGCGGTCCCCCCAGAACAAATCAAGAATATTCAGACTTGGGAGAAATGCGATCGCGCCGTAGTCGAGTTTTTATTACTCAAATGCTGGATAGATATCGTTTTCAAAAAAGAAATACTTGGGATCGCGCAGCGTAGCATCCCGATTTTTCCGGAACGGTAGGCATCGAAGTGCGTCCGGGGGATATCAAGCTCTCTGGAGACATCTCTCGCAGGCGGGTATGAAATCTGTAGCCGGATGGGGTCGAGCCGGGAATCGCTTCCCGACCCTCCCTTGAGGAACCGGACTTGCGATTTTCACCGCATCCGGCTACTGGGTACTAGGCCCTTTTCATAGGTAGACTTAATAGGAATTACTTCCGTTAGCCCTTGCCGCCTGTCTTTTCTTCCCTTTCCTGGTTTAGCGAGTGGTTGTTCTGATAACCGTTAGTATCACCATTTTCAAGTCAGTTTTACCAGTTATCCATACCTTATCCTCCACTTGCGTTTCGGATTAGTTCCGTGGCTTTTTAGGATTACTCATTCCAGCAGCTTCCTAGTATCACCGACCCACGTCAGCGCTGGCTACCCAGCATCATCTACATTACTGTAGATGTTATCCCAGGAATTACCCCGGGCATTCGCTTCTTGGGCCATCCCTCCCCCCGTGGCTTGCGCTTAACATCTAACTTGTCCTGATGGACAGCACACGAGAGGTTACTTCGTTCCCTAACAACATTTCGCGATACCTTTAGGTCCACACTATACCCCGGGAGCTATTTGAGTACTATATTAGCCAGAGTCTAAAACTAATACTAGCTACCATTTCCTTTTTAGGCCAGCGCATATAGCCTTATTTCGCTGGTTCCTTATAACGAGGCTTGCACATGTTTGCCTGCTCTAACCTTGGATATCTTTCCTAGCGGCGTCACCGGCTTAGGCTGCCAGTTATCCTACATTTGAGTCCTCGCTTAGCACCACGATGATGTCGCTTCGTAGCACCGAGGACCGGTGTCACCCCCGTACCTGGGGGGAGGGGAATTTAACCCCCATGCGGTCAGAGTTCCCGGCTAATGAAACCGGGCTAGCGTTCCGTGTTTGACCACGTTAGGCTAGAACGAATCGCACGGACCCTTTAGGGTTCGGGCGGCGACGCAAATATGAGATGCACCCGATCGCTTCTAAGGTATGGTTGAGAAAGCAGATATCAGTATAGCAGAAAGAATGACCTTAACCATACAACAAACCCCCAAGCACAAAAAGGCCAAAGCCCTCAAACCCGGTAGCCCTCGCCCTGCCAAGGAACTCTGTAGCGAATGCGGGCTGTGCGATACATACTACATCCATTATGTCAAAGAAGCCTGTGCTTTTCTTAATCAGCAGATCCCCCAACTGGAAACCCAAACCCACGGGCGATCGCGCGACCTAGACAACGAGGATGATTGCTACTTCGGCGTCCATCAAACCATGATGGCCGCGCGGAAAACTGAACCCATAGAAGGGGCACAATGGACGGGTATTGTCAGCGCTATTGCCATTGAAATGCTAACTAGCGGTAAAGTCGAAGGGGTAGTTTGCGTGCAAAACACCAAAGAAGACCGCTTTCAACCCATGCCCATTATCGCCCGATCGCCTGAAGAAATTCTCGCCGCCCGGGTGAACAAACCCACCCTCTCTCCTAACCTTTCCGTATTAGAGGAAGTGGAAAAATCCGGGATGCAGCGCCTGCTAGTCATCGGCGTCGGTTGCCAGATCGAAGCATTACGGGCCGTCGAGAAACAGCTAGGATTAGAGAAACTCTACGTTTTAGGCACTCCCTGCGTAGATAACGTTACTCGCGCCGGGTTGCAGAAATTCCTGGACACCACCAGCCGATCGCCCGATACCGTAGTACATTATGAATTCATGCAGGATTTCCAAGTTTATTTCAAACATGCAGATGGTTCCATAGAAAAAGTACCCTTTTTCGGACTGAATACCAAAGAACTCAAAGATGTCTTTGCCCCCTCCTGCATGAGTTGCTTTGATTATGTCAATTCTCTGGCAGACTTAGTCGTAGGCTACATGGGCGCACCCTTTGGTTGGCAGTGGATTCTAGTTCGGAACGATCGGGGACAAGAAATGCTAGACTTAGTAGATCAGCTAGTGGAAACTATGCCCGTGATGTCCAAAGGAGACAGGCATCAAGCAGTGCAACAAAGCATTCCCGCCTATGACAAAGGCGTTACTCTCCCCATGTGGGCCGCCAAACTCATGGGTGTGGTAATTGAAAAAATTGGACCAAAAGGTTTAGAATATGCTCGTTTCTCCATAGATTCCCACTTCACTCGCAATTATCTGTACGTGAAGCGCCATCACCCAGAGAAATTAGCAGCACATGTGCCAGAATATGCCCAGCGGATTGTATCCCAGTATCAGTTGCCAGAATAGGTAGCGTAGGGTGGGCAATGCCCATCTCTGGCGCTTTAGCGCCACAACAAACTGGGCGACAACAAACAAAACATTGCATTATGGAAGCACCTTTTGATATTACTGTGCTGATGGTGATTACGGTCATGGCAGGCATCGCCGCTCAAGTGCTGGGTAAATATCTGAAAGTCCCCGGCATCGTATTCTTACTATTGTTCGGCGTCCTCTTGGGACCAGATGGCTTGAGTTTGGTTCATCCCCAGTTGCTGGGAGATGGTCTAGAAGTGATTGTCTCTCTGTCAGTTGCTTTAATTCTGTTTGAAGGGGGACTAAATCTGAAAGTGCGAGACTTGAGTAAAATTTCTAGCAGTCTCCGGAATTTAGTCACGATCGGGCCTATAATCACTCTCATTGGAGGTGGAGTTGCTGCTCATTTCTTAGCCGAATTCCCCTGGCCGCTGGCCTTTCTCTACGCCTCTTTGGTGGTGGTCACCGGACCGACGGTGATTGGTCCGCTGCTCAAGCAGGTACAGGTCGATCGGCAAGTAGCCACTTTACTGGAAAGTGAAGGGGTGCTGATCGACCCAGTGGGAGCTATTCTGGCTGTCTTAGTGCTAGATGTGGTCTTAAATGGCGGCGATGCCGATCCGCCAAGAATAAGTCCATTCTTACCAAGAATAAGTCCATGCCAGCATCAGAATGAGCAGCACTTTTTCCATGAATTCATGAGCGGCTAGTTTGGGTTTGGGGATGCATTTCATCGTAATTTCTATGAATTTGATGTGGTGAGAGATTATGTTAGGTGTCACTCATGCACTTCCTATGGTCATTACGACGCCAACTAGGGTTACAAAGGTGCCAATCCATGCACCTAAAGGGAAGTTTTCTCTACGCCATATCGACATAATTATAATGTATTGGACTGGTGATAAAGAGGCAAGTATAACTGCACGGAAAATCTCGGTATTGGCAAATGCTGCTAATAAAAACGTCATACCGCCAATAGTGCTGACAAACGCACTCAATGCCACAAACTTGAAGTCACTGAATTGCACTATTCGCTTCCGCTCACGCAAAGTGATGAAGATTGGCGCAAAAGCAACGGTCACACTAGCTGTACGAAGAAATGATGCAAAAAAAGGCGAAGTATTAGACATTACTTCTTTTGACAGAAGCGCTCCTATTATCTGAAAGATAACAGCTAGTCCAACGAGTAGAAGTCCGCCCGTATTCTTACTAGGTTTATACCACTCGCCGCCGGACACCTCTGACTGAGAGCGAAAGAAAATTGCCATGTAAACACCGCCGAGCGAGAGTAATATGCCGCTGAGCGCAACGGCTGAGATTGTTTCACTAAAAATTGCCGCGCCGACGAACGCAGTCAGTGGTGCGTGCAAAGAAAAGATGATAGAGGCGATGCGAGGCCCGAGAAAATAAACTGCCTGAAAGAGACATGCTTCACCAAATGCGATGCCTACAATACCCGAAATAGTTAAGAGTAGGACCGTACGCGTGTTAGAAAAGTCAAGCGACTCTAAAGTTGCTGCTAAGATAAAGAGTGAAGTGGCAGACAGAGCGAAGCGAAACATCGAGAAACGAAAAGTTCCCAGCGCTTCGACGCCACGATAGGCGATAAGGGGGCCAATTGCCCAACAAAGGGCTGCCGCAAGCGCAAAGCCTTCGCCAGCATATGGAAACATAATCTGTACCTGTTGCACAAAAGATTTAGTAGATCGAGTTTTCTGGAGAAAAAGGGGGGACGTGTCATCAGTTATTGAGTAATCTGAAAGTCAGTCTGGGAAAGGCTTTCAGGAGAGGTGGCACTATTTTACACGTATCTTGCTCGTATCCCCTCATCTCTCTGAAGCTGTGACTCGAGCCAATTCAGACAGCCAGGTATCAACAAATTCTTCAACCTTGGGCTTTTCAAAGAGATTATTGCGATACTGAACTTGGAGACTGGTCGCATCCTTGTGTTCCCGCACATATGACATCAAGTCAAATTTCACGGCGAAACCCAGGTCTGAGAAGCCAAGTTCCCTGTGAGACAAGGGGGTGGACCGCATGGCTTCAAAATTCAAATAACTGATAAAGATCGTCGTGAGTGGAAACCGTGCTTGCTCAAATTCCATGCCGAGATCTTTTACTAGACGGTCGTACTGATAATTTTGGTGAGTCATACCCAGCGCCACCGATTGCATAATTTGTCTTACATATTCGATGTGAGACAAACCTTTTTGTAATCGGCTGCGAATACATACCAGTGAAATAAAATTCCCGATCAGCTCCTGTGTGCCTGGAATATCGCGTCCGGCAGCTGGGGTACCAATCACCAGATCGTCCTGCTTCAAAAGATGATGCCAGGCAAGCATCTTAGCGGCCAAATAAATGCTGAATTCCGTCACATGCTCTTGCTGGGAAAGCTTCGTAATAGCCGCGCGTAACGTTTGTGGAACTTCACGGCAGTATCCCTGCCCTCGATCGCGATCGGGCCCCTGCCAAAGCTCTGGGAAGATGTGTTTTTTATAGGGCGCTCTAAACACATCCTGCCAATAGTCTTTTGCTGGCGATCTATCACCGAAGGTATGAAGTTCGCGATCGGTAGCCCAGGCTGCATAATCCAAGTAGTTGAACGCCAGCAGTGGCCTTTTCGGATCGTTGCCGGCCACTGCGCAGTGAAGAGCGTTTTCAATCAACCCCATTGAGAAGCCATCGCTGACCATGTGGTGAATCGCGAAAATTACAGTGGATTTTTGGTCAGGAAGGGCAACGAGATGCACGCGAAACAGTGGCCACTTGCCAGTATCAATCTCACTATTAGCAACACGGAGCCGAATGTCATTCAGTGCGCTGTCGGCGTCTTGCTGCGACAGGGATGAAAGATCGTGTTGTGCGACGTCGATATCTGCTAGTGAGGGACAAACCACTTTCGCGAGCATTATGTCAGGGCCGCTTTCATCAAACCAAAGGCCCATCGAGTCCTGCTGAACGACAAGTTTGAAGAGTGCCTCACGCACTGTGTTCGCTTCAACTAGCTTATCAAATCGAACAACTCGTACCATTGTTGCCCAAGAGCGGTTTCCTTTAGGCATGTATATGTTCCACCAGCGGCGCTGCTGTGGCGACATATGATACCGATTTTTCTCCCCGATGGGAGGGATGTGGAAAGCTTCTTTTGCAGGCGCAGCGTCGATCGTCGCAGCGATATCTTTCAGGACGGAGGTTCTGAACAAATCAGAGAATTCGAGCGATTTTTTCAGGTCATCTTCGATTCTACCAATCAGAAAGGCGATATGCAGGGATGTGCAACCCAATGCAAAAACGTTGTCTTCGATCCCTGGCGTCGGGATTGACAAAATGTTCGCAACAGCGTCCAGCACCCATTTCTCAGTATCGGTGACTGGCGCTTGAGTAGTTGTAGTGCTCTGGTAAAGATGTTTTCGAAGAGAGGCGCGGTCGATTTTGCCGTTCGCGTTTTGCGGCAACAAGTCTAACAGCCGCCAGATAGTCGGCACGATAGCTTGCGGCAGATATGTCAGAGCGTCTGAGCGTGGTGCATCTGCTGCACAGGTGTCAACTTCTGCTTTCGCGGTCCAAAATGCAGCGAGTCGAGACTCGCTGTCTTCAGTTAGCTTGACACCAACTACTGCAACATCATCGATCATGTCAAGACGACTGAGTGCATACTCCACCTCATTTGGATGCACGCGAACTCCGTTAACCTTCAATTCATCGTCAATCCGTCCGACGACGACCAACTCACCCTGATTAGTGATGCGTCCCAAGTCACCAGTGTAATATGTTGTCAGTCCATCGGCGACAGTGAACCGACTATTCTCCTCTTCAGAAGCATTTATATACCCGAAACTTGCATGTGGCGTGGAGATGACGATTTCTCCTACCTCACCATTCCCAGAAAGTCTGAAATCAGCTCCAGGTATAGGTAAACCTACTGGAATTTCTCCGTTAGGGTAATTGATCTCGGGTTTCACACGAAAAAAGAACTTGGCTAGGGTAGTTTCGGTCGGCCCATACAGATTCACGAACTCTGTGATGTTAGGAAAAGCCTGGCGAAGCTCATCGACAGCGACAGCTAAGAGCTTTTCCCCAGCTAAAAACAGCGTTTTTAGAGCAAGTCTATCATCTTGCTGAGCGCGTGCCCATATTCGAGCGACGGATGGAACGGCATGAGTCCTTGTGATCCCGCGTTCCACAAGCCAGGCAACAGTGCTTTGAGGACTCGCTAAATCATTCTCACTTGGAATAACAAGCGTTGCACCATGCATAAGGGGGAGTAAGATATCGCGTAGAGACACGTCGAACCCAAGCCCAGTTAGAAATGACACGCGATCGGCTGGACCAATCTTGAACTCTTTTCCTTGCCAGCGGATAAACTCGACTAGCCCATCCAAAGATCCTAAAATTGCCTTGGGCCGACCGGTGCTTCCAGAAGTAAAAAAAACGTAAGCTGCTCGTCTACCGTGTCCGGAGGGCGCGCTATTCGCCGTACCCTTGTCCGGACACGGCCCGTTCATTGAAACAGCCGATGGTTGAACGCTTCTGTCTTGCGTAATATTCCCATCAGCAGCAATTAGGACACGCGGCCGGACAATATTTACCATTTGAGAGCGCCGATATGCTGGCAGAGCACCGTCGATGGGCATTACAATGCCGCCGCAAAATAGAACCGAAAGAAAATCAACGACATATTCAGGAGATTTCGGCCGATTTATGGCGACTATGTCTCCAGTCTTAAGAAAAGGAAGAAATGCCTTAGTACGTTGCTCGATGCGCTCTATAATATTATTGTATGCGATCGCGTCATTGCCGTATTCGACTGCAGGGTTCTGCAGCGCACCAGCGAACAAGTAATTTCGCAAATCAAAGTGTGTGACAAATTCATTCATATTTCGCAGGATTTCATCTCAAATTCTACCAAACCGAAAACATACTGGTTCGTACAGCAAACAGCTCTGATTGTGAAATGATTTTCAAATAGTATGGGTTCACAGGGATTTAGACCTCACATTCATGACTGCTTGCTGTAGCACTAACCATCAACGATTCTAATTTCACCATTGCGCATATGAGTCTTGTGAGCATCAAGTGATTTAACATTTACAGTCTTCATAAGCCAGCGATTATAAACAGCTTTTTCGTTACCTATATGTACCACATCCTTGTTATGAATGCACTCGTTGTTAGCTGAGCCAATGAAGTCACCTTTCAAAATTAACAGAGGTTTTTTCAATATGTGTAGAGCACGCACTACTTCAGCGATAGCTTCCTGAGCTTTTTTATTGATACCAATGGTACGGTTTTCAAAAAAGCGGATGTCGTAGCTTTCCGCACCACCAAGCACTGGGTGCTCCGGTGCGCGCCCTTGTTCTTTATTTGAAGATGCAAGGGTTAGATCGTCAAAAGGCGTGTAAAAGTCCGGTTTCCTGAGCTGCTTAACTACCTGCGGATCGAGATACTCGATGAGGTCTTTGTTCCGGACGAAAGAAGTATAGATTTCGTTTTCAGTTGAGCCCCGAAGGCCCAGGATATTGACCCAATCAGGTCGCACAAAGTGATTAGCGAGATCTTTATGAAAGTAAATCGATTTGGAGGCTTTCTGAGACTGCGTATCCATCAGCGATTTCATTGGGTGAATGTCTTGGAATATATCACCATCGTTGACGTTTATGTAACCAATTGGCTCCTGACCTGCTAACCTTGCATAAATCAGAAGAAATCCCTCAGCAACATAAGTCAATTTACGGTTTCGTTTATCCACTACTGGGTTATCTAAATCTAGCTCAGGTAAATCCGGATCAACCGGACAGTTACGTAGGTAGACATACGGCTCTTCAAACTGATTTGCGTAGTAACGTGCATGGCAAAAGTTTGTGAAATCCTGTGGAATTACGTTACCCTCAGCAATTACTTCCCAAATATCCTTCTGGATCTAGCATAGTCCTTATAAGGATTGGTCTTGACTGATAGGAGTCTTTGCGTGATTCTCGCATTCTCTTGTTCGGAGAAGATATAGTCGGCTGGAATAGTTTTCATCAATTTATCTCCATTGTAAAGAAATCTTTCTCAAGTTAAAGCAAACATCTGGCGTACTGCCGCCTTTTCGACCTAGCATCGCCCGTGACCGGAAGGAAACGGCCGATGGCAGCTGTTGGATAATTAGGGATGGGGGGGTATTCCAGATCCTCTTCCCTCCTCAGAAAACATGTTACTACCGGTCGTGCGACAAGGCGAGCCTCCGGCCTATCTATACTCTCGTTGGTGGTATATCTGCCAATAGGGAGTATTTTTTTCCTGTCTGTTCGCTCAACTATTCCTTCTGGGGGACTTTCTCTAACCATATTAGCGGAAAAAAACCCAGAATATCTCCCAAGCACGTAAACTTTTGCAACAAAATATTTCAAAATTTAAGCAAATGATCAGTGTGCAGCCCCGTAACCCCCAGCATGGTCCGCGCTTATAAATCACCGGTAGCGACAGAGATAATATTAGAGGTCGAGGGGATTCCAGATCCTCTTCCCTCCTCAGAAAACATGTTACTACCGGTCGTGCGACAAGGCGAGCCTCCGGCCTATCTATACTCTCGTTGGTGATATATCTGCCAATGGGGAGCATTTTTTGGTATTGATAAATATGTAGTGATAGAACATTCCATCCCTCTATTAATCCTTACTTTTCTTAGGAATGATATAACATTTTTTCTCTTGATAAATTAGCCAAATTTATAGCAGGGATAAAATATTCTCATATAGAGCGCATCAGAAAATGCTAGATTGTTATTAGTCAAAAGCTAGTATAGACTTATGAACACATCATCATATTTAGGGTCGCGACCCAATTGCCCTTATTGTAATTGTGAGCGAACAGTAAAAAATGGTAGTACTCATAATAAAAAGCCAAAATATCTCTGTAAAAAATGTGGCAGGTAATTTATTGAAAATCCGATAATAAAGCGGATATCGTCTGAAAAGAAAAAGAATATAGATGCGCTCTTACTTGAAAGAATATCTTTGGCAGGTATTGCGCGTCGAGTAAAGATTTCACAAACATGGTTGCAGAAGTATGTTAATAAAAAATATGCCGAAACTCCCCGTCAGATAAAGGTTTCAGACAAGCAAAAAGGTAAATTGACTATTGAATGTGATGAAATGTGGTCTTTTGTTGGGAATAAAGAAAACCAGCAATGGATTTGGTTGGCGCTTGATACAAAAACAAGAGAAATTGTAGGAGTTTATGTGGGCAAGCGCAGTCGTGAATCAGCAAAACAATTGTGGAAATCTTTACCGAGTGTCTATCGACAATGTGTGGTTTGTTACACTGATTTTTGGGAAGCATATAACAAGTAATTCCCAAAAAGCGTCATAAAGCAGTAGGTAAAGAAACTGGAAAAACTAATCATATTTCGGTAGTGGGTCACAAGTAGTGATGTTAGCACAGCGGGCCGCAGAGGAATTCGATCCGCCCCGAGTCTTGGCCGTGTTTCCTAAAAATCCTCAACGTAAGTCTACATCCAGCAAAGTTCAGCCCGCCCTGACTTTTGATTTACCCTTGAAGAATTGGAACCAGTATCTGGATGACGGCCAAGTGAAGTTGGTGGAAACGGTGCTTCAAGATCCGGGGTTTGCCTTTCAACAGACTTATCTGCAAGCATTAATTGATGCGGGCAAGGTAGTGCCCCTGTTGCTAGAACGGCAAAACATGCTACAAGTGGTACGGGCTGGACAACCTTGGCAACCGGGCGATCGCCTGATCTGCCCTATCTTCAATCCACGACCCCAAACCCAAACTCCTCAATAAACTCTCAGGTGGCACCACCACTACCCGTCTCACCCTAAGTCAGCTACCAACGGTGAAGGAAGTGCCCATGCCATCGGCAGCATATGCTGATGGTTCATAGAGAGTTGAGAATGGTTCGGAGAGAATTAAGAATTGAGAGTGGCAATTAGTCATTTACAATTAGCTATTCACAAAATGTTGATAGTTAATTGTCGTTCTAGGAGGACAGGAATAAAGGCGATAACCTCGCCTCGTTTATGGTATAGTGAGTCTAACGACGGATCTGGCAACTCCGGACTCCCTACCCGGGATCTCCGATTTTTCCGGAACAGTGCAGGGAGTGCTTCGTAGTTATTAAATTGAGAAAATAGATGGGGATTATCAACTGTAACTTTTTATTAAGAATATTACGAGGCTCGCCAGATTCTATAAGCTAAGGCTGGCAAGGCTATCAGCCTTTTTAATTTGTATAACTCACTCAATTTAGTTTTGCTTAAACCTGGCTTATTTTTGTCAAAATTTGCCTTAATTTTGCTAATATTTATTTTAATTTTGCTAATATTTAGCTTATTTTTATTAATACATAGTTTAGTATATATTTAACATAGTTTAGTATATACTTAGCTTGGCCAAGTATATACCTATTTTAGTCAATTATGAACCAAAAATGGCCATGTTTGTACATAACCTTCTCTGGTTTTGACATATCCCAGTCGTCATAGCTTTAAACTAAGCCAGGGAGTTACCGGACCGAGGAGTATTCAAAACCGGACGTGAGATTTTCACCTCATCCAGCTCCTCGATAATGCCATCCAAGTCAATAATACGACGACTTCCATCTCTGGTTATCTTTCTGTGGTGACAATGTTTGTGTCATAGCTGGATGTTATCCCACCGGTCTTTACCACCCAATGATAGCGGTTCGATGTGGTCTACTTCCCATCTATCTCCTTCTCTGAACGTTAGTTCGCATTCCTTTCTTTCTGTTTAACTGTGTTTTTTCCTGCCAAGGATTTTACTTCCTCCTCTAGTCTATGTAGGGCCACATTTGCCAACAAAGGCGATATAACCCCACCCTGGGGAGTTCCTTCCTCTGTCTCAAACATTTTCTTCCCATCTATCACACCTGCCTTCAGCCAGGCGCGTATTTGTCTACGAAAGATAGGTAGGGTATTCAGTTTTTCCAATAGCGCTTAGGAGAAAAATGTCCAGAAGGGTCAAACTCCCGATCGCATTCAATATTAAATGTTGATGGTTGTAGGACGACAGAAAAGGGGGGCGATCGCCCCCCTTTTCTGGTTCCAAGGCGGAGCCTTGGAACCCTTGGTGGGAGGGAACTGCCTCTTATGATATTATGTCCGTTGACATGGTTGGTGCATGTGATTGCCAGAGGATAAATAAGGCAATCTCAGGAGGCAGAGCCTCAAAAATACGTTCCATGCCGGAGTCATGGAACGAGTTAAACTCCGAACTCCTTCGGCCTGGTTCCGAGGCTCCGCCTCGGAACCCTTGGTGGGAGGGGACTGCCCCCGATGATATTATGTCCGTTGACATGTTTAGTGCATGTGATTGCCAGAGGATAAATAAGGCAATCTCAGGAGGCAGAGCCTCAAAAATACGTTCCATGCCGGAGTCATGGAACGAGTTAAACTCCGAACTCCTTCGGCCTGGTTCCGAGGCTCCGCCTCGGAACCCTTGGTGGGAGGGGACTGCCCCCGATGATATTATGTCCGTTGACATGGTTGGTGCATGTGATTGCCAGAGGATAAATGAGGCAATCTCAGGAGGCAGAGCCTCAAAAATAGGAACGAGTTAAACCCCCTGCGGGATGACTAAGCTGGCCCAACTGCGGCAATGGCAGCTTCTAGGGCGATCGCCACATGAGTCCAATGAGTCCCCCCCTGACAAAAGGCAATATATGGTTCCCGCAAGGGGCCATCCGCAGAAAACTCAGAGGTACTGCCATCAATAAATGTGCCCCCGGCCATCACCAACTGACTTTCATAACCAGGAAATTCCGCTGGAACCGGGTCGAGATAGGAACCTACAGGGGAATGCTGCTGAATGGCCCGACAAAAGGCAATCAGTTTGGCTGCTGAACCCAGTTGAATAGCCTGAATGATATCCCGGCGCTTCGCCATTGGTGTAGGATTGACTCGATAGCCCAGGCCATCGAACAGATAGCCAGTCAGGTGATTGCCCTTCATCGCTTCTCCCACCATTTGCGGAGCCAAAAATAAGCCTTGAAACATGAGCCGATTTTGGTCAAACGTCGCCCCTCCCGTACTGCCAGTTCCCGGTACCGTCAGGCGACAGGCAGCTGTTTCTACTAGGTCTTCTCGACCCGCAATGTAACCCCCAGATGGGGCGATCGTCCCCCCAGGATTTTTGATCGTAGAACCCGCAATCAGATCTGCTCCTACAGCCGGTGGTTCCCGGTCTTCGATAAACTCGCCATAGCAGTTATCGACAAAGCAGATCGTGTCAGGATTTTGTTGTTTAACCAACTGCACGATGCGTTCGATATCGGCGATCGAGAGACTGGGACGCCAGGAATAGCCGCAGGAACGCTGGATGAAGACCAGACGAGTCTTTGCTGTCACAGCTTGCGATAGGGCCTGCCAGTCCACAGTACCAGTCGGAGTTAGATCCATCTGACGGTAATTAATACCAAAATCAATTAAGGAACCTTGACCTTGTCCCCGCAAACCGATAACCTCTTCAAGACTGTCGTAGGGATCGCCAACAACCGAGAGCATTTCCTCTCCAGGCCGCAGCACCCCAAACAACCCACAGGCGATCGCGTGGGTTCCAGAGACAAACTGCACCCGGACGATCGCCGAGGCCGCACCCATAACCTCAGCAAACACTTTATCCAAGGTCTGACGCCCCAAATCATCATGACCATAGCCAGTGACGCCAGCAAAATGATGAGCCCCAAGGCGATGACGCCGAAAAGCATCTAGGACCCGTTGGAGATTATCCTTGACCTGAGCGTCAATTGCTTGAAAAATCTGCAAAAGTGCTTGTTGAGCATCTTGTAGCGCTTTCGGGCTGTTCATTTAAACCTCATGGGTCGCCTGTGGGCAGGAAGGAGCTTCGCCAGATCTTGTGCGCGGAGTTAATTATCCGTTAGATTGAATATGAGGTAAAATAAATTTTCATGACAATCACATCTTCAAAACAAATCGACGAGACGTTGCCTGCAACGCCACTACGCCGGAAATGGCCCGTGATCGTATTTATGATAGCAGTCCATATTGGGGCATTATTTGCATTGCTGCCCAGTAACTTTACTTGGACCGCAGTGGGTCTGGCAGTCCTCTTACACTGGATAACTGGTGGATTGGGAATTACACTAGGATTCCATCGCCTGGTCACCCACCGCAGTTTCCAGACTCCTAAATGGCTGGAGTATTTTCTCATTTTCTGCGGTTCCCTCACCTGCGAAGGGGGAGTGATTGATTGGGTCGGTCTGCACCGCCAGCATCATAAGTACTCGGATGCTTTGGGGGACCCCCATGACTCATCTCGTGGCTTTTGGTGGAGCCACATGGGATGGATGCTATATCATATCCCCGAAGATCGGGAAATCTATCGCTACACCCAAGATATTGTAGATGACCCGGTTTATCAGTTTTTGCAAAACTACTTTTTCCCTATCCAAATAGCTTTGGGAGTATTGCTATACTTGCTGGGAGGTTGGCCTTTTGTCGTTTGGGGAATTTTTGTCCGCCTAGTTGTCGTGTTTCACTGCACCTGGTTCGTTAACAGTGCTACCCATATGTTTGGCTATCGTACCTATGACTCGGACGATCGCTCTACCAACTGCTGGTGGGTGGCCCTGGTCACCTATGGTGAAGGTTGGCATAACAACCATCATGCCTTTCAATATTCGGCTCGCCACGGTCTGAAATGGTGGGAAATTGACCTGACTTGGATGACAATTCAGCTGCTACAAGCAGTGGGATTAGCAGGTAAGGTAAAACTAGCTTCCAAGTAGAACCTTGTTTCGATGCGTTCGGGATGCATGGCAAAAACCCCTAACCACAATCCCAGATTGGTATAGGATGGCATCAGGATCGTAACAGGTAAAGCTGATGCAGAGCATTGTAGTCCAGGATTTGAGCAAAGTCTATCCAGTAGCGGTCAAAGAACCAGGACTGCAGGGGACATTGCGCCACTTCCTGCAACGCACCTACCGAGATGTGAAAGCTGTTCAGAATGTCTCCTTCCAGATCACAGCGGGTGAGGTAGTAGGATTTTTGGGTGCTAATGGCGCGGGTAAGACCACGACGCTGAAAATGCTGGCGGGTCTGATTCATCCCTCCGGCGGTCAGGTGAGAGTTGCTAGTTACGTCCCCTTTCGGCGTCAGGCTGCTTTTTTGCGGAAAATTACTTTGGTGATGGGGCAAAAACAGCAGTTACTCTGGGATTTGCCAGCAATGGATTCTCTGAGGATTAATGGGGCTGTTTACAATATCCCAGAAAGAGAGTTTCGCTTACGGGTCGGGGAACTGACAGAAATGTTAACACTAGAGGGAAAGTTAACCCAACCCGTGCGGAAACTTTCTCTGGGGGAACGGATGAAAGCGGAATTATTGGCGGCGCTGCTGCACCGTCCCCAGGTACTATTTTTGGATGAGCCTACCCTCGGACTGGATGTTAATGCTCAGGTGAGCGTGCGAGACTTCTTGCGGGAGTACAATCAGCGCTATCAGGCGACTGTACTCTTAACAAGTCATTACATGGCAGATATCACGGCCCTCTGTCGGCGGGTACTGCTGATGCATACGGGTCAGCTAGTCTATGATGGCTCTCTAGAAGGACTGTTGCAGCGCTTTGCTCCCTATCGGGAGGTGAAGGTAGATTTCGCCCAGGAGTATCCTCAAGAGGTGTTATCTAACTATGGTGAGATTGAAGCAGTGATAGGTCAGATGGTGCGCTTCCTGGTGCGCAGGGAACAACTGACTAAGACTGTGACGCGATTGCTGACGGAGTTGGATGTAGCGGATTTGACTGTGACTGACCCCCCGATCGAACAGGTGGTGGGGCAAGTATTTCAGACGGGAGTTGTCTCATGAACCAGATGCTCAGAAAAGCCAGGGTGTTGCTAGTGACTTACTATGCTATGATGCTGGAATATCGGGCGGAACTATTGTTCTGGACTTTATCTGGCAGCATGTCGTTAATTATGATGGGCATCTGGATGGAAGCGGCTGGTTCGGGACGCTTTGGGTTAGCTCCAGTTGATTTTGCCCGTTACTTTATCGCAGTTTTTACCGTGCGGCAATTGACGATCGTCTGGGTGATCTGGGAGTTTGAGGAACAAGTGGTGCAGGGTAAGTTATCTCCCCAACTGCTACAGCCAATTGACCCGGTTTGGCGTCACCTGGCGCAGCACTTGTCAGAACGGGTGGCGCGATCGCCGTTTTTGCTGGTGGTGCTGGGTTTATTTTTTGCCCTTTATCCCCAAGGGTTTTGGCTGCCAACTTTAGGGAATCTGCTGCTGTTTGTCCTGGTAATTGTCCTGGCTTTTATAGTCCGGTTTTCGATCCAATATACTGCGGCGCTGTTGGCCTTTTGGACGGAGAGGGCAAGTGCGATCGAGCAACTGTGGTTTTTGTTGTATCTGTTTCTCTCTGGTTATATCGCGCCCCTGGAGGTGTTTCCCCCAGTGGTGCGGGAGATAGCGCTTTGGACGCAGTTCCCCTATTTCTTGCATTTCCCAGCCGCAATTTTGGTCGGTTTGCCAGTGAATGTGCCCCGCGGGTTAATGACGATGCTGGGCTGGGGAATGATCTTCTATGCCTTAAATCGCTGGCTATGGCGGCGAGGGTTGAAGCATTATTCCGGAATGGGGGCTTAATTGAGAATTGAGCATTTGTTAATTGAGAGAACCCGAATGGGATAAAAAGACAGATAGTTCACAAAAGGGAGAACTGAAAATGAATCAGATTGAGACTCGCAAAGTGCGACGGGGCAGAATATTCCCAGAAATCCAGTGGTCAGAAGCTCAATTAGCGCAGTGGCAAGCCGAAAGAGCAGCACGTCGTCAGCGCTGCCAGATGGTTTTCGATCGCCTCAAGCCCGAGTTGCTCGAAACTCACTATAATTGGTTTATGGCGATCGAGCCTGAGAGTGGGGATTATTTTCTTCATCAGGATGAAGAAATCGCTACGCAAATGGCGCGTCAGAAGCACCAGTCAGCTAAGATTGTCATGTTCGTGATTAATGAAACAGGTGTATCTGGTAAAATATGATTCAAGGAAAGTTTGGGAGTGATGATGAATTATTCTTTGAAATTGAGTTGATAGATGCTGATGGCTTAGAATTAGCAGTAGATGCCATGCTGGATACAGGCTTTTCTGGCTGGCTAGCGATTAATTCTCAGGATTTAGAGGGATTTGGTTGGATATATTTGCGCGATCGCAGGCTGAGACTAGCACAAGGAGAAGCAGACTTTGACATGTATGCTGGCAAAGTGCGGATAGATGGAGAAGAATTTGATATTCCTGTTTATACAGGGATAGAAGTTAAGGAATGTCTTTTAGGTCGTAAGTGGCTGAAAACTCGGAATTTGGTAGTCGATATGAACTCAGGTATGTTGACCCTGGGGGGAAGTTGATCTCGTGCGGAGCTAATTTTTGTGCTAAAGACTCCACAAAGTTTAAAACTTCCTGCTGCTGCTCTAAGGGTAACTCCTGTAGCTTCGCCATCACTGCTTTGGCAATGCTTGAGCTTTCTTGGGTTTTTTCGATAGTCCGAGCAATCATGTGGTCTCCTGGTGGTTGTGGTTAATCAATTGCTTTCCAGTATAGCAGGTTCGTAGTAAACGCTTTAGCGTTTGCTGATCGCAAGCATCAAATAACGAGCTATACTAGAGATTGAGTATTAGGTTTGAGCTATGCCGATCGCCCTGCAACCCACTATCAATCCCCAAATTATGGCCATTCTCGCCGAATTAAAGCATCGCTTTCGGGAACTATACGCATATCGCCTGATGCAAATGGTTCTCTACGGTTCTCAAGCGCGGGGTGATGCCGAGTTTGGATCTGACATTAATGTTCTGGTTGTCCTCTCCGGACCAGTACAACCCTGTGAAGAGATTGACAGAAGTCTAGACCTTGTAGCAGATTTATATTTGCAAAATAATGAAGTAATTAGCTGCTTTTTTATCGATGAATATCAGGTTCTTAATAGCCACAGTTCTTTATTAAGAAACATCCATAAAGAAGGAATCACACTATGACGCCAGAACAACTCAAATTACTGTTAAAAGCACGGTCGATCTGTTGCCAAAGGAATTACGATCGCATTTATCGTCGGTTGAGGCACGAAACCCAACCGACAGCATGTACAACATCCTCGGGGTTGGGTAACGTGGGGAAACCCAACCTATAGAAATATCAAACTCATGAAAAATGCTTGACGATCTCCAGATAATTGCGTCCATCATCTGTGCGTTTATAACTGAGTTTATCTGCTATCCGCTGCAATAAGAACACACCTTTTCCTCCTTCCTTTTCTGCTTGGGACTCCTCTGTTTCTGCCAGAGATTTCCGCAATTGGGCCTGGAAGTCAAATAACTTTCCGCAATCCCAAATTTTCATCTTTAAACGATCGCCGAACACCTTGACTTCCAGTTCAATCATAGTTGACGATGGCAGATATTTGTGCACATGGCGAACTGCGTTAGTAAAACCTTCCGCTAGGGCCAGTTGGCACTCCATCCAAACTCCTTTGGGAATTGGTAGAGTCTGTAGCTGATCGTACCATTGCAAAACCATTTCTAATGCTTTCAAATCGGTTTCTGTTTGCATCTGAATTTTTTTCATGGTTTTCTCGCCTAGATGCTTATTTTTTTCCTTTTCCTCAATAGAGACTTAACGATACCCTCGACCATGCGCCGATAACTTAGCCGTTCTGCTATCTGCAACATCATATTATTTACCTCCTTTGTACTAGGTTCTTCAACTCATGTATCTCATAGTTTTCTGGGATATTATTTTCCCACAATTCGTCTCAAAATTACAGTATTTTAATAGATATATGCTCTGAGTTTTTTGCCTATTATATCTAGATATTGTAGATTTAAGAATGACTGTTGCTTTTTCATGGTATCATGGTAGATAATCTTGGCGATGAGTGATTTGATTCCTGACTAGAAAACGATCGCAATCTCAGCCGATCGGGCCCGTTTGTAGTAAACGCTAAAGCGTTTGCCCGTTTGGAGGATGAAGCATTATTAGACCACAAAAAGTGGCACTGCAACATAGTTATTATACTGAATGGTAAACTTTTGTGAAGAGGGGATGAAGGACGATCGCCCTGGGGCGGGAGAAGAAGAAGGAGTTCTGGGGTTAGGGGAATAATACCAGAAATGGCCACAGATTTAGATATGATTGGATGGTGGCGATGAGGGCTGACTACTTAAGTGGCGCAAGGACTGGCAGTAGGATCGGGGCAGGAACTGGGAGTGGTAAGATAGAGAGGCGATCGCACTTGAGAGTGGGGGAGTGGCAGGAAGTCGGGTGACGGGACCGGTCCAGGATTTGGTTGAGGGGGATTTTGCCAGTAGGGCCCAGGGGATTGCATAAAATAGATCTGCCGCTATAGAATATATGATGTAGAATGTTGATATCCTGGGGCTGGGAAAAATAATTGGGCTATGCTATACTATCTAGCAACTGTCCGCCAGATGCCTAGACCCTCATGTCCGGTTGGTACCAGATACAGGGGGGTTTGACGTGGGAGTGGTTGTGCGATTCGTTCCGGCGTAAACCAGTAATGGTGAAAGTCGGGTCTGGTTCCATTAGCCAGATAACTCTGGTCATCATGGGGGTTAAATTCCCCTTCCCCAGGTGCGGGGGTGACACCGGTCCTTAGTGCTGCGGAGCCACATCGCCGTGGTGTGGAGCAAGGACTTAAATGAAGGATAAGGTCTCAGCCCAGGGACCGACGCCGCATGGCTGCGCCACGCTGCGCGATAGGAAAGAGGTTCATGGTTAGAACAAGCAAATCCCTGTAAGCATCGTCACCACGAACAAGCGAAAAGAGGCTGACACGCTTGGCACAAAATGTGCATGTAGTCCGCGTATCAGTGCTAATCAATCACTGATATCGTACCCGAAACGACTGCCAGTGTAGAGGTGAGACCTAAAAGCCTCGTGAAATGATACCAGGGAACGAAGTAACCCCCGTGGTGCTGTCCTACTGACGGACAAGTTAGATGTCAAGCGCAAGCCCACGTGGGAGGGATGTCCTAAGAAGCCAAAGCCTGGGGTAATGCCTAGGATATGCAGACGTAGGACGGATATGGTAAGAAGTTCTGGGAGATAGTAGCCCTTAAATGTACTAAACCAGGAGCAATCCTAGGGAGTAATGGTGGATTAAATCCTAACCGGGTAAAAATTCAGAGCCCCAAATATAAGGGACATGTAAGTAAAGAGCGGATTTAGTGGTTTACTGGTTCACCCCCGCAAACCTTCCGGAGTTAGGTAGCTAACGGCTCCACGACTGACCATAAGGGGCAAAATTTCATAGGACAAGGGACAATGGGAGTAATCCAAAAGTTACCTGCCCATGACAAGGGCTTATCAAACCAGTAGCCGTGTGCGGTTCCAGTCGCTCTTCAGGTTTCGCTCTTGGAGGGTTGGTACGTGAGTACCAGTTCGACCCCGACCTATATAGGCGATCGCTTTGTTGGCAAAACTCACCTCGTGGTCGAGTTGGCCAACCCGAATGGCAAATTTGTCAATGTTTCGCTAAATAATAATAGTTACGAGTACAGTTACAAGTATCTTAGGGAGTTCTGCCTGAATAAAGATGGTACAGCTAAACCAACTGAGAAAATTGAAAAGAATCACCTAAATGTTCAAGTAAAACTACCTACTGGTAAAAGCCAGATTCCTGTAGACTGGATAGATTCTCCGGGGGAAATGTTCCGCCCTGGCAGTACGATAACCCTGATGAATGGAATAGCTTCTTGGAGACGGCCCGCAAAAGTGAGGGAATTCTTCTGATCCTTCCCCCTTATCGGGAAATTTTGAGAGAGCATGTCAATTTAGATGAACAGAAAATACCTACACAACAGCAGTGGTGTAACCGGTTTTACAGATGGGTAAAGTTTTTTCGTGAAGATTGTCCTAAAGCTCGGCATATTGTGATATGCTTGAATAAAGGAAAAATATCCATCAAATAGTCGGACAGATTCACAGGAGACTGCTACAGAAGGCGACTCGGAGACTGAACTACTTGAGAGATTCAATACAACCAGTCGAGCGCTTAAGGCAATTGTTGCCGAGCTTCAGGCTGAACTACAGCGACAAACCTCAAATGCGGCGGGAAGAAAGTTTAGTGAAAAAATTGTAATTCTAGGACTTAGAGAAGTTCTAGATCGGGAGGAGAAGTTTAACCTTCAGTATGGAGGCGCAATTAAAGATGAGTTTGCTAGCGAACCTAATAAATTGCGGGAGGCTAAACATAAATGGGTGAATGCGATATCTTTGTATCAGGAGGAAAAGCTTAAATTTAATAATGGAGATGGAACCATAGTTATTGGAGAGGAGACGGCTAAAGCGTTAAAAGAAGACATAAAGGGAACACAGCTATTTACCTTTGCCGAAAGAACGAAACCAGCGCTCGATAGAATGATATGGGAGTTGCAAAATGACAATGATTAAGGGAAGGTTATCTGCTACGAAAAACGATTATAAAGGCAATCAAGGAATGTCTTGTAATTATGGAGTTGGATTATACACAGGCTGTTAAAAATGGAAATAAAAAGCAAATTAAAATAATGATTGATGCTATCAACGCATACCAGAAGACAAAAGTATACCAAAGAGAATATTGGAAAGCTGATGGCATCATAGATGCGGACGGAATTACATACAACGACTTGAAAAGTGCTGTAAAAGCAAAACTGAAATCAGAAAGATTATAGGCGCAGAACATCTGAACCCCTCCATCTCGCCCCTATAATCGCAACAATCAGGGCCCAGACTGGCAGTGTCACACAGTGTACCGGTGTAGGCAGCCCCCCGATCGCGCCATCCTCCAGCAACTCCCAGGGCCATTTTAGCGGTCCCATCCCCAAAATATCATCAAGCCCGCGCAGGCGGGCTTTGTTCTTGTAGCCCCACCCTTTAGGGTGAGGGCCTGTGGGGGTGAGGGTTTGTGGTCGCCGGTTGAGCAAATAGGCGATCGCCTCTCAAAAATCCCAGTCAATGATATAATAAGCTGACAAGCCGAGGCAAAGAACTGGCGAAGTAGGGCCTTAGCGCTGGCGACAAAGGGAGGATCAGCAGATGGAGACCATCGAAATACACGAATTTAGCACCCACATAGAGGGTGAAACCAAGGGTTTCCAGATAGGAGATCACGGAAACTCAACCCTGCGCGAACTGCCAAAACCGGTGACAAGAGCAATCCAGGACCAGTTATTCCAGGTATCGGAGGCTGCTCAGAGTTACGAACCAACGGCGATCGGGCGCGTGGTGTTGAGCAATAAGCCTGGCGAGTCGGATTGGTCGGTAATCGCTATAGTAACTCGCGGTCGGGACCAAGGGGGTAGGGAATTCCCCGCCTATCGCTACTTCCTCTCGGAAGGGGCCGATCGCCTCTGGATGATACTGGATTGGATGGAGCATTATCAGAAAGTCCGAGGGCGACTACCGGTTTTCAATCCCAGGGAAACGAAAGGACCAGGACAGCAAGAAGTGCATATGGTGAGTAGAAAACCCAAGGTAAACTTAGATCGTAATTGGCAAAATTGGTTGAGTGAATCCACGGCCCCTCTGCTGGTAGAACCTTCCCAAAACGTTACTCCCCAAATGATTAACAGAATGGCCGAACTGAAGGCCAGTCGCCGCCAACCAGTATCCTGGGCAGATAATGTAGTGGGCCTGTGCAGACCAGAAACTTTTATCATTATTCAGACAGCGAATGAAGGCGCATATCAGCAGCTGGCAGAAATCAGGGAAAATATAGTCAGCGATGACAGCAAACTACCAGCACCAGACTCGGAAATCCTGGCGATAGAATCAGAGATCGAGGCATTGGTAAATAATGCCCAGGTCAGGAAAGATCGAGTGGAAAATATAGCTACTGCCTTACAAAATCAGGCAGTAACTAAAGTCCAATGGTCAGAAATATTTAACCGGCTGGGTGCGACAAAGGCTTTCATGGGAATACCTCATGCTAACGATGCTAGACTGCTAACTCTCAGGGCGATCGCCCTACCAGAGACATTACCAGAGTTTCTGAAGTGGTTGCAGCCAGAGGACGAGAAAAACCAAGAAACACCTCAGCAAATAGCATCAGCCAAGTTTCAATTTCAACTGCGAATTCATGAATATCGGAGACTAGAACCATTACTAGGGGAGGGGATAAAAATCGCCCTAGAGCAAATGATATATCGGCAGATCCCAGTAGAGAATGTGTTTTGGTTATTAACAACAAAAGAAGGAGTTTGGGCCAAATTTAGAGAGAATATATATGAAAATGTCAGAAGTGACTTAAGCCTAATTAGTAGTTCATTTAACTAGAGATAAAATGGTGCAAGTAAACGAGAACGAAAACGATTTTGAATGTGGAGAATACATGTGGAGAAATCTCCAAAGCTACTGGAGAGACAATTTAAGCAAGGAGACCACCTATGAACCATTAGCAGATTTGTTTACGAGGTTGGGTGATGCCGCCTGGTCGGGAAAGACGGAAGACTCACAACAAGAAATATTAGATGCCTATGAGATAGCAGCATATTTTCACCAAGTGAGTTATGGTCAAGTACCGCAAAAGGTATTTAATCGCAGCTTTGGTAAGCAATTGGATGCCATGTATTGTGGTCTGAAGGTAAAGCGAGAGCCAACCTGGAGTGAAAAAGTTCTCTTTTTCATGTCCGGAAAGCCCGGTTGGTTGGCGAGAATAGCGCTGTTGGTTAGCTTCCTGTTTTTCCTGCGCAATGCCGATCCAATAATAGTAATTATCGCCTATGGATTGATATCATGGTTAATAGAATGGCTGATCGATCCAGAAGCCCGGAATGCGATGAGAATCATTATAGCAGTAATATTGGCAGCAGTGAGTGGTTTCTTGGTCAGCCTGCCCATAAATCCTTTCGGGTTAACAGGAAAATCAAGGAGTTCGCTGTTTAGTATATCGCGTCCGACAGGGACAAATCAGGCAAATAGTGATTCAAATGTAGAACCATTGGGGAGATTCGAGACCACCAGGAAAGCCCTACAGCAAATCGTAGCAGACCTGAGTGAGAAGGAACTGCTGACGGCAAATGAAGGGGAACGGAAGTTTAGTGAAAAAATTATCATTTTGGGACTCAGAGACCTGCTGGGAAGTGAGTTTGACCTCCAGTATGGAGGGGCAATAAAACGCGAGTTTGCCGGGGTTCCCGAAAGGTTGAAGGCGGCTAAACAAAGATGGGTACAGGCCATATCTTTATATCAAAGGAGAAAAATCGGCCAGCCTCTTGGTTACATAGAACCAGGGTCGGAAACGGCTGAGTCCTTAAAGCGGGATATTAAGACAACGGAATTGTTTCAATTTGCGAAAAGAACTAAACCTGCCCTAGGGAGAATAATCTATGAGTTGCAGAATGACCCATATTTAAGGAAGGCCAGGGTACAACAAAACTACATTAACATTGTGACGGCAATTAAGTCAACTCTTGGAGCTCCCTATCTAGATTATACCGCTGCTGTGGAACGGGGAGACCAAACGGAAATGAAAAGGCTGATTGAGGCCATTAGAACATACCAGAGTCGGAAGGGAATTGATGCTAATGGGATAATCGATAGTGGTGACAGGACTTTCAAAAGCTTGCAGGCAGATGCGATCGCTAATCTGATATCAAATTGAATGGAGAATGGTGAATGGTTAATGGAAAATTGTGAATGGAAAATTGATTTTGTAGGGCACCGCCCACCAGACGCAACCGGTAGTTACAGCTCTCGTTCCCTGACTCAGGCAGGGAACGGAAGATTGAGGCTCTGCCTCCCATCCAGGAAATATTGTCGTTTTGGCATAATAGCCTTTAAGCTACCTAATGTTATAATAGACGTCTTGCAAAAGTAAATGTTGGCTACGCAATAGCAATACTTTCAGCCCCCATTTTGGATCCATTTTGGCATAAATGCAAGAGGTCTAATATAAGTAGATGGACAAAAAGAAAAATTGAGTTAAAGCATAACGATATTATAGCATTTCACGTGGACCAAGGTGGTTATAATGGTAAGAAACTGTTCAGATTCGTCTATTACAATCGCTTCTTGGATCCGGAGGCTTAGTTTATCCCTGTTACTGGTGAGTAGTTTCATTGGTCCCAGTTGGAATCAGGAGGTGAAAACGGCGGAAATTATCGGTACCCCGAGGGTGGATAAAGACCGGGGACGGGTGACCGTGCGGGTCAAGGTGAAAGATGCTAATAATAGACCAGTGGTGGGTCTGGAAGAGCAGGATTTTACTTTGAAGATTTGTCAATCCCAAGGCGAATCTAATAACAATGCCTGTCAAACCCTCGATCGCGCGGATATTCTAGACTGGAAAAATCCCAAAGAAGCAGAACCTCCTCCAGCATGGATAATCGTTCTCCTAGATTTTAGCGGCAGCATGAAGCGATCGGATAACAGTGGTACGACCAAACTATCCGGGGCGCTGCAGGCGATCGAAGAGTTTAATCGAGATTTGGCAAGACGGGGCGGGGAAACAAAAATCGCGATCGTCCCTTTCAGCAAAGGCGGAAAGCGTTGCACTGGCAATAGAGTAACAGACAGAGAACTTAACAACTTCGAGGATGCTAGCAAGATAAGATTAGAAAACTATCTTCAGGATCTAGCGTCTCAGTTGGAAGATAAAAAATAGATATGGAATCTAGTAAAGAGGAGACAATAAGATAAAGATAATTTTGAGAAGATTGAGTGGCAGGAAAACCGCTGCAGTTTGGATTGTACGGAGCAATGGGATGTCTGCTCGCAGCTTGGCTATGCGGAGAACTGCTACTGGCATTAACCGAACTGCCTCCGACGATCGATCGCATCCCCCAGGCGATCGTCCTATTAATAGACGCTTCGGGTAGCATGGATGGCCAGAAATTAACAGAAGTAAAAGCAGCAGCTACAGAGTTTGTACGGCGTCAAGAACTGTCGGAGGATAGGTTTGCGGCGATCGGGTTTGGCAGCAAGGTGCGGGTGGCGGCCAACTTGACATCAGATAGAAATAGCATTCAGAGGGCGATCGCATCCTTAGGGGATGGGGGAGGCACGCAGATGGCCCAGGGAATTAATGCCGCCGTGACCGAACTGCAAAAGACATCACTAAGTCGCAACATCCTGCTATTCACGGACGGACTACCTAATTCCAAAGGCTTAACCCTAGCAGCAGCCCAATCTGCTAAAACTGAGGGGATAAATATCATAGCCGTAGGGACTGGGGACGCCGATACTAATTACCTAACTCAACTGACTGGAGAGACCCAGAACTGGTATTCTACGCCCAGTCAGGTGAATTCGATCGGGCATTCCGAGACGCGGAGAAAGTCATCTATGGCAGACAAATCTTGGAGACAGGACCAACAGGGAATTATCCTTTAATTTATGCTATCCTGCGGATTGGCAGTTGGACAGCATTTTTAGCATTGGGGACATCATTAGCCCTGATAATCGGTCAGAACTACTACCTGCGCCGACGCTTACTCACCCTTCCCGAAGCAATTAAAGGGGCTAGCGGCAGCCTGATAGCAGGTATAATAGCAGGAGCGGCAGGTCAGTTACTCTTCGGGTTAGTAGCAACTAGCGGTTGGGGCTGGTCCGCAGTCAGTCGGACGATCGCCTGGACAATTTCGGGAGGCTTCTTAGGTCGGGGAATGGCTTGGTTCGTACCCAATTTAGACAAGCGCCGGGCATTACTAGCTGGCAGCGGCGGCGGCGCAGTTGGGGCCCTGGGGTTCCTCTTAGCAGCCAGTATTTTCAGCGATGTAGTCGGACGACTCGTCAGTGCTGCTATTCTGGGTTTCTGCATCGGTTTGACGATCGCCCTCATAGAGAAATTCACCCGGTCTGCTTGGCTAGTGGTAAATTGGACTCCCAAAGAACAGACTATCATTTCCCTAGGAGAAAAGCTAGTATTATTGGGTAGTTCATTGGACGCGCATATTTATCTGCGCAAAGACCAAGGTTTCCCCCCGATAGCTGTGAAGATTTACATGCAAGCAGGGGAGATTATTTTAGATAACGTGATGACTCAACAGCAGCAAAATTTGAGCGATGACCAAAAAATTAATATCGGTGGCTTGACCCTTAAAGTTAAAACGGGAACTCAATCTGCAACAATTTAAGAAACCAGGTTTCTGGGCGATACTTTCAAAGGGATCGACTTGCGCTTTTTGCCGGATTGAATGTGTCAATGGTGTCATTGCGAGGGGGCATTTACCGAGATTATCGAAACTCCACGCCCGAGTCCCCCGAAGCAATCTCCGTTCCCTAGCGCTGGAGATTGCTTCGGGGGGGGAGTATCTGGTGAAAGCACAAGTATCTCTCAATTACCCCCCCTCGCAATGACATTTTTTACTGCCCAAAAAAACGCAGTTCCTGACCATTCGCAGTATACTGGCGAAACCCTCCCCTCCCCACCCCACCCTCCCCGTAGTCCGATCGCCCGATCGCCCGCCAGGGGTTCAAACCCCTGGGTTTTCTGGAGCCGCCACGGAAAGAGGCTAAAATCGCTGACCAACCTGGTTTCTGAGGGGGCGTAGTTGACATCTGATAATTTATTGCTATAATATTAACGTAGTCATTTTCAGAGGCTCCTTAACTATGTTAGAACTCAAAAGTCACACAAGTGAGAAGATCGAAATATTCTGTGAGAGAATTGTCCCCACTAATGATTCGCTAGCAGGTCATGACGGTCAAAAGATTTACGACCAGATCGCCGCTGCTTTCAATCAAGATCAGAGGGTAATTCTGTCATTTCCGAATCTGGAGAGGCTGACTTGGTCGGTTGTGTTTACCGCCATAGCCCAATTGTACGAAAATTTCCCTGAAGAACAGATCGAAAAATCACTGAAATTTGTGGATATTCGGCAGGATGATTTAGACTTAATTAAAAGAGTGGTTGAGGTGAAAAAGGATTACTTAAAATATCCGACAGCACCGGTCAAAACCCTGAGTGAGGAGGAAATAGAAAAAATGAAGAAAGAAAACCCGGATAACCCCTGGATACAGGATGCAGGGATGTTCAAAGACGATCCGCAATTCGATGATATGCTGGCATATATAGAAGCATACAATCGCAAATTGGATGCAGAAATGGCAGCATATTACGATAGTTTAGATGAGGAGAATGAGGCGATATGAGGCTTTGGATCCTCCACAGATTATGTCTCGCTAATCCAACGGAAAGAACCATTTGTGATAGAACAATTAAATAGGATTAATCCCTCAGAAATTGCTATCACTGTGATTACAGTAGAAGAGCAAATGCGCGGACGACTCAATAATATCAGACAAGCTTCCCAGTCTGGCAAGTCTGAGCAAATAATATTCGCTTACGCCAACCTGCGGAAAACAGTAGACTTTTACAGAAGCAGGAAGCTGCTTGACTTCGAGCGGGCAGCTTCCACTCGTTATACTGAATTAATCTGTCAAAAAATACGCCTTGGCACGCGAGACTTACGGCGATCGCGCTTTCCGTAGATGGTATACTAGTAACTCGCAATTGGCGCGATTTTGAACGAGTCCCCGGTCTGCTTTTGGAAGACTGGACCAGACAGTAATGCGGCGAATGCAGACATCGTTCGCCCCTACCAGGCGAACGATCGTCGTGCTATCATTCAGATGCGGGAACGCCGAAATAGGGTTGATGGGCATCTTTTAGCGCACAAATCAAATAGGCTTGCTATAATATTAATGTAGTCATTTTCAGAGGAGCATTAACTATGTTGGAACTCAAAAGTCACACAAGTGAGAAGATCGAAATCTTCTGTGAGAGGATTGTCCCCACTAACGATTCGCTAGCATGGCATCACGGTCAAAAGATTTACGACCAGATCGCCGCTGCTTTCAATCAAGGTCAAAGGGTAATTCTGTCATTTCGGAATCTGGAGAGGTTGACTTGGTCGGTTGTGTTTACAGCCATAGCCCAATTGTACGAAAATTTCCCCGAACAACAGATCGAAAAATCACTGAAATTTGTGGATATTCAGCAGGATGATTTAGACTTAATCAAAAGAGTGGTTGAGGTAAAAAAGGATTACTTAAAAGATCCGACTGCACCGGTGAAACCTCTGAGTGAGGAGGAATTGGAAAAAATGAAGAAAGAAAACCCAGATAACTACTGGATACAGGATGCAGGGATTTTCAAAGACGATCCGCTATTCGATGAGATGCTGGAATATATAGAAGCATACAGACGCGAATTGGATGCAGAAATGGCAGCATATTACGACAGTTTAGATGGGGAGAATGAGGCGATATGAGTCTCTGGATACTCGATACGGATCATGTCTCGCTGCTCCAACGGGAAGAACCATTGTTGACAGAACAGTTAAATAGGATTAATCCCTCAGAAATTGCTATCACTGTGATTACAGTAGAAGAGCAAATGCGCGGACGACTCAATAGTATCAGACAAGCTTCCCAGTCTGGCAAGTCTGAGCAAATATTATTCACTTACGGCAACCTGCGGAAAACGGTAGACTTTTACAGAACCAGGAAGTTGCTTGACTTCGATCGGGCAGCTTCCGCTCGTTATGCTGAATTGAGCCGTCAAAAAATACGCATTGGCACGCAAGACCTACGGATAGCGGCGATCGCGCTTTCCGTAGATGGTATACTAGTAACTCGCAATTGGCGAGATTTTCAACGAGTGCCCGGTCTGCTTTTGGAAGACTGGACCAGACAGTAATTCTGAGAAACCAGGTTTATGGCCGCTCGGAGTCCAGTGTGGGGCGATCGCCCCTACCAGGATAATGATCGCCGTGCTATCATTCAGAACAGAGTCAGGGAATAATCAATATGCCATTTAACAGTTATCTGCTGGATGAAATTAGAGCAGCGAGGCGCGATCGACTAGAACAGGAACGGCAAACATTGTTGGCCCAGGTCAAACAGTGGTTAGATGACTATGGCAGTCAGTATGGCATTTGCCGGGCCTATATCTTTGGCTCCCTCACCAGACCCGATCGCTTTACAGAAACATCCGATGTAGACATAGCCGTCGAACAGATAGATCCAGAGAATTTTTTTACCGTGATTAGTCTGCTAGTAACAGCCCTAGGCAGAGAGGTAGACTTAATTAAGCTAGACCAATGTCATTTTGCCCACCGCATCCGCGAAACAGGAAGATTATGGACAAAAATGCCCTGACGGTTCTCCAGACTGATATCCAAGGACAAATGGATCTGATCGACAAGATCTTTGCTAAACTAGAGGAACGTGCGATCGGGCTAACTCTAGATGAACCGGCGATAATGGAGAGCGTCGCCTATCAAATTCACAATCTTTACAATGCTGTAGAAGACTTGTTGAAAATAGTGGCGGCTCATTTTGAAAATCAAATTACCGATACCGCCCGCTGGCACAGTGCCTTGTTACAACGAATGACTCAAGATATTCCGGGCATTCGCCCCCGGTTATTATCAGAGTCAAGTTATCTAAATCTGAATAACATGCGGGGTTTCCGACATTTCTTTCGTCATGCTTATGGAGTAAATATAGATTACGATCAGTTGGCAATGAATTTGGATAAAGCCCGTCTCCTCGGTCCCAGTTTAACTCAGGATGTGGAAAACTTCCTGAAACAAGTCACGGAAATTGAGTAACAAGAGGTAAATCTATGGTCAAATACACATTAAGGGTAAAAAATCAAAGTAGCAATGAGGAATATGAATGGGCGATAGACCTGCGAAAAGAACAGGAAGACCGGCCAGAATTGTACTTTACGCAAGCGGTATGTGAGAGAATCAGAGAGGAGCTGTGCGATTCGTTCTAGTCTAACGTAGGCAACTACGGAACGCTAGGCCAGGTCCAAACTGGTAACTCTGGTATTCATGGGGGTTAGATTCCCTCTCTCTAAGTGTGGGAGTAACACCGGTCCTTAGTGCTGCTGAGTCACATCACGGTGGTGCGGAGCAAGGACTTAAATGTAGGATAGCTAGCAGCCTAAGCTAGTGACGCCGCTAGGAAAGATGCTAATGGCTAGAACAAGCGAACCTGTGTACGCCTCGTTATCTAGAACCAGCGAAATAAGGCTTAAAGCGCTGGCCCAAAAGGGAAATGGTAGTTTGTGCTGGTTCTTGCACTTGGCCAGTATCGCACTCTAAGAACTCCCGGGGTATAGCAGGGGCCTAAAAGCATCGTGAAATGATACTAGGGAACGAAGTAACTTCTCGTGTGCTGTCTAGATTGGACAAGTTAGATGTAAAGCGCAAGCCGCGAGGGGAAAGATAGCCCGAGAAGCTAATGCCTAGGGTAACGCCTATGGATATGATGGGGTGTTCCTCATCCAGCTGACGCGGGTTGGTTAAAGTAGGAAATCTTGGGTAAGAGTATCTCTAAGACGCCGGAGGCCTCTCGAAGGTTGGATGACTGGTAAAACAGACTTGGAAATGGTAATACTAAAGGTTATCTGGCAGCGCCGCTTACCAACCAGGAAAGGAGTGAAATCGCATGAGATGAGGGACAAGTGGAGCAATCCGTAGTAATCCTAGTAGTGACAATGCCCTACTTGCCAGTAGCCGGATGCGGTGAAAGTCGCACGTCCGGTTCCGAATGGGAGAGTTAGGGGGTGACCCCTAGCTCGACCCCGACTACAAAGACAAAGCTCCTGTAGAATAGGTGATAGTCAGATGAGGAGGATAGTGGCAACTTGGATCGAAGATATCAAAAAAGGATACCGTCACAGCGAACTGACTCTGGACTTACCGCTCATGAGCGAGAGGGATATGGATAATCTCCAGGAATCAGGAAATCAAGAAATTCCTGATATAATAGCACCAGACCTATCGGAAGTGGAACCAGAAACAGGAGCTCTGCCCCCATTAAGATTGTCTTAAGGATGCTAGGAGTGGGAGACTTTAACGAAGACCTGCTGAACGATCTCAGCGACGCTACGGGGGGACGCCCCTTACATGTGGTTACGGGAAAAGCATGCGGTGCTGCTATTGCAATCCTGCCCGACCAGATTCTAGCAGAATTATTGCAAGCTCAACAAGAAGCGATCGCCAACCTCTCCTTAACAGTAAAAACCGTCAAAGGGGTGAGACTGACTCGGGTGATGCGGGCCTATCCCAAACAGGCAGAATTTTCATTAGAAACAGAACCATTCCCAATCGGTAACGCCGCCGCTAATGATGATACAGTATTCATCCTGGAGTTTACCATAGCGCCTCGTGCCGCCTCGGCGCATAGCTCAGTTAGGCTTGACCTATGATATCCCCGGCGAAAATCAACGGGGCGAACTGCCACCGTCAAATCTTATGGTACAATTTATGCCAGGAGAAAACTTGACTAGCAAAGTCGATCGGGAAGTGATGGGCTACATGCAGCAGTGCAATATCGTGCAGATGATTAATAATGCTACCCGCATGGCAGAACAAAATCCCCAGCGGGCCGCAGAACTGCTCGAAACAGCCCAACGCATAACTAAACAAATAGGCAATGAGGGGATCGCCTCCTCACTGACAGTAGCAAAAGACGAGTTGCGGCGCACGCGAAAAATTTCCGCCGAGATGCGCAAAACGATAAAAATGGGATCTAAAGGCAAAACAGTTAAAATGGAAAGTGATATTAATAATGAACTGGAGGAAGAGGAAATTCGTAAAGCATCAGGAACGTAGGACTTGTCTCTCTGTCCGGGAAAAACGCAGTCCGGGCGGATCGCCTGTCTGAGAAAAATGCAGTCCGGGCGGATCGCCTGTCCGAGAAAAACGTAGTCCGGGCGGATCGCCTGTCAGTTGAGAAACGAAACCCAACAGTCGTGTTACTTGACACGGCCGCTTAACCAAACCTACAGTATTATGACAACAAACGGTTGGCGCTAAAGCGCAACAACAAACAGATGTCGCTAAGGATGAATTGACATGAGTATTACCTGTCCAGCATGTAACTACGATCGCAACCAGAGGGAGCCCAATTTTGCGAAGCTTGTGGCCATGAATTATCACAAGTAAACTCACAAGCAAACATAATATATCCGGACAATCCTCCCCCTGACGAACCAGAACCCGATGCAGGGAATACGATAAATATATCCGCCAAGTCCACCACCCGTCTATCCAGCACCGACAACTGTGCAGTTAAGTCCAGCACCCACCTATCCAGCACAGACAAATGTATCGTATAATGTTCCCCCGACTGTCATTTCTTCAGGGACAACTGCCAGACTAATTCCCAAACAAGCGGGTTCTCCCGTCCCAGAGATTATATTAGATAGCAGCAGTGCAATTATCGGACTGTTCGATCCAGATACCGGTCCAGTGGAGGTAGACTTAGAGGGATTTCATGGAGATGAAACCGTTTCCCGCAACCACGGAGAAATTTACCTAGAGGGAAGACAATGGCAGATCAAAGACACTGGTTCTATCAATGGAATTTTCATTAAACCTGCTGTTCAGACTCGCTTTGACCCGAGAATTACCATGCCGTCAACATTAAATCCCGGAGATGAAATTGCCATAGGTAAAGTGCACTTATTGTTTCAAATCCCGTAAAAAATAACAGGAAGTCATGACATTAACTACATCATCAACAGGCGAGACAACAGGCGAGACTGTTCTACAGGTCCAGCAGGTTTTAATCATTCAAGAGCAGGTATGCTTCGGGATAGATACCTGGCGAGTAAAGGTGGAATCATATCTGGGACAGTCTGCGGACGTGCATTACTTCCAAGTATACATCCACCCGGAGGAGGCCGAACCAGATGCAGCTCAACTAGGACTCCTGCGTGTAGGATCGGTCGGGGGCAGTCTCAGCCGGGAAATGGAGTTGCGGCAGACTCTGGGTGATTACAAAATCATATCAGAGATCCTAGCTTGCAGCACCCAAAACCTAGTAACTATATCTTCTCAGCTAGCCCAGCCAGAGTCAAATGGTAGCTTTGAGGAAATTTTAGCCCAAGAATCAGAAGATGAATCAGAAGCTTCTGATTATTTAGAGGAAGAATTTTTCGAGCCTAAAGAGATAGTGGGTGAAGCTTCTGCTGTCAAGATTATATTACTGAGTTATCTGCCCGCAGCAGAACAGACATTAGCCGCATGGTTAACCCAGGAACATCCCTTAGAACAGTCTTTATTAGTAGCTAGCCAGGTCTGCCAACTGTTGCGATATGTTTATCAGCAAGAATGGTGTTTGGTGCAAATATATCCCCAATTGGTTCAGATGGGGACACCCGTGCAATTTTTTGATTTGACGGGGGCTTATCCCGTCGGGTTCCAACTGGATTATGGTATCATCGGAGACTACGGCCCTCCGGAAATTAGCTATGGTTATGCTATGCACGAGAAGATGTGCTCTTATGTAGTAGGTGCCCTGCTGTATCAATCGATTCACCGCCAGCTGCCCAACTGGGATGGGGTGCAACCGGAAATTAAACCTATCCCTCGTATCTACCAAATTCTCAGTAATTGCCTTTCTCCTACGATCGAACAGCGATTTCCTCTGTCTCAATTATTGAGTCTGTTGGTGGAAACCAGGCAATTACTGAGTAACCCGCAAGTGCAGTGGCATGTGACCGGACATTCAACCACGGGACTACATCGACTCTCTAATCAAGATAGCTATGGGGTACGGGGAGTATGCCAACAGACAAGCGATCGGTCTTATACTGAGATTTTAGCAGTGGTCGCAGATGGCATGGGAGGCATGGAACAAGGAGAGGTAGCTAGTAAGTTAGCTGTCGAAACAGTCATGTCAGCAGCAGTTCCTACCGATTTTAACAGTATAGAGGAACGTGCTGAATGGCTAGCATCTCTGGTGCAGAAGGCCAACGAAGTGGTAGCCGAGCGCGTGGAAAACGGGGGCACTACCTTGAGTATAGTATGGGCGATCGGGCTGCAGTTGGCGATCGCCCATGTGGGAGACAGCCGCATCTTCTTGTTAAGAAACGATCGCATCTGTCAGTTAAGCGAAGACCATTCCCTGGCCGCCATGCTGCTAGCGAGTGGCCAGATTACTTACGAAGAGAGTCAGGGTAATCTCAATCGCAACGTACTCACCAAGTACCTGGGTTCCAAACGCAGATTGAATGCCGACTGGATCCAAAATTTAAGCCTGTTCGATTCAGATTTCTCAATTTCTCTCAAGCATGGCGATATATTGCTACTTTGTTCGGACGGCGTGTGGGACTTAGTACCAGCAGATGAGTTAGTCGAGATTTTTACCACCCCTCAGTCTTTGCAATCTAATGTGGAGGTAACTATTGAGCGAGTTCTGGCACGAGGAGCCCACGATAACGCTACTATTCTCGCCTTAAAATGTGATGTCAAAAATTACTGCTGACGGATAGGCGAGACAAGTCCTACGCAATGAAACTGGAGAAGTTATAAAAATGCCGATTAATTGTCCAGTCTGCTTGGCCGAAAATGCCGATACAGCTATCACCTGCGCTGCTTGTGGTTGTCCCTTAACCTCCGTGCAGTCTAATGGCAATGGATACCAACTACCTGCTGGCACCTTACTTCAGGGAGGTAGATATAGGATTTCCAGAACCATCGGTGAGGGAGGCTTTGGGATAACTTACTAGGGCACTGATACAGTCAAATCAGCTGAAGTGGCCATCAAAGAACTTTGTCCAGATAAATTTCTCAGGCAAGATAATAGCATTATTTGGCCAGTCTCAGTCACTCCCCAAGCGCAACAGGAGCAAATCAACAAATTCAAGACCGAGGCAGAATGTTTACAAAAGTGCATCCATCCCCATATCGTGAGAGTGTATGATTGGTTTGCTGAAAATAATACGGCATATATGATGGCATTTATCCAAGGAAAGCCGCTAACGGAGATATTAAAATCAGCAGGACCATTGCCGGAAGAGCGCGTCAAGCAATATTTCCTGCAAGTTACAGCAGCACTGAAGGTAGTGCATGCTAATAACTTAATCCACAGAGAAATTAAACCAAAGAACATCATCATTAACGAGCAAGACAAAGCCATTTTCATTGATTTTGGGACAGCGAGAGAGTTTATCGAGGGCATGACTAATCAGATGACGATGATGTTAACACCTGGATACGCGCCCCTAGAACAATATACCTATCAAGCGCGACGCAGCCCGAGTACAGATTTTTATGCTGTCTGTGCCTCAATGTACCATGCCCTAACGGGTCAAGTTCTTCCCGATGCACCAGATATAGCGAGAATAGGGTCAGATGCTCTCATCCCACCACGACAAATAGTACCATCAATTCATCCGCAAATAGAGCAAATTATCTTAACGGGAATGAGCATGCAGGCGGACGATCACTTTCAAACTGCCGATGAATTAATCGACGCCCTGCAAGGAAAATTTATCTCTCCCAATCTCAGAAAAGGACGTTACTTGGTCGGGCAGGGTAAACTACAAGCAGCTGCCCAAGCTTATGAAAAATGTCTGGCGAATGTCATAGCGCAGCGTGGCAACCTTCCGGCGCCGGCTTAATTACAAAGTTGCAGGGGCAATCAAAATTCCTTCTACAGTCATCCACCGCAACCATAGTTGGTCGTAACCAGATAGCGTCCTCGCCACAAACCTAGACTTAACTGAATTTCTGGTATTAGTAAGCGTCCCTGAGTCAGTGCCGTCATTTGGTAGCGGTTTTTCACTAGCCGGAATACCTGAAGTTCCTCGGTATAACGATTATAGATAACATAGTAAGGCACCCGCATAATTTGTTCGTACACGTGCCATTTTGTGGGCTGTGTCACTTGACAAGTATGAGATACTATCTTCTCATGCTTGTCAAGTGACACAGTAGGTTTCCCTGGTGCGATCGTTGTCAGACCTAAGTCCTCATCTTCCGTTCCTGGGGATAATAACTCCACCACTATTAACGGGCTGATTTTTTCTTGCCACATGACATAGCTCAAACGCATGTCTCGCCCTTGATACAGTCGCGGCACCCCTACAACTCCAAACCAGTCTGGACGTTTATACCATAAAGGATGATTGACATCGTAATATATGTAAAGAAGAAATTGACTGTAGACCATTTCTGGATCCCAGTTGGGCGGCTGAAAGGTTAACAGCAGCAGTGTTGCTTGTAAGGGATGAAAGCTGTCAGGGGAACCTGGGTCTTCTGGATCTTCGCTGGGTAAATCATACATTGTCGGCATGGGATGCTGAGGCAGGTCCTCTAAATTTGACGGTGTTGGAAGGGGAATATTAGACATGGCATTGGGGGGTTAATTATCAGGATAATCTTCGGTTATAATCCTTATGTTACCTTATCCGTGGGTCGATATAATGCAATTATCGGAAGCTGACAACGGCAGGTTCCGAGGCACGAAGCAAGACGCCTCATTACCCCGGTTTTTTCTAAGTCTGCCGATCTGGGTCAATACCCCTTTCTTGCAGTAGGGCTTTCAATTGTTCGAGTTGCTGTTGGACCTCCGCTTTTTCTCGTTCAGCAGCAGCGGCCCGCTGTTGGGCCTCCGCTTTTTCTTGTTCAGCAGCAGCGGCCCGCTGTTGGGCCTCCGCTTTTTCTCGTTCAGCAGCAGCTTTTTCTCGTTCAGCAGCAGCGGCCTGCTGTTGGGCCTCCGCTTTTTCTTGTTCAGCAGCAGCTTTTTCTTGTTCAGCAGCTCTTAAACTTCGTAGGAAATCAGCTTTTTCCTCGGAAAGCAAAGCTTCTGTCGCTTCATCAGTGGCAGGGGCAATCAAATCTCCGCTCTCAGTCATCCACCGTAACCATAGTTGGTTGCGACCCAGATAGCTTCCTCGCCATAAACCTAGACTCAACTTGATTTTTGGTATTTGCAAGGGTTCCTGAGTCAGTGCTACCATCTGGTAACGGTTTCTCACTAGCCGAAATACCTGCAGTTCTTCGGTATAACGACTAAAGATAACATAGTAAGGCACCTGCAGAATTTGTTCGTACACTTGCCATTTTGTGGGTGGTTTTCCTGGTGCGCTCCTCCTGCGACCTAAGTCCTCATCTTCTGTACCTGGAGATAGTAACTCTACCACTATTAATGGGCTAACTTCTTTTTGCCACATGACATAGCTCAAACGCATGTCTCGCCCTTGATACAGTCGCGGCACCCCCACAACTCCGAACCAGTCTGGACGTTTATACCATAAAGGATGATTGAGCTCGTAATAGATATTGTGATCTATTTGACTGTGTGCGATTCGTTCAGGCGTAAACTGGCGACGGTGAAGTCTGGTCTGGTTTCATTTGCCGGATAACTCTGGTTATCATGGGGGTTAAATTCCCTCTCCCCAGGTGTGGGGGGTCGAGGGTACTACCGGTCCTTAGTGCTGCGGAGTCACATCGCCGTGGTGCTCCGCTAGGACTTAAATGTAGGATAGCTGGCAGCCTAAGCCAGTGACGCCACTAGTAAAGATGCTCATGGCTAGAACAAGCGAACCTGTGTAAGCCTCGTTAATAGGAACCAGCGGAATAAGGCTTATACGCTGGCCCAAAAGGGAAATGGTAGCTAGTGTTGGTCGTATTGTCTGGCCAACATCGCACTCGAATAGCTCCCGGGGTATAGCAGGGGCCTAAAAGCATCGAGAAATGATACCAGGGAACGAAGTAACCTCTTGTGTGCAGTTCGGCTCAACGGGGCCGAACCAGTTAGATGTACGTCCGCGTAGCGTGCGCGCAGCGCATAGCGCAAGCCACGAGGGGAGAGATAGCCCGAGAAGCTAATGCCTAGGGTAATTCCTATGGATAAGTTGAGGACTGCCTCAACATGCAGACGCGGGTTGGTGAAAGTAGGAAATCTTGGGAAAAAGTATCTCTAAGAAGCCCCGAAACCTCTAGAAGGTGGGATGACTGGTAAAACAGAGAAAAGAAAAATGGTAATACTTAAGGTTATCTGGCAGCGCCACTTACCAACCAGGAAAGGAGAGAAATCTCGTGAGATGAGGGACAATGGGAGTAATCCTTAGTAATCCTAGCAATGACAATGCCCTGCTTCCCAGTAGCCGGATGCGGTAAAGAGAGTCCGGTTCCGAATGGGAGGGTTGGGGGGTGACAATAGGCTCGACCCCGACTAGACCATTTCTGGATCCCAATTGAAGGGTTGAAAGGTTAACAGCAGCAGTATTGCTTGTAAGGAATGAAAGTCGTCTGGCAAACCGGGATCCTCTGGATTTTCGCTGGGTAAATCGTACATTGTCGGCATGGGATGCCGAGGCAGTTCTTCTAAATTTGACGGTGTGGGAAGGGGTGTTATAGACATGGCCATCGGGGGGATTATTTCACTTCGCTGTCGGCCCACCGGAGGTTCAAACCCCTGCTTTACCAGGCGGGAGCCAGATAACTCGGTAGGAGTCGGTTTTAACTGAGATCTTGCACCATTCTCGATTAGCCTCATGGCCCGCCTTCGGTGTATCGTGGTCGCTCGATGTCCCCGCGCTATTCGCACTACCCCGGGGACATCGTACTCGCACTACCCACGATACACCGAGGGTTAAAACCCACGGCTAAGAGCTGAAGTGGGTTTTAACCCACTGAAAGCCTTATGGAAAAGGTATTTTACCTTCGTTTTACCCTCGTTCCCTGGCTCCCGCCAGGGAACGAGTTATCGAGGCTCCGCCTCTAGTTGAGAATGGTGCAAGATATGAGTTTTAACTGACTAACAGGATAATGCTTAAATTTTACCCTCTCGTTTCCAGGTTCTACATGCATCACCGATGCACCCGGCTATCAACTACTTGTGACCGCACCCCTTCTGAGTTGACCCTCGTTCCCAGGCGAAGCCTGGGAACGACCTTCGAGGCTCCTGCCTCCCTAAGGTGGCCACAGCTGGAACTATATTTGCCACGCGGTAACGTCGGGTGCTAGTAAATCGCAACATTGCTAAGTCTACTCCAGGCTGACATATGCCTTGATTGGAGTTAATGGTATAGCGACTGCCCCCGTGAGTCACGATAGTATAGGTTCCCGGTTTTTCGATCACATGACAGTTGGTAACTACAGTATAAGTATTGCCTTCCTTGCCCACGATCGCCCCCGAGCCATTATCTGGTCCATCGATCCGCACTGTAATCTCTTGAGCAACTTCGCCCACTTCCCTGTCAGATAACCCCACAGCGATTTGAGACTGGACCAGGGCGATAGTAGCTGCCACACCAAGGACCGCTGCCGATATTTTAGAGAATAGTTTCATGGTTCTCAATGTAAATCAATATGGAGAATAACCTGTCCGGAACGAGGGGGGGCTCCCTCAATACTTCTCGGTTAATAACTTGTCATTGCGAGGGGGGAAACCCAAACCGATAATTTAGCGCTCGCCACCAGGACCCCCCCGAAGCAATCTCAGGGGTCGTCGGGGAGATTGCTTCGGGGGTCTTATTCTTACTTAACAAAGATCTCTCAATTATGCTCCCCCCTCGCTCCGGACATATTGGTCTAGTGTGTCATATCAAATTCCTAGGTTGGGTTGAGACATGAAACCCAACCTAGAGATTGTTTGCCTCGTAGATTTCCCTTATGGGATGGTCCGATCGCAGGAAAAAGTATTATACTTGCCCGCCACAGGCAAGTTCTAACTCTTTTCGCGATCGGGCACAGCATCAATAGGCAATCCTAAAGCCGAGGCCACTTGTGCAGTCGTCAGTCCCATCTCCAGCAATCGAGGAATAGCATCTTGGAGTTGCCGTTCCGCTTGTTCAGCAAGCACTCGTGTTTCCGAGTAAGAGGGCAGCATTTTTCCCGTGACAGGGTTGTAGAACCGCAACTCTCCCGAGATGACGCGCAAATCAAGTCCTAAAACCTCCGAGTGAATCGATAATACCCCATCAGCTAGGACTTCTAGTTTTTTGGGAGAATATCTGCCCGAAACCAAACTAGCGCCTTTAAGTTGATGGGGTCGCAGGTAATCCCCTGTGGGATCGTATTGAAAATACTCAGCCACTCCCATCTGAGCATATTTTCGGGGTTTTTCCTCCTCATCAGTATTGCGGGTACTAGCAGAGGTCACCTCTAAAACCCAATCTGGGGTCAAACCACCTTCTTCCCAAACTTTGTAGCTGAGACGTTTTTTATTGCTAACTCCCTTGACTAAGAAAACATCTGGGGCGACAACTGCATCGGGAACATTTTGTAAATAGTAGATGAACAGATTTCCCGAAACATAGATATTTTTTTGGTTGCGGAAGTGGTACTGCAAAACATCGACGCCATAGAAAAGGTAGTCCCGTGCGAAGTCACTCTCGGCCATTGGCTTACCGTCGGTGTATGGGTAAACGATCGGAGTCTTGAGTAATGTTACAGTCATATAACTCCCTTAAAACTCACCATAAATATCTTAGCAATATTCCTCAGCTATAGGTTGCGCCTGAGGGGAAGACCAGATGCACCTGTTGCGTCCGTTAGATAACAAACAACAATCCGACCACGGATATCGTGCATCTCAATACACCCGATCGCCACACCCGATCTGATTCTTGTGAGTTTTCCTCCTCAACTGGTTGATAGTTTCCCTCTTCAACTGGAAGCGCATTTAGCCACTTTTCCACATCCACGTATAGTTCACCATTATCATCATGAGAGAAGACATGCTTTTCACTCTTCGTAAACTGGTTGCCTCACACCGTGATTGCGAGTTTTCAGCAGCGCTCGCAAATAGAACTCCGCATCACTACCACGATCGAGTGTAATTAGCACCTGCGTGCTCGGGCAAGCCCTCTTTTGGTAATTAGCAACGCACAATACAGGATAGCGATTTACCGTGCCTGTTCTGATATATCTCAGCAGACCCAGATCGTCGAACTCTTGAAACCTGTCAGAGACTACCTGACAGCGGCGCTGAGGAGTCCATCCCGAAGCCTCGAAACTACGGTCAACCCAGATAATGATGGGCACATTTCCCCCGCTTTTCCGCACCACTGTTGCCGGTGCCCCATCACTCCTACCGCAGAAAAACTTCTTACTTTGGGCCGCACTGGGTTCTGTGGCGGCGGTCCCTAGGGTTAAGGCGATCGCCAACCCTGTCAGCATTTGCGTGAATAACTGGTATTTCATATCCTCAATCCTTCACAGAATGAATCAAGACCCTAACTATGATATCACTTGCTGGGCGTTTTGAACTAGGCATGCTTCCCATTCGGGCCATTTATGCCCCCAGGAGGCAGCCCATGTTCCACTATACTGCAACTTGTTTGATTTCGTCAAGAGCTATGTAAAGAATCATGTCCGAGTTAAGCCTGCGATTTCTTTTTTCTATCAATTTCCTCAATTTTTTGACGGAACGCTTCTTCCATGATGCGAATATTTTCGGGAATGGGCACACCTTCTGGTGTACATGGTGCTGGATACCATGTTGCTTCCGAGTCGGGAATTCGGCGACTAAACAAATTTTCCACAGCATCTATATCCTCTCGATGTTCCAGCACGTAGGCTATAAGTTCTTTTCTGGACATTTCTTCAAATTTCTGTTTCATCGATAAACCTCCAAATTCCATTAGGGGGTACAACAATTTGCAGTTCATCACCTGCTAAAATGTACACATTTCCCGTTATTTCACTAAAACGGAATAGTTTGATGTCCCGATAAGCCGTTGGACAGTATTTGACAAACTCGCAGACAGGATTGCGCTTGGTCGTTCGTTGGTCTAATGGTTCTATCCTCAATGATGACATATTCTACAATACCATGATAGCGGTTCGCCGCATTGCCTAATTGGGAGCATATCACTTTTGCTGCGGCCATATTCGCCAGCGGTTCGACTACGCTCACCGCAAGTAGCCCAGAAACCAGGTTTTTCCCCAAAACCTGGTTTCTTGATTTAAGCATTGATCGGATCTCGGCAGGATACCCATTCCGGTCATTTATATATGCTCTAGGCCGCCGCCTATGTTCCACTATACCGCAATTTTTTTTATTTTGTCAAAAGCGATGTGAATAATCCTGTTGAAATTAAGACTGCGATCGCTTCTTTTTATCGATTTCCTCAATTCGTTGACGGAACGCTTCTTCCATGATGCGGATATTTTCGGCAATGGGCACACCTTCTGGAGTACAGGGTGCCGGATACCATGTTGCTTCCGAATCTGGACTTCGGCGACTAACCAAAGCTTCTATTGCTTCCATATCCTCCCGATGTTCCAGCATATAAGCTGTTAGTTCTTTTCTGGACATTTCTGCAAACTTCTGTTTCATCCATCTACCTCCAAAGTACCCTATCTCATATTGCCCGATCTTCTCCTGCCATTATAATACATACAATTTCGTCAAGTTTTGATAGAGAAAAACTGCCACATTCTCGTTCCCAGGTTCTACCTGGAAACGTTCTTCTGAGGCTCCCGTTTCTTTGGAAAAAGTGCTGCCCTCAAGTATATCATATAGTTAAAAAAATGGTGATATATCCCTTCTGATGATTAAAACGGAAGATTTTGATGTCCCGATCGCCGTTTGACAGCATTCTCCAGACTCCCATTCTATCACCGTCATTTTCGTCATCATCATATCCGCTCGTCATGAGATGCACGGGTTGGGTTCGTGCCTCTACCCAACCTACGAACTACCGTCATATCCGCTTGCCAAAAATCAGATGCATCGGTTGGGTTTCGTGCCTCTACCCAACCTACGAATATACAAAAGAATCCTCGGGTATGCTTGACAGTTGTAGTGCGAACATGATAGAATAATAAATATCGGAAAATTAACCATTAGCTTCATAGTCAATGAAACCCAACCCCCGCCAAATAGCATTTCTCGCCCTCCAGGAAATTTATCGCCGAATCGGCCTATGCAGATGTGGCCCTCGATCGCTGGCTGCATAAAGCCAAACTGGCAGGGGGCGATCGCTCATTGGTAACGGAGTTAGTGTATGGGATAGTGCGGAGAAGGCGATCGCTGGACAATATAATCGATCTGCTGGCCAAAAAGCCAGCCAGCAAGCAACACCCGGACCTGCGGATAATATTACATCTAGGTTTATATCAACTGGGGTATCTGAGTCAGATCCCAGCAGCAGCAGTCGAGCGGACGGTGGAACTAGCGAAAGAAAATCGTCTGGGAAGACTGGCGGGGTTTGTCAACAGTTTGCTGCGGCAATATATCCGACATCAAGAAAATAGGGAATGGAAATTACCAGAAAATCTAGTAGAACGTTTGGGAGTTTTGCACAGTTACCTCGACTGGATAATAGAACTATGATTAGAACAGCTAGGGGAAACAGAAACAGAACAACTATGTCAATGGTTGAACAAACCGCCAACCATTGACATACGGGTAAATATTCTGCGCAGTACAATAGAAGAAGTAGAAGCAGCGATGCACTCAGCAGGCATAGAAGTGAGTCGCGTCCCGGAAACATTATATCATCAGCCCGCGCAGGAAGGTTGCCACGCTGCGCTCGCTCCGGACATTGCTTTGTTCGGTGTAGCCCCACCATTTATGGTGGGGGAAAAGGGCGATGAAGGAATAATAGATCAACCCGCGCAGGCGGGCTTTGTCCATGTAGCCCCACCATTTATGGTGGGGGAGGGGGAGGAAATATCTGAGCCCGCGCAGGCGGGCTTTGTTCCTGTAGCCCCACCATTTATGGTGGGGGTGAGGATGGCGGGTTTAAGATTAAATGATAGAATAGGATCGATTAGGGAATTACCCGGTTTTCAGGAAGGGTGGTGGATGGTACAAGATAGTAGCGCTCAATTAGTAACATATCTCCTCGACCCCCAACCTGGTGAAGTAGTAATCGATGCCTGTGCGGCACCCGGAGGCAAAACTACACATATCGCCGAGTTGATGGGAGATCGGGGAACCGTTTGGGCCTGCGATCGCAGCGCCTCCCGCCTGAAAAAACTGACCCAAAACTGCGATCGCTTGAACTTGCAGTCAATTAAAATCTGTGCGGAGGACATACGTAACCTAGAAAAGTTTGTGCGATTCGTTCTAGCCTAACGTGGTCAAACACGGAACGCTAGCCCGGTTTCATTAGCCGGGAACTCTGACCGCATGGGGGTTAAATTCCCCTCCCCCCAGGTACGGGGGTGACACCGGTCCTCGGTGCTACGAAGCGACATCATCGTGGTGCTAAGCGAGGACTCAAATGTAGGATAACTGGCAGCCTAAGCCGGTGACGCCGCTAGGAAAGATATCCAAGGTTAGAGCAGGCAAACATGTGCAAGCCTCGTTATAAGGAACCAGCGAAATAAGGCTATATGCGCTGGCCTAAAAAGGAAATGGTAGCTAGTATTAGTTTTAGACTCTGGCTAATATAGTACTCAAATAGCTCCCGGGGTATAGTGTGGACCTAAAGGTATCGCGAAATGTTGTTAGGGAACGAAGTAACCTCTCGTGTGCTGTCCATCAGGACAAGTTAGATGTTAAGCGCAAGCCACGGGGGGAGGGATGGCCCAAGAAGCGAATGCCCGGGGTAATTCCTGGGATAACATCTACAGTAATGTAGATGATGCTGGGTAGCCAGCGCTGACGTGGGTCGGTGATACTAGGAAGCTGCTGGAATGAGTAATCCTAAAAAGCCACGGAACTAATCCGAAACGCAAGTGGAGGATAAGGTATGGATAACTGGTAAAACTGACTTGAAAATGGTGATACTAACGGTTATCAGAACAACCACTCGCTAAACCAGGAAAGGGAAGAAAAGACAGGCGGCAAGGGCTAACGGAAGTAATTCCTATTAAGTCTGTGCGATTCGTTCTAGCCTAACGTGGTCAAACACGGAACGCTAGCCCGGTTTCATTAGCCGGGAACTCTGACCGCATGGGGGTTAAATTCCCCTCCCCCCAGGTACGGGGGTGACACCGGTCCTCGGTGCTACGAAGCGACATCATCGTGGTGCTAAGCGAGGACTCAAATGTAGGATAACTGGCAGCCTAAGCCGGTGACGCCGCTAGGAAAGATATCCAAGGTTAGAGCAGGCAAACATGTGCAAGCCTCGTTATAAGGAACCAGCGAAATAAGGCTATATGCGCTGGCCTAAAAAGGAAATGGTAGCTAGTATTAGTTTTAGACTCTGGCTAATATAGTACTCAAATAGCTCCCGGGGTATAGTGTGGACCTAAAGGTATCGCGAAATGTTGTTAGGGAACGAAGTAACCTCTCGTGTGCTGTCCATCAGGACAAGTTAGATGTTAAGCGCAAGCCACGGGGGGAGGGATGGCCCAAGAAGCGAATGCCCGGGGTAATTCCTGGGATAACATCTACAGTAATGTAGATGATGCTGGGTAGCCAGCGCTGACGTGGGTCGGTGATACTAGGAAGCTGCTGGAATGAGTAATCCTAAAAAGCCACGGAACTAATCCGAAACGCAAGTGGAGGATAAGGTATGGATAACTGGTAAAACTGACTTGAAAATGGTGATACTAACGGTTATTAGAACAACCACTCGCTAAACCAGGAAAGGGAAGAAAAGACAGGCGGCAAGGGCTAACGGAAGTAATTCCTATTAAGTCTACCTATGAAAAGGGCCTAGTACCCAGTAGCCGGATGCGGTGAAAATCGCAAGTCCGGTTCCTCAAGGGAGGGTCGGGAAGCGATTCCCGGCTCGACCCCATCCACCTATGAAAAGGGCCTAGTACCCAGTAGCCGGATGCGGTGAAAATCGCAAGTCCGGTTCCTCAAGGGAGGGTCGGGAAGCGATTCCCGGCTCGACCCCATCCACCAACATTGCCGATCGAGTATTACTAGACGTTCTGGTTTAGGAACCTTACATCGCCATGCAGATGCCCGTTGGCGTCAAACCCCGAGACAGTACAATTAAACTAAGCCAGTCCGTCACCGGACCGACTCGTCTTCAAAACCGGATATGAGACTTTCGCCTCATCCTGCTCCTCGGTCACGCCACCCTTGTCATGGGTACGGCTACTGCCATCGCTGGCAGTCTTTTTGTCGTGGCAGTGTTTGTGTAGCAACTGTAGGTTGTCATACCGGTCCTTACCTCCTAGTGAAAGGGGCATGATATGGTCAACTTCCCATTTGTCACTATCCATAAACGTTAGTCCGCACTGTTGGCATTTTCCCTTTTGCTGCTTGAGTAGCGTTGCTACCCTTTTACTCAGTTCGGGGCTTTTGCCTAATCTTGTGCTCCAATATGTGAGGTTCCCGTCGTATGGGCTTGCGGTCCCTTTCACTTTTACGTGTCTGATTATCTCAGTTTCGGAGTGTTTGCGTATCTTCATATCACCCTCTTTTGTCTTGCTTCGGAATCGCCATTTAGCATCCTGGTTTACAGACCAGTATTTATAGGTTATCCAGTTACTTGACTTGTTAGGGTGCCTCCTTTTGGCCCATTGCCATAGGATGTTCCATAGGTAGTTGTCCATATCGCTGTAAATTTCCTTGCTTACCACTGTCCTAAAGTAGTTTAACCATCCCCTTATTATCGGGTTTAGCCTGCTTATTAGGGCCGCTTGTGGTGCTGTTATATGGCTAGTTACCATTTCTGATAACCGTTCTTTATGCTTCCCTATGGACTTATTACTGAGTTTGATTAGGGTTTTGAATCCTAGGGGTGTTCCGTTTGTTGATTTGCCGGTTCTGTATTTTCCCTCTTTATATTGCCTTATATTGAATCCTAGGAAGTCGAATCCCGGGTTTTCTCCATTTAGCCTGTGGGCTATCTTTGTCTTTTCGGCCTTCAACTCAAGCCCTATTCTTCTTAGCCACTCTGCCACCACTGTTTGCGCTCTGTCTATCATCTCCCTGTCTTCATGCATGATCACAAAGTCGTCTGCGTATCTGACTACCGTCAGCTTTTGCTTTTCCCTTTGTGTCTTTGCTAATTCCATTACTGCTTCCTCTAACCCCTGTAGGGCTATATTGGCTAGCAGTGGGGATATGACACCCCCTTGTGGCGTTCCTGCCTCAGTTGTGTGCCATATCTTCTTGTCAATCACCCCGGCTTTTAACCATGCCCGTACTTGTTTACGGATTGGTGACGTAGTATTTAATTTTTCGACTAGCGCTTTGTGGTCTATCCTGTCGAAACATTTCGCAATATCTGCATCTAATACCCATTTGGGTTTCTGTTTAATGCTGCTGAATATTGCCGCAATTGCATCGTGGCATCCCCGACCCGGTCTGAATCCGTATGAGTTCCCCTCCATATATGCTTCCCATTCGGGTTCGAGCGCAATCTTGAGGAGCCCTTGATTCGCGCGGTCGTGCATCGTGGGTATTCCTAAAGGACGTTTTTCTTCTCTCCCTGGCTTAGGAATCCATACACGACGTGTAGGCTTAGCCTTGTTTGAGATTTCAATCTGTCCTACCAGTTCTCGGCGTTGCTTTGGGGTTAGTGATTTCACACCATCCACACCGGCTGTCTTCTTTCCCTGGTTATCTTGTGTAACCCGTCGTACCGCTAGACATTTGGCAGCCCGGGAGCTTACCAGTAACCTTTGGAGCCTGCGAACTTTTTGCTTATTGCCTTCTTGTGCCGCTCTGTAAATTCGTTTTTGCAACTTAAAGACTACCCGTTCCAGCCGAGGCCAGGGGATATCCTTCCATTCATTCATCGATTTTGACATCGTGCTCATGACGTATGTATTGCTACTTACAACTTTACAATTGACGTTACCGTGAGGGCGTCAGCATATCCCATCCATTACAGAAAGGCGTTAGCTTCTCCGCGAAATCTTTCCCAGATATAACCTGCCGAATGTAAGCAGATGTTGCGCCTTTGGTGGCTGCTCAACCTATCGACCGGTGGTTGAGAGTATGTACCTGGTTTACTTCGTTCCTCTAGATGATTGGTCGTAGTTTTAGGTGGATTCCTTATGCCGGGTTTATTGTCGGTGCTTATTGGTCGGAAAAGGAACCGCCAATGACCATTATCCTTTCCCTTTTGGGCCAGCGTGTTTAGCCTTATTACGCTGGTTTGTCGTAACGACACTGTAAATCTTTGCTTTCGCTCACCGTGACTACTTGCACGCTGCGCGAAAAATCGGCGATGACCGGTTTAGGCTACCAGCCAGGGCGCCTTTCGTACCCGCTTCACGGATTGATGCCATCGCTACCGTGGGGTAAGTGCTGTCACTCCTGCACCTGGAGGGGTGGGCTTTCACCACCATCATCTAAAAGTTATCAAGGCTAATGGAGCCTTGCCAGTGGTCCCCCTTCGGTTATCACCGGTGGTTAGTCGGGGTCGAGCTAGGGGTCACCCCCTAACCCTCCCATTCGGAACCGGACGTGCGACTTTCACCGCATCCGGCTACTGGCAAGTAGGGCATTGTCACTACTAGGATTACTACGGATTGCTCCACTTCTCCCTCATCTCATGCGATTTCACTCCTTTCCTGGTTGGTAAGCGGCGCTGCCAGATAACCTTTAGTATTACCATTTCCAAGTCTGTTTTACCAGTCATCCAACCTTCGAGAGGCCTCCGGCGTCTTAGAGATACTCTTACCCAAGATTTCCTACTTTAACCAACCCGCATCAGCTCGATGAGGAACACCCCATCATATCCATAGGCGTTACCCTAGGCATTAGCTTCTCGGGCTATCTCTCCCCTCGCGGCTTGCGCTTTACATCTAACTTGTCCAATCTAGACAGCACACGAGAAGTTACTTCGTTCCCTAGTATCATTTCACGATGCTTTTAGGCCCCTGCTATACCCCGGGAGTTCTTAGAGTGCGATACTGGCCAAGTGCAAGAACCAGCACAAACTACCATTTCCCTTTTGGGCCAGCGCTTTAAGCCTTATTTCGCTGGTTCTAGATAACGAGGCGTACACAGGTTCGCTTGTTCTAGCCATTAGCATCTTTCCTAGCGGCGTCACTAGCTTAGGCTGCTAGCTATCCTACATTTAAGTCCTTGCTCCGCACCACCGTGATGTGACTCAGCAGCACTAAGGACCGGTGTTACTCCCACACTTGGAGAGAGGGAATCTAACCCCATGAATACCAGAGTTACCAGTTTGGACCTGGCCTAGCGTTCCGTAGTTGTCCACGTTAGACTAGAACGAATCGCACTACACTGAACGAGTCGCACTGAACTATCAGCATTGCAGATAGAACTGCTAGAACATACAGCATAATTGGTAAAAGCAGGAGGCATAAACCAGTATGCCTCCTGTACCCTGCATCCCTTAGAGAACGAAAGAGTTATTGAGGCATTTCTAGAGAAGCATCCCCACTGGAAAATAGACCCACCCCTGCGCCGCCGATCGCGCAGCGTGGCGCAGCCATGGGATGGGTAAAAGTCTGGCCCCACCGACATCAAATGGATGGATTTTTCATGGTGCGGTTAAAGCAGCAGTCCCGATAGTTTATTTATCCTTGTCTTTTGGCTTAATTTCAGGTACAATGTCCGGACGCTTGGCATCTTCCCAACCAGCAGGACGCTTGGAATTATACCAGGCGATCGAGCCAATAGTGACAGCAGCAATAAAGCCTCCGACATACACCAGGGTAAAATAGAGCGGGAACGTACCAGCTTCCATTAATATAGGCATCAGTAGTTAACCTCAAAAATTCAATAAACTAGCTCTAGAATACACAATTATGGGTACGCTCGCCCATCTTTGGGATTACGAAAACGTGATAATTCCCGCACTGGCACTAAATCCAATCCCAAAAATAATCATAAAACCCGTTCCGCTAGTAAAGTCACCCTCTGCCAACATAAATCCCACCGAGGCGCTAGACAGATTGCCATACTTGCGTAAAATATCGTAGGATAGAGCGACTTTCGGGGAACTTGGAGATAAACCCAGTTTATGACAAACTCCATCGAGGATCTTGCGACTACCTGTGTGAATCAGACCAACTTTCGCTTCCTCCAGGTGGTTGATGGGCGATCTGGGATGTTCCAGGAGGGCCTTTACCGTTGCTGCTGCATAAGCAGCCCCGCGCTTGGGGACTTCCGATCGCATCCAGTATCGCGGCACGCCATGTACGACCGGATGGGAAGTACCACCCTCGGACATCACAAGTAAGTTAGCATCATCTGGTTTTTCGTTGGTTAAGTGACAGATTGACCCACAACTCGCACCAGATCCATTATTCTGGGATCCTAGGAGTAAAGCCACCGCGCCATCACCAAATAAAAAGGCTTGGATTGCTCTACCAGCAAGATGTTTTATGGTGTAAGGTGTGGCAGCCTCAGACATCAATACTAGGGCTTTTTTGTCAGAGTTAGCGAGCAGATACCACTGGGCTACCTCCACAGCTTTGAGCAAAGCTGCACAACCTTGACCCTGCATATTAATGATACTTATATCTGGCTTGAGAATACCATGTAATAAAACCATTATATCTGGAGCGAGACCGGGTAGCAAGCGACTCTGGGTGTTCGTTGCTGTAATCAGCAAGCCTACCTCATCAGGAGCCACATCTGCAAATGTGAGGCATTTCCTTACCGCTGTAGCCCCCAACTCTGTGGCGGTGGTACAGAGTTGCATCTCCTCTTTGCAAAGGATTATTTCTGGAGAATTATTCAGTACAGAATATCTGTGCTCTACTCCCATGTTCTGAATCGTTTTCACCAAGAGGGGTGTCAAACTCGTCTGAAACGCCCGCGCTGACAATACTTTATGGCTTCTCGGATGATCATCTTGTTTAATCCTTGTTCCTAAGTACAATATTATTGTAGTTAATCTTATCCTTTATTGCGCTAGTAACTGCTCACTGATAACTTATCGCCCGTTCCTAGCTTCTTAGCTTATGACACCGACCCCGTGGCAACTAGCGCCAGCTTCTTTACAACCCTCGTCAGATGTAGTCCATGTCTGGCGGGCTAACCTCAACTTACCAGAACAGCAGATCCTGCAACTACTCCCCACCCTCTCGGAAGATGAACAGCAAAGGGCGGCGCGATTTTATTTCCAGCGAGATCGCCTGCATTTCATCGCCGCTCGCGGTATCCTCAGAAATATCCTGGGCAACTACCTAAGCATAGCAGCAAGTCAGGTAAAGTTCAGTTATAGTCCCCGTGGCAAACCCGCCCTTGATGAAGCTAACAGCGTTACTTTTGGCAAACTAGAATTTAACCTTTCCCATTCCCACGGACTAGCCTTGTATGCGATCGCCCTAGACAGAGAAATCGGCATCGATCTAGAATACATTCGGGATCTAGAAGCAGAACAACTAGCCAAGCGCTTCTTTAGCCATCGGGAATATACCGCTATTAGTTCTGTAGCTCCCCAAGAACAGCCCCGAGTATTTTTTCATTACTGGACTTGTAAAGAAGCCTATCTGAAAGCCACCGGAGATGGGTTAGTAGGATTAGAAAACATCGAAGTTTCCCTCACCACAAAAGAACCGCACCTCGTTCCCACTGCTCCGCCTGGGAACGCGAGAACAGACAAACAACAGCCAGACCCAGGATGGTCTCTCAAGCAAATCAATCCTGGGTCTGGCTATATCGCAGCAGTAGTAGTAGCAGGAGGCGGTTGGCATCTCCAAACTTGGGACTTTGCTCAAACACCTGCATGACCCAAGGCCAAACCTGTTATCAGCATTCCCAGTACCAAGAAAGGTTGAGCGCTAGCCTGATATTTAACATCATTTTCCAAAGGATTGCGCAGGAAATACATATCCTGAAAAGTGATTTGGGGAATAATCAGCAGTAGCACGATCGCGCCATACAAATTTTCGTGAATGCCGATCAGATAAGCACCGATACCCGCTTGAAAAACATCAATCATGACCACCGATATCCAAGCTGCCGTCGTCACGCCAAACATAACTGGCAAAGAATTTAACCCCTGTTCTTTATCTCCTTCCACACTTTTGAAATCATTCACAACTGCAATCCCCAACCCCGCCAAACTGTAGAATAGAGTCAGAATGATAATTGTCCAGTTCAACTGACCAAATAAACTATGACCCGCCCACCAAGGCAGAGAGATGTAACTAGCGCCGAGGGCGTAATTTCCCAACCAGCCATTTTTCTTCAGTTTCAAAGGAGGAGCAGAATAAATGTAAGACAAATAAGCCCCACCCACTGCGATCGCGCTAAGCACCTTCATATCGTGACCCGCCCAGACATCCAAAACATAGGCCACTGCCAACCCCGCCAATAGCAACACCCAAATCTGGATCTGCACCTGCTCCTTAGAAATCGCACCCGAGGGAATGGGACGATAAGGTTCATTAATCGCGTCTATTTCCGCATCATACAAATCATTCAAAGTTTGAGTATATCCGGTCATCAAAGGGCCAGACAGCAACATACAGGCAGCAGCGACCAAAACATTCTCTATTGTCCAGGTAAAATTTCCCGAAGACGCCGCCCCGCAGACCACACCCCAGATCAGGGGTATCCAGGTGATCGGCTTCATCAGTTGCAAGCGGATTTTCCAGATCGACTTTTCTACCCCTTCCGTATCCGCATCCTTCATGCCCAGCATCTGCCTGCTTCTGGCTCTGCGGGAAGATCTTGTAGAATCCTTTGTAACTTCTTCGGAGTCCTTAGTTAAATCTCCCCCTTCGGCATCCCCCTCCTGGCTGGCCGACATCCGCCTTCTTCTCGATCTGCGGGAATATTCTGTAGAATCCTTTGTAACTTCTCCGGAGTCCTTAGTTAAATCTCCTTGTTCGAGGGACTTCTCTGGTCCTACCGTTCCGGAAAAATCGGCACCCCTTTCCTGGCTAGCCGACATCCGCCTTCTTCTCGATCTGCGGTTTTCCCCTGTAGAATCCTCTGTCATTTTTCCCTTTTCCCATATGCAAATATACTTTTTTTTTGGTGCTAATGGCTAATTACCACAGATTAGCCATCCCTGTCTCCTGGGTAGTGTTCAACCGCACTCCCAGGAGACAGGGATTAGCGATCGCTAGAAGGAAATGATCAAATAACCATCCTGAAACTTAGCGCCCTTAACAGGTTTACCACTCAGTTGCTTTGGCAAAAGGATATTGCGCCGCTGGTCCCCCGCTTCGATCGTAATTTCCGGACCATATTGGGTCAGCTTCACCTGTTTTTTATCAAAACCGGGCAAAAATAGAGTCACCCTACCAACATTGACATCAATCGTCAGCGGTCTAGGAGCCTGTGTGGCTGACGAGAAATCTGGCAGGCTTGACATTATCGCCTCCCACTCCTGACTTGGGCTGAAGGGAACTACGCTCACAGGCAAAGGAGCGAACTGCTCCTTTACCTGTGAAGTGTTAGTCGCTTCATCATCAAAAGTTTCTAAGAGTGAGCTGAGACTTTCGGCAAAGTTTGCTGCCTCCGTATCCGCCACTACCGACTTATTCAGAATCACGCCGCCAACGGTCAAACCTACTTGTTGAGCGCTACCCCAAAGGTAACGGGCCGTGGCGATCGCCCCTGGGTCATCAGTAATCACCAGATAAGCTGTCACCTGCTGCGGGTCAGCGATCTTTGCCTTTCCCTCATCCAGAATCCGATCCACCTGCTGGGTTGGTTGAGCGAAGTTATCCGCCGACCAGTCCCCATTCAGCACCGCCGCACTGACCGGTCCCACAAAAGGCGATAGGGCCTGGCCCAGTTCAGAATCGATCAACACCTGACGGAAGCGGCGGATATACCAGCTGAAAATTTCTGGCGTACCCAGCATCCGCAGGGTGGACAGATCGCCATCCCCATCGTAGACGATCGCATCATAATTGCCGCTAGCGTCATACTTCCAGAGTGCATATAGTCTTATGAAACTGTCCATTCCCGGCAATACACCTAGTTCTTCACCGAATACCGCCTGAAAAAACGGTTTTTGGAGGTATTCAGCTTCCAGTTGTTTCACCTCTTGCCAACCCTTAGCGAGCATAGGGGTACTCAACAGCTGCACGCCCTGCAAATTCGGGGCGATCTCCTGCGGTTCCGCATTGAGGGACTGGCCCAGCAGCAAGGCCGATGCCGGGGAAGTGAGTGCCAGCAGCACCCGCTTCCCTTGACTTGCAAACCGCTTGGCCGCCCCGATCGCCAGGGTAGTTTTGCCCGTGCCGCCCTTGCCCAAAAATGTCAAAATCACGGCCATCTCTGTTTTTCTACAGCAACTCTCATTTTAGTCTAGCGCAGCGCCTCCGCGTCGCTCCGCTGCGCGATCAGAGCCCAACAGGACAGAGGTCTAGTTAACCTGTTCGAGTTCCTCTTCAAAGAACCAGGTGGACAACTCCTCGTCAAACTTGACCACAAAACCCACTTCCGAGCGATCGACCATTTTGTACCCCACAATGGTTCCCACTGGATTTTGCTGGAGCTGCTTGACCATCTTGCCGGGCATGCTGCGATCTATCACGCCCTGCACTTTTACCTTCTGACCGATTTCCATTGCACTTTCTGTTAGTTCTCCAACTCCACAGTTTATAGCAACAGGGATACACATCAAGAGTTTTGCCTCCCGAACTCGTACAATATCCCTGTTTACTGAGGGAGGAAATACTCATGTTAGCCAGGCGAATTTTGCCTTGTCTGGATGTCAAAGCTGGTCGGGTAGTCAAAGGCGTCAATTTTGTCAACCTCATTGATGCTGGCGATCCTGTAGAATTAGCACAGGTCTACAATGACGCTGGTGCTGACGAGCTCGTTTTTTTGGATATCACCGCTACCCACGAAGACCGGGATATCATTATCGATGTCGTCTACCGCACAGCCGAACAGGTATTTATTCCCTTGACTGTCGGTGGCGGTATCGGATCGGAGCAAATGATTAAAGATTTGTTAAGAGCTGGGGCCGATAAAGTGAGTATCAACTCAGCAGCGGTGCGCGACCCCGACTTTATTAATCGAGCCAGTTCCCGCTTCGGGAATCAATGTATTGTCGTGGCCATTGACGCTAGACGACGATCAGATCGAGCTAACCCCGGTTGGGATGTCTACGTGCGCGGCGGCAGGGAAAACACTGGTCTTGACGCCATCAGCTGGGCCCAAGAAGTAGAGCAACGCGGTGCCGGTGAATTGCTAGTCACCAGCATGGACGCCGATGGCACCCAGGCGGGATATGACTTGGAACTTACCCGCACCATTGCCGAAGCAGTGGAAATTCCCGTGATTGCCTCTGGTGGTGCTGGCAACTGCGACCACATCTATCAAGCCCTCACCACGGGCCAAGCCGAAGCCGCCCTCTTAGCTTCCCTACTGCATTGCGGACAATTAACAGTAAGTCAAATTAAACAGCATCTGGCAGGCCGCCAAGTCCCCGTCCGCTTTGAGTGATTGGGTTGCCTAGCGGGACTTAGACAAAATCTAAGCCCACACATCGCGCCCGACTCGCGCAAGTGAGCGGCAAATACATCAACATTGTGGCTCTTCGGTACTTGGGAAGCTAAACTATCAGATAAACACTCGTTGGCATTGAACTAAAATTGTTACAGAATAAGAGCGAAACTTTTGCCGGGCTTGACTTGTAGCAGTTTTTATGCTTTAATCAAATTACGTACAGATTGAAAAGTGAGGTAAAAATGATCTGACAATGGACAACTAAAACTACTAACAGATTTTCTTAAGAGCCCGGATGTTAAAGTCACTCATTGCATAAGTCTTAAACCTAGACTATAAGCCACTTTCAGTTATGTGCAAACAATGGCATCATCCCCAAAATGTGCAACACGCTACGCTAAAAATCAGACGTCGATGTGCGATTAATGTGCTCTGCGTAGTGCTCAGATGATGTCCCCCGGGTTTTCGCCGTGCGTCAAGAGATATCTCTTGTTGTGCTCTTGTCCCAGGGGACATGGCTGCGCCACGCTGCGCGCACGGCACACAAGAGATATCGTGGGGACATCAAGCGCGCAGAGCACATTAAGCAGTGCGAGTAGCGCGGGCAGAGTGCATCGTATTGTTTGCTAAATTGCCAGATAGTACGTATTACAAAAAGTATTTAATAGTAATATTACAAAAAAATACCTACTACGAGGTATGAGACAAATTGTCGTGCGGAAAGTGGGATAAAAATTCAGTCAAGGTCGATTGAGTCAAGATCGGGTTAGGTAAAAACCATGTTTATGATTCTGGTAATTGTGATATTATTGGTAGCCTGGTCTCTCCGCTTGATGGAAGAAGCGGTTGAGCAGCAGGAGTTTTCCTTGATGTTAGCAGGCTTTCTGGTAGCAGTAGCGGCTGCCGCTATGGTAGCAGTTTATTTCCTGATGGGACATTATGTTGGCTACATGCAACAGATTCACGCAAGTGAGTATAAGCAATCTCTAACCTGGGTGATACCACAAGAGGGGAAGGGAAGAATAGCCGGTCAGACAGAGACCAGTCTTAATCGGGTGGTAGTTGGGTATCCGATGCGATCGGCAGAGTAAATCGATCGGCGATATCCCCCAGAGGGGACACACCGAAAGCGTCCCCTCTGGGGGATATCGAAGACCAAAGAGATGATGGCTGGGAAAAATATACACTCCGGGGGCTTGTGAGAGGGCTGACGCTTTTGATCGGTTGATTCCTTGCCAAAGGGCCGACAGTTGGATCTACTTGAGGGCCTAGGACTGCACAAGTGGTGAGTCCACTCTCATGATACCCAAGGATAAGGGATGCAGATAGACTGGCTGCTTGTCGGTAAATTGCAGCAAGGAGAGACTATTGTATGAAAAATCCTATACCGGAGCTGGAATATATCAGCGGCAAGTTGATGAGTATGGAGCGACGACAAAAGAAGCAGAAGCCGAAGATGATGGTGGTGGACGATGAGCCAGATAATCTGGATCTGCTATACCGTACATTCAGGCGAGATTTTCAAGTGTACAAAGCCGATAGTGGTATAGAGGCTTTGGATGTACTGGCCAAAGAAGGTGAAGTGGCTGTGATCATCTCTGACCAGTGGATGCCGGAGATGAAGGGAACGGAGTTCCTGAGTAAGACGGTGCCGGATTTCCCGAATACAATGCGGATTATCCTCACGGGTTTTACGGATGTAGAAGACCTGGTGGATGCAATAAATTCCGGACAGGTCTATAAGTACATCACTAAGCCTTGGGACCCGAATGAGTTGAAGGGGGTGGTGCAACGGGCGGTAGAGACCTATGAACTCCTGAAGCAAAAGACTCTGGAGTTGCAACTGGCTGAGGCTCAAATGGCACTGCTGAAGACGATCGTCCAGGTGGCGGGGAAAAATTAAGCTTGTCGGACTCCCTAGACCCGATCGCGATGGCTTTTGGCAAGAATTTCGCAGCGGATGTCTGTATCCTTCAACTGATGGAAACCGAGCAGCTACAAGCAACTCAAGGTAGTTATAGTCCTGCTAGTGAACGGTCTAATTGGCTGGCGGAAGATCCTCTGGTAAAGGAGGCGATCGGGTCTATAGAATTTCAGATTTTGCCGAATATCCCAGGTGATAAAGCTCATGGGAATTTGGAGCATTACAAAGCCAGTGGCATTCAAGCTCATCTGGTTGTGCCCATTATCTATCAAAGCGAAATGCTAGCAGTGCTGTCCCTGCAATGGCAGCAACCCAGCAAACTCCGAGAGGATGAAGTGGTACTGATTCACCTCTGTGCTCAACAGGTGGCCCTGATGCTAGTATGTGCTCGCGACTATAAAACTCCTGCATGATGACCAGTGACTCTCAAGTTCGCGCTATCTTTGACCGGATAGCACCGGTATATGATAGACTCAATGACTGGTTGAGTCTGGGTCAACACCGGGTTTGGAAGCAAATGACTCTCAAGTGGTGTGAGGCAAAGGCTGGAGATGTATGCTTGGACCTGTGCTGTGGCAGTGGGGATATGGCTTTGTTACTGGGACGTCAGGTGGGTGCTTCTGGTAGAGTCTATGGGGTGGATTTTGCGCCGCAACTCCTGGCGATCGCCCAAGAACGGTGCGATCGCCAGTACCCGAAGCAGGACATTTGCTGGGTAGAAGCTGATGTTGTGAATTTACCTTTTATCGATAATTTCTTTGATGCGGCGACCATGAGCTATGGACTGCGGAACGTAATGGATATTCCCGGTTGTCTCCAGGAGTTGCATCGGGTGCTCAAACCGGGTGCGTTAGCTGCTATCCTAGATTTTCATCGTCCCAGTCAGCCCTATGGTCGAGCTTTTCAGCAGTGGTATCTAGACAATATTGTGGTGCCAGTCGCCCAGCAACTGGGTCTGAGGGAAGAATATGCTTATATTCTTCCTAGTTTGGAGCGTTTCCCCAATGGCAGAGGACAGGTGACTTTGGCTCGTCTTGCTGGATTTGCGATCGCTACACATTATCCCATAGCTAGCGGTATGATGGGAGTATTGGTAGTTACAAAAGCCTGATTAGTTATTCATTACGGACAGGCGAGACGCCCATCCTACGTTCCTGACGAATAAGATTGTTGCCTTGAATCTCTCAGAATTATGGATTTATATGATTCCGCCCCTGGCGGGTGGAGTGATTGGCTATTTTACGAATGATTTAGCCATTAAAATGTTATTTCGCCCTTATCGACCTATCAATATCGGCAAGCGCAAGTTGCCTTTTACTCCGGGTTTGATTCCTAGCAACCAGGGACGTTTGGCAAAGCGGGTCGCTGATATAATTATGGGGTCGCTGCTGACGCCAGAGGAGTTGCAAAATCTGGCAAAACGCCTGCTGCAAACGGAACGAACTCAGGCGGCGATTCTCTGGTTGCTGAAGCTGGCGCTCGACCAAATTCAATCTGATAAAGAGCAGAAAACTACTCATATCTTAGCAGGGATTCTCCGGGATTTACTGGGAAAATCGCTACCGAGGCTAATGAAGGTATTAGCACGACGGGAAGATTTCCTGCAATCACAGCTTAATCAAATTTTTGACCGAGTTTTGGTGGAATTTAAAATGACTGAAGAACAGGCCCGATCGCTTGCTGATTGGCTGTTTCAGATGGTAGTGCCGCCGGAAGTGATCCGCCTGGCGATAATTGATTTTCTCACGGACCGCAATATCCAGGTAATTGATGAAGGGTTTCGGGAAAAGTCCAGTGGGACTTATTGGGTGGTTGCTAATTTATTAGGTTTGCGGAACTCCCTGACTCGTTTGCGCACCTATTGCTTGGATGAAAAGTCAGAAACTAATCAACGGATCGGTGAGTTAATTGTATCTCTGGGAGTAAAAGAAAGCGTCACGGAATGGTTGCAAAGTTTATCTTTGCAAAATTTGCCAGTGTTGACGGTGCGACAGCTGCGGAAAACGATCCGAGATGCGGTGCGCAATTATATTCAAAGTCGCGGTGCGGATCTGCTTCAGAGTTTAGGTGAGTCGATCGACTGGGAAAATGTGGCGAAGTTAGTGCTCAGCCGTCTGCGGAATTCGGCGGTGGTGAATGCTTCCCTGGAGATAGTTAGTAAGGAACTGGCTTTAGTTTTGGACCGCTATTTGGAAAAAGACTTGGAAGTAATTGTAACGATGGCAATACCAATTTTGAATATTGATCGGGTAATTGTTGAGCGGGTGAATGCTACTTCTCCTCCGGATTTAGAGATCGCCATTAATGGAATTGTTAAAAGCGAGTTGCAGGCGATCGTGAATTTGGGTGGGCTATTGGGTGTTGTCGTGGGATGTCTTCAGGTAGTTTTGCTGCTGTTGCGGTAATCGCTGTAATTGTTAAGTTATAGGTTGGGTTTCGTACCTCAACCCAACCTATAATGGTATAACACACCATCGGGGCATAGCGTCAGCTTGTTAGCTAATTGGCGGGCGATCGGACGATACGATTTTCCCAATGTTGCAATCGTTTCTAGGCAAATTTCCGCAGTTTATTATCCGGGTCATTTTCGGCCCGATCGCGCAGCAGTATCGCGCAGCGACTCCAGGGTGCGGGGCTTGTGGGGATGATGTTCCAGGAGTGCGGAAAGGGCAATTTGGGGCGATCGTCAAAATCAAACTCGCGCTTAAAGGGGTCGTTGATGACGCAGTTGCACAACAACTCAAATATCCCAGGACCGACAATTGTGACTGGTATCACCTCGTGATACCTTTCGGTTGGTCAGTAGCGATCGAGGGAAATAAAGCGCGGAGGGGCTCCCGTAGAGAAGGCGACAACGCGGGAGTGGAGCGCGGTTGAGCTGACCTATTTGATATTAGCTCCTGGGGAGATAGCAATCGCCTTCTGCTAGCACCGGTGTAGACAAAGTGTGGTCAAAACCTGTTGATCCTCACGATCTCTTCCAGTCGCCAGATACTTTTGAGCCGCACCCATCACTTGACGGGACAAAATGTCTATGTCGTAAGGGCAATACGAGTAGTGCGCCCTTTAGACATCTCAGCCGACTCTGGGCTTTCTCCCTAAATTGCGTTGGCCTCCAAAGTCGCAGCCTACGCTCACGCCCTTTAACAATAGAAATATTTATCCGGGAATAACTTCAGAACTCCCGGGAGTGACTCAGTCATTCCCGGGAAAAATTATTCATTTTTAGGAGTAAGTGTTCATTTCCAGAAGTAACTGAATCATTCCACCAAGTACGAGAGTCATTCCGTGGCGTCACAACCTGGCGTCACAACCTTTGGCTTTGACGTGAGACAAGATTACCAAAGGGCAGTTGAGTAACTCCAAGGCCGGAGTAAGCACCTCCAAGGCCAGAGTAAGCACCTCCAAGGCCAGAGTAAGCACCTCCAAGGCCAGAGTAAAATCAGGAGTGTGGTCTTGCGCCCATTGGCAAGAAGAGCCCCTCCAGCCCCCCGGGGGCAAATTGCTCCCCCCCGCTGGGGAGGGATCGCCGGCTACCGACCAGGGGTGTGGTCATAAGTAGTTGATAGCCGGGTGCATCGATGATACATGTATATAGCCCGCGCAGGCGGGCTTTGTTCATGTAGCCGGACCCTTTAGGGTGAGGGCTGGGGAGGCCTCCTACCAACGGGTTTTAACCACACCCACCGACCAGAGTCGAAAATTGCTCAAAAAATTCCGAGCCGCACCCGTTATTAGCGGAAATATGATGTACACTAATAGTAGGCATGGTATTAGCACCTCGGCCCAAAAATGCGGGAGGAACCAAAAAATGAAGCATAAATCCTTTACCAACAGCATGGTAGTAGTGGATGCCTCTTTAGAAAACTACCAGCAGCTAATAGACAGCATCCGGCTCCTGACTGGCGGCATCCCGAAGGAGTTAGGGAATCTTTCCGATTTGCGAGGGATCGCCCTGTACAATAACCAACTGACTGGCAGCATCCCGAAGGAGTTAGGGAATCTTTCCAATTTGAAATGGCTCGACCTGCACGACAACCAACTGACTGGCACCATCCCCCAAGAGGTCTTAGATTTGCGGGCTGAAAAGCGGTTGGAAAACCCCCCTTATGTAAAAACCCAGATTCCCGACGACGAGTTCTTGCTAGGTAATAACCTCAACCTAGACATTAGCGAAAACTTCGGCGACATCAATGACAACATCAACAATTACACAGCTACCGGTTTACCAGGGGGCTTAACTATCAACCGTGGAGGAGTTATCAGCGGTATCCCTACTAGCGAAGGCATCTTTACCGTAACGGTAACCGCCATCGACCAACATGGAAATGAAGGGAAAGATATCTTTGACATTGTTATAGAGGAGCCCCCTCTTAACAACAAGGATTATCAGGCCCTGAAGGCTCTATACCTTAACACGGGTGGGGCTTCTTGGAGTAACAATGAAGGCTGGGCTAGCTGGGATTTCAACAGCCCAACTCCCCCCGATGCTTCTATTGTTAAGCACCGTTGGCATGGGGTGACGGTAATTGACGACAGGGTGACGGGGCTCAACCTGAAACGCAACCAATTGACTGGCAGCATCCCGACTGAGTTAGGGAATCTTTCCAATTTGAGATGGCTCAACCTGTCCAACAACCTCCTGACTGGCGGCATCCCTCAGGAGTTAGGGAATCTGGACAATTTGCGACGCCTCAGCCTGTCCAACAACCAACTGACTGGCAGCATCCCGACTGAGTTAGGGAATCTGGACAATTTGCTTGCTCTCTCCCTGTCCAACAACCAACTGACTGACAGCATCCCGACTGAGTTAGGGAGTCTGGACGATTTGGGATGGCTCAGACTGTCCAACAACCAACTGACTGGCAGCATCCCGACTGAGTTAGGGAGTCTGGACAATTTGCGACGCCTCGGCCTGCACAACAACCGCCTGACTGGCAGCATCCCCCAAGATATCCTAGATTGGCAGGGTAACAAGCGATTGGAAAACCCCCCTTATGTAAAAACCCAGATTCCCGATGTTAATCCCTTGCTAGGGAATGACCTCAAGATAGACATTAGCGAAAACTTCGGCGACATCAATGACAACATCAACAACTACACAGCTACCGGTTTACCAGGGGGCTTAACCATCAACTCTCAGGGAGTTATCAGCGGTATCCCTACTAGCGAAGGCACCTTTATCGTAACGGTAACCGCCATCGACCAAGCCGGATATGAAGGGACAGGTATGTTTGACATGAATGTGATAATGTGAACTCCCCTCTTACCGACAAGGATTATCAGGCCCTGAAAGCTCTATACCTTGGCACGGGTGGGGCTTCTTGGCGGAACAATGGAGGCTGGGCTGACAGCACAACTCCCCCCGATGCTTCTATTATTGACGATTGGGAGGGGGTGACGGTAATTGGCCACAGGGTGACGAGACTATTGCGGCCCCGCAACCGCCTGACTGGCAGCATCCCTCAGGAGTTAGGGAAGAGGAATTAAGTGTAAGTCTGGAGATGACTCCCCCTAGCATCTGGATCTTTTGAATTGCAAGCTACTATAAAACCCGTATCCGTTCCTGCTGTCTAATTTCGGGAGATTAGGTTGGGTTTCGTGCCGTGCCTGATACTGTTGGCTAATGTGCTACCAAGCATCTTACATCGAGTATTACTAATCGTCCAAGTAAAGATTTCTCGTTCTTGTAGCACGCTCTTATTCGTCTTTCGAGATGGATTTCGCCAACAGCATCCGTGCCTCAACCCAACCTACAGTTGCTAAATAATTTACCCAATTGTGAATTGTGAATGTTTACTGCCAGTCTTGTAATTGTGCTGTCCGCACCGCAGGGGTTATTTGTTCCCGGCGGGTTTCAAAGTTGGCCGCAATGGCGATTAAAATGATTCCTGCTATTAACCTGATCGCCGATTTAACAAAGGCATAGAGACCGCTTAAAATCACCAACTGATTGCAGGCATTCAGCAAAAAGGTGACAGTGCCGATATAAAGAAAGGCGCGCACTGCTAGTCCTAACCTGGCAAAAATCCCGGCTAAACTGATGATACCAGATAACCACCAGGGTTGGGTGAATAGGGCGATCGCGCAAATGGCACCGCGATGCATAAGGGACAGTGCGATCGGATGGGACAAGCTGATGAACGCTGCGCGAAAAATCGCCAAAAACGTCCCAAATCCCCCAGGCGATCGCCAAATTGAGCCGTCTTGAACTGCTGTTGCTCGTACAACCAGCCGTTCAGCGCTACCATGAAGATTAAATAGGGAAACCAGGCCAGACTGAGTAAGCTAAAGGGGCGATCGCTAGCCCCCGTCAACATGATAGCAATGAGAGTTGCTTTTTGCTGAATTAACTGACGATGCATAAGGGACAGTGCGATTAGCGCGTCCCGAATGCATCGAGGCATCAAGCGCCAAACTAGCTATAGCATCTGTCATCCGATTAGAAAGATTGTTACTAAATCGATCGGTCGCCAAAATTGCTGCAAGCGGATAGCCAACCACCACAGAGACAAACCGCTGACTGCTGTTGCTTGCCAAGGGAACTGATTTCCCACCGCCACCAACCACCCTAAAAATAACAAACCGCCCCCCAGAATAGTAACAGCTTTTCTCGGTTGCGGCCACGATGCCTGAGGGGTTTTTGCAAAGCATCCCGAAGGCATCGGAAGCAACAGCCAGCCGCAAAGACTGATCGCTAACCCAGTTGGTTAATGCTAACCCCAGCTACAAAAATAGATCGCATTAGCAGCACCGCGATCGTATATACTAATAGAGTCGGAGGAAATCGCCTTCCCTGGCGGCTGCGATAAACAGTCACCGCAGCTATTGGCAAGATGGCCAGGTAAACCGCGAACGCTGCGCGAAAAATTGGCGGAAATCCCGGATTTCCCCAACCCCCAATGCAGGTAACAAGCTAGTAGAAAAACTGCTGTTTTTCTACTGGATCGTAACCGATTCCAAACCTTCTAATAATGCTGGGTTGTCGTTGCTGATGGTAATTTATAGGCGGAGCAGGCGATCTGGAATTTGTTATCCTTCATTTGTCATTGTTATGATAGCATTACAGGATAATTAAATAATTGAGAATTTAGAATTTGGAAAGCAGACAAATAGGAGATAATCTCCATGCAAGTAATCTAGCCCGCCCTTTCAAAGGAGGGTGAGGGGGGATTGAACTATTGCAATCCCGATTTTCAATTCATAATTCACAATTCACAATTTCAAATATTTAGAGATTAAAGGTTCTCAATGGGAACGGGTTCTAGATCGTCAGCAGGAGTAAAATCGAAAACCCGGGAGTAAAAGTAAAACTCCTTATCCAAAGAACGCTTGATATTCTCTGCTTTGCGGAAACCATGCTGTTCCCCTGGAAAAGCAACATAGGCCACAGGTAAACCCTTAGCTTTCAGGGCGTCAACCATCATTTTCGCTTGGTTGGGTGGGACAACTTTATCTTCGAGTCCTTGGAAGAAAATAACCGGACAGGAAAGCTGGTTCGTGAAGTGAATGGGCGATCTGGCTTCATATAAATCCTTCCGTTCCGGATAAAGACCGATCAACCGATCCACATAACGGGACTCAAACTTATGAGTATCCCTGACTAACGCCTCTAGGTCGCTAATCCCGTAGCGACTCGCCCCCGCCTTAAAGGTATCGCGGAAGGTCAGGGCTGCTAGAGTAGTGTAGCCCCCCGCACTGCCACCCGCGATCGCCAGTTTGTTAGCATCCACCAAACTCTTCTCGACCAGATACTTCGCCCCATTCACGCAATCATCCACATCCACAATACCCCAGTTGCCCTGTAGCCGCTGACGATATTCCCGACCATAGCCAGTGCTACCACCATAATTAACATCCAGCACCGCAAAGCCGCGACTCGTCCAATATTGAGTTTTCAAACTCAAAGCACTAGAAGTAGATCCTGTCGGTCCGCCGTGACTTTTAACTAACAGAGGAGGTTTTTCCCCAGCAGGTGCAGTGTAATCCTGATTTTGAGGCGGATAAAAGAAACCAAAAGCAGTCAGTCCCTTCTCCGTAGTAAACTCCACTGATTCTGGCACCGACAAATATCCCTTGTCAACTTCCAGTTGACTTGACTGACGCAATACCTCGATCTGCTTGCTAGACAAATCTAACTGGACGATCGCCGTCGGTTGGGTGGCCGAACCCCCAATAAAAACCACTTTCCCCCCTGCTACTGATAGAGAATAGATACTCGTGTAAGGAGTCTCAATTACTTTTAGCTGTAACTGCTGTGTATCCAGACTTGCCAAATACCAGCTACCCCCTTGAGTGTAAGTGCAGATAATCAGATTTTCCGAATCAAAAGCATAGGTGGACATGCCAAACACCCAGTGGGGAAGTCCAAACTCAGCCGTCTTTTCACATAAGGATAACACCCGACCATCTTGGTAGCAGTAGAGATTCCACCAGTTACCGCGATCGGACACAAAATGCAAAATCCCCTTTGGAGACCATTCCGGTTGAAAGACCGATTCATCAGTACCCCCAGCAACCAGGGTTCCTGCTGCCAAACTGCCATCTGCCTGGATCTGGGCAGTCCATAGTTCCGTACCATCCCAGGGCATATGAGGATGATTCCAGGTTAACCAGCACAACTGAGAACCATCCGGACTCAGGCGAGGCGAAGAATAAAAATCATTTCCCGAAACTAGCAGGTTACTCTCTCCAGTTTCCAGATTAATGCTGGCGATCGCATTAACAGCTTCCCCCTCTCCGGAATGGTCTTCCTGCACGCAGATCAGACGATTTCTGGCCTTATCAATGACAGCATCAGCATAACGCAGGGGCGCATCTGGCGTTATAGGTTGGGGTTGTCCGCCGACAGTCTGGCGGTAAAGACGTTGATCTTTGAAATTCGAGAAATAAACCACACCCTCACTGACAAGATAAGCCCCGCCGCCGTACTCGTGAACGCGGGTACGGACATTAAAAGGAGATGGCGTCACGTCAGAGACTTGTTCATCACGGGAGTAGCGGGCGATCGCATAGCGTCCCCCTTCAGCCGGTCGTCCTTCAATCCAATAAACATCCTCTCCATCCAGGGTAAGTGAGGAAAGTCCCACAACCCCTGCCACAATCATATCTGAGGATATCGGAGATTTCCAAGCACCATAGGGCGCCACTTGCGTTTCAGTCATATTGCCACAACATTTACAGCTTCATCCATCTTCTCACATCTGCAACAGAATAGTGGCCCAGGAAATTTAATTGAAGTAGGGTGGGCACCGCACCAGCAGCGGGTATCTTTTTTTTACCAACTGGTTTTAACCACGGCTATCTCCATTACCAAATTATAGATAACAAGGGCAGGTATTGGACAAAGTTTGCACAGTCTTCAGGATTACATGCTTTAGCAATCAGTTCCAAGTCGCGTATACAATCACCAATATAGACATGGTATTGACGGGCGTATATGACACCAGTAAAATTTATCCCCGCAGTCTGACGAAGTTTCGCTTCAACCAGAAAATCCTGGTCTTGTGAAAACATGACGCGAAATAGTTCTGTTGCACGGTCAATAATAATGGGGTCAGGAAAGCTAGTATCTCCATCTTCTTGAACTGTCAAAACATCTACTTTGCGCAACTCAGTTGTAATTCCTTGATGGACATGCTCATCCATATAGGGCTATACTCATGTTAATAACCCCATTGCCCGCAATTTCGCAGCTATAGGCGATGGTCCTGCTGCTTTTTCTGCCTGTTTCACTTACTCCTCTCGCCTTTCGATATCGGCATCAAGTTCCTCTTTATGCTCCCAGTAATAAGCAAAGGCAGAATGAATCTGACTCATGGTTAAATATGGATGCTGAAAGTGCAACTCTTCTGGTCCCCAGCCGTAAGCCATTTGAGCCATGACTAATTCTACACCCTCACTGACAAGATAAGCCCCGCCGCCGTACTCGTGAACGCTGGTACGGACATTAAAAGGAGATGGCGTCACGTCAGAGACTTGTTCATCACGGGAGTAGCGGGCGATCGCATAGCGTCCCCCTTCAGCCGGTCGTCCTTCAATCCAATAAACATCCTCTCCATCCAGGGTAAGTGAGGAAAGTCCCACAACCCCTGCCACAATCATATCTGAGGATATCGGAGATTTCCAAGCACCATAGGGCGCCACTTGCGTTTCAGTCATATTGCCACAACATTTACAGCTTCATCCATCTTCTCACATCTGCAACAGAATAGTGGCCCAGGAAATTTAATTGAAGTAGGGTGGGCACCGCACCAGCAGCGGGTATCTTTTTTTTACCAACTGGTTTTAACCACGGCTATCTCCATTACCAAATTATAGATAACAAGGGCAGGTATTGGACAAAGTTTGCACAGTCTTCAGGATTACATGCTTTAGCAATCAGTTCCAAGTCGCGTATACAATCACCAATATAGACATGGTATTGACGGGCGTATATGACACCAGTAAAATTTATCCCCGCAGTCTGACGAAGTTTCGCTTCAACCAGAAAATCCTGGTCTTGTGAAAACATGACGCGAAATAGTTCTGTTGCACGGTCAATAATAATGGGGTCAGGAAAGCTAGTACCTCCATCTTCTTGAACTGTCAAAACATCTACTTTGCGCAACTCAGTTGTAATTCCTTGATGGACATGCTCATCCATATAGGGCTATACTCATGTTAATAACCCCATTGCCCGCAATTTCGCAGCTATAGGCGATGGTCCTGCTGCTTTTTCTGCCTGTTTCACTTACTCCTCTCGCCTTTCGATATCGGCATCAAGTTCCTCTTTATGCTCCCAGTAATAAGCAAAGGCAGAATGAATCTGACTCATGGTTAAATATGGATGCTGAAAGTGTAACTCTTCTGGTCCCCAGCCGTAAGCCATTTGAGCCATGACTAATTCTACCACTTTCATCGTGGTTCCGGCGATCAGAGGTACTCCTTTGGCATCTAACTGGATATGCTTATACTCCGTGGCTGTTAGTTGCGTCATCTTATGCTATGGTTGATTTCATCAATAATCATAACTCAAGTGAGTAGCAAATGATATGAGTTACATAATGGCTCGCCGCGCCGACAACCTACGCAACAGTCCTACCGGAATGACAAAAGCTTCGACTGCGCTAATTGGGTTATATTATTATTACAGTTAACGGAGGTAGAGAAATGAAGAAGCATCCCCAGCTCACGTCACTCAAAATTAAAGGTTATCGACCCTTTAGAGATTTTGTTGCCCCACTGTCCCCCCTAGAAGTGATAGTAGGTTCTAATGGTTCGGGGAAGTCAAGCTTGTTTGAATTTATGAAGTTCTTGCGAGATGCCATGCAGGGGGATATCCCTAGTGAAATTATTCCCGGGTCGATCGGGCAAAATATTTTCCACGTGCCGGGACCAGAAAAGTTTACCTGGGACTTGGAAATAGATTTGGGTACCGAAGTCCCTGTCCGTTACCAAGGAGAACTGACCGGACCGAGGGCAGGTCACGAAATTTCTTTTGAACGAGTCTCCTCTGCCGAGTCGGGCGTGAAACCTATTTTATTCCTGGATCGGCACGGCAAGGAGAGCTTCGTGCATCAACCAGCAGGGGAGGGGAAAACAGAGATAAAACAAGAATTGCTCTCCAGGCGCGATCAGCTTGCTTTGGGTAGTATAGCCGACCCGAGAATGAAAATGCTCTTGCAGTTGGGGGATTATATTCGTAGTTGGCGATTTTACAGCACCTTCAACATCGCCACTGACAAGATTCGCCGATCGGTCCTCGTACAACCGCAACCATGGCTGGATGAAGATGGGGGCAATTTGAGTGCCGTATTGCATTATTTTATGACCGAGCATCCCCAAATATTTCAGCAACTGCAATTACATTTGCGTGGTGCAATTCGCGGGTTCAAGAGTTTGACTGTCAAGGCCAGAGGCGGCCCGGGAGAAGTGATGACTTTCTGGCAGGAACAAGAGAGCGATCGGGAATTAAGCATAGCCGACTTATCCGACGGGACTCTGCGTTTAATGTGTTGGTTCAGTCTTTGCCTGCACCCCAACCCGCCCTCTCTGATTTTTATTGACGAACCCGAACAGGGTCTTCATCCCCGGACCTATCCAATTATAGCTGCGTTCTTGGATAAAGCATCCTGGGAACACGGTCAGATCCTTGTAACATCCCACGGGTCATTTTTCCTACTCCAGTTTAATTTTGAACGAATTGCCCTCTTCCGCAAGGACGAAGGGGCAGCTAATTTCCTGAAGCCAGCTAAGTCCAAAACCTTAACAGATATGATAAAGGACTTTGGAGAATCCGAAATTGAGTACCTGCACTGGAGCGATCACTTGGAGGTGCTATCATGAAAGTCGTGATTTATGTGGAAAGTGACTCTGACAAACGTGCTATGGAAGCATTGCTAGCACCTTTAATTGCCGAAAAAGCCCAACAAGGAATCAGTATACAATTCTTCCGGGCGAAAGCCGGAGATGCCAAGAAGTTTTTATTGCTCACTATTCCGGTCACATCCGTCAACATTATCCTCAACGATCCCAATACAATTGTCGTGGTAATTCCCGACTTATACCCGAAAAATAAGGGGTTTACCCACGAAACTTTTGCCGAACTGAAGATGGGAATGCTCAATAAGTTCGATGAAACAGTGCGAAACAGAGGGTTGGGAGACGATCTCAGACTGAGAGAGCGTTTTCAGGTATTCTGCTTTAAGTACGAGCTAGAGATACTCATCCTTGCCGCTGAGGAGGAATTAAAAAAATTCCTGGAGGTCAATTCCTTGAAGATTACATGGCAACGGCCAGTTGAGGAGCAAAACCACGATCTCCCGCCCAAGCAGGTTGTACAGAGAATTTTCGATAGTTGCGGTAGACCCTATAAAGAAACTGTAGATGCTGCAAATATCTTAGAAAATGCTTCCTATCAAGAGATTGCCGATCGCTATCCTCAATGCTTCCGACCATTTGTGGAGTTTCTGTCAGGGTTAGGAAATGTTTAGCCAACAGCAGCAGCACTGAACCAAACTGTGAAACGCGCTAGAAACCAGGTTTCTAGCGCTACGCGCCTGAGATGAGTTACAAATGGATCGCCGCGCCGACAACCTACGACCTCGCTGTTGGCGATCGCCTGGGTCTGGCGGACAGGGAACTCTCGATCAAAGTGGAACAGGATTATACCACCTACAAGGATAAAGTTCTGTATGATGTATACTAGAATAATACTAGACAATTGAGAGAATCGCCAAAATGACAGATAGTAGCCAGTATACAGTTGTATCCATATTTTCTGGTGGTATGGGTCTCGACCTCGGACTGAAATCTACAGGACGGTTTAGAATCTTAGCATGTATTGAGAAAGATAATGCCTGTACAGAAACGATTCGTCGCAATCAGCAATCGGGCAAACTAGATCGAAATATGAAAGTCTTCGAGAGAGATATTTGTGCTGTTAGCCCGTCAGAAGTATTAGATGCAATTGGTCTTCAGCCCGAGGAACTAGACCTGATAGTTGGTGGGCCACCCTGTCAGTCATTCAGTACAGCAGGAAAGCGTCGAACAGTGCAAGACCCACGGGGTACTTTACTTTGGCAATACCTGAACTTTATCGCAGTTATCAAGCCGAAATTTTTTCTGATGGAGAACGTGCGCGGGCTGCTCTCCGCAGCCCTTCGCCACCGCCCGATCGCCAAACGTCCAGAGAAGGGAGGTTTAGCCTTAGAACCTGACGAAGAGCCTGGTTCTGTAGTTAAGCTTTTTGCTAGTGACTTAAAAAATATTCCCGGAGCTTCTTACCACATGGACTGTTTTGAAGTCAATGCCGTTAACTACGGTGCGCCGCAGATCCGGGAGAGAGCACTCTTCATCGGTAATCGCTACAACGCCGTAGTTGACTTTCCCGACCCAACACACGGCCCATCGGAAGAAAAGGAAATGCAACTCTCTCTTTTTGGTAATGAGTCTGACAGAAAACCTTGGGCGACCTTGAGGGACGTCATAGGTGACCTGAGAGAAGAGAACCCAGTTGTAATGGACTTTAGCCCTCGAAAAAAATACTACCTCAGCCTGGTTCCAGAAGGGTCAAACTGGCGGATAATTACAAAGTCAAGTCTTTTAGCAGGTTTAGAACTGGTTGATTCTCGGTCAGAGTCAACCAAGCGAGTCCTGGCGATGGAAAATCAGTTTCGCGATCGAATCAGGCATCGGTGTCTGGAGCGTGCCGAGTCCTTCAGGACAAGAGCACGCGGAAGACGCCGCACGTTGCTTCTCTCCCTGCTGAAGACGCTAAATTTAATAAATTCAATACAAGCCCTTTTGTCTTGATGATTCACTGCTTTCATCGAGGCTACAGCCGCATTAGTCAGCTTGAACGTGATATACTCCCGGCAAAGCAGTTTTCTTCAATGGAAACTGCTGCTGGTCGGATGGTAGAGGTTGTGGCACTACCTATTTATGGTTGGGAGGCTGTTTTGAGCGAGATGCACACGACAAATTCAGCATTAGATGGGAAACGTATTGAAGGTGATATTCTCAAACTTGCAACTCTCAAAAGTGGACCTCGCTGCCTTAACGACCAGATTAGTAAAAACTTTGCAGATGCTATCTTAGATAACTTTGGGAAATGGGCTACAGAAGCAGGAGTCAAGAGAGTTGAATTTAACTATGGGGTTCTGTATGGGACGGAAAAGCAATCTAACAAGAAGGACTGGCACATCCTTAGAAACATAAAAGACAAGCTTCCAGAAGGGGCAATGATACTCCCACCTGATAATCGATGGGAGTGTGAGTTTGTGAAAGACGGTGTAGAAGTCCACGTTGCTGTCAGGATAGGTACTGACTGGTGGCAGTATTTGGGTAGTTCCAACTGCTTTATGGAGCTTTGCATTGCTCTGATTCGAGCCTGTGTGAGTCCCGGCGATCGCGACTCAGTCGGCTATGAATATGCGATATCAGATCTGGATCGAATTATATCGACGCGAACAGTCCCTGATGAGTTTAATATCAGCATTCTCCAGCGCAGCTAGCTTGAGTGGCTGTTCTTCTTTGCTCGACATTTTTGTGATGATATATTGGACACATAACTATTGCACCGCCATCTCATGATAACTCGATCGGCTGAATGCTTACACAATACCCTGTGAGTAATGGTAAGGCTAAGTTGGGGGGTTGGGGGGGATGATCCATCCTTGTGCCACAAATGACCACATCCAGGGGTAGGAAGACGATCAACCTGACCAGATTCCTCTCCTCCCACTCCTGGGAGGAGGATAAACCTGACCAGATTCCTCTTCCCCTAGGCTAGGTTGATGATAAACCTGACCAGATTCCTCTCTTCCCAGGGGTGGGAGGAGGATAAACCTGACCAGATTCCTCCTCCCAGGGGTGGGAGGAGGATAAACCTGACCAGATTCCTCTCCCCCTAGGCTAGGTTGATGATGGATGGGGTCGAGCCGGGAATCGCTTCCCGACCCTCCCTTGAGGAACCGGACTTGCGATTTTCACCGCATCCGGCTACTGGGTACTAGGCCCTTTTCATAGGTAGACTTAATAGGAATTACTTCCGTTAGCCCTTGCCGCCTGTCTTTTCTTCCCTTTCCTGGTTTAGCGAGTGGTTGTTCTGATAACCGTTAGTATCACCATTTTCAAGTCAGTTTTACCAGTTATCCATACCTTATCCTCCACTTGCGTTTCGGATTAGTTCTGTGGCTTTTTAGGATTACTCATTCCAGCAGCTTCCTAGTATCACCGACCCACGTCAGGGCTGGCTACCCAGCATCATCTACATTACTGTAGATGTTATCCCAGGAATTACCCCGGGCATTCGCTTCTTGGGCCATCCCTCCCCCCGTGGCTTGCGCTTAACATCTAACTTGTCCTGATGGACAGCACACGAGAGGTTACTTCGTTCCCTAACAACATTTCGCGATACCTTTAGGTCCACACTATACCCCGGGAGCTATTTGAGTACTATATTAGCCAGAGTCTAAAACTAATACTAGCTACCATTTCCTTTTTAGGCCACACACATTGTATCATTGTATTTAAAACCGGATAGAAAAATAAATTTCATGGTTCATGCTCCAATTATTTTAGGTACTTTCTTCAAGATGAAGGAGATGCAATTATTTACCATGGCTAGTAGCCTGGATCTGGATCGGCACCGGCGGAGTTACGGACCCAACTGATAGATAATTATAACGCAATCAGAGGACAGATGGCAAACTTCATCCGATTTTTCCGGAACGGTTCGTCAATCTCTGCTCTCTGCTGTATCTCCAGAATGTAATTAAGCCCGCCTGCGAAGGTTGCCACGCTGCGCACGCTGCGCACGCTGCGCGAAAAATCGCAATGACATTGCTTTGCACCGGTCCGGAAAAACCGGTGTAGCCCCACCGGTGGTAGCGCAGCGTGTCGTGGCTTATAAATAATTAACCCCGGGACAAAATCGGCACTAACTTAACCCCATATTCCGCTTCAAAAACACCCTTCTTCTCATTCAAGCTCCATAATTCTAATTCACAGTTATCATCTGGATTAGCAGAGTGCAGGTGCAGGTGCAATTCTTTTTTCTTTGAATTATATTCACACCGCACTGCTTTAATCGCACCAATTTGACGCCGGTCGAGGGCCACAGCTAGTCGCAGCAGGGGACTTAATTGCGCCACCATCTCCCGATGCTTGTGACTGGCTAAATTGTTGTAATTTTCGTGCTTCTTCTTCGGCGGACTCTTGCGGTGATACCGGGCTAAATTAGCAATTACTTCTACCTCAGTTTCCGTATAACCCAGCAGTTCCCCGTTACGGATCAGATAATAAGAATGCTTGTGATGGGCAGCATGACTGATATAAACGCCACAATTGTGCAAAATTGCCGCCGCCCAAAGCAGTTCCCGTTCTTCCGGTCCCCAACTGTGTAAAATCCCCTGAATTTGGTCAAATAGATTCAGAGAAAAATGGGCAGTTCGCCGAGCAGCTTCGAGCGCGACCTGGTATTTATGGGCAACTTTGATCGCGCTGCGCTGACGCACCTCACTCTGGTAGCATAGCTTATCAGAAATTAAGCCGTGGGCGAGCATCCAATCAACAATAATCCCTTCTCGGAGACTGCTTTCGCAAATTGTCACAGAATCAAGACCCAGCAGCCGCATGGCTTCGAGTAAAATTACCGCCCCCGCCAGGATAATTTCTGATCGCTTCTCGGACATGCCCGGAATTTTCGCCCGTTCGGAGTCGGAAAGAGTACGCAAGCGATCGACTAATGCGCACAGGTGCTTGAAGCTCAGTTCATAGCCAGTGAGGGGACTTGGCTCAAGGCCCAGCTGATTGTAGGCAGAGATCGTGCCCAGGGTTTCGATCGTACCGGAAGTTCCCACTAAACGAGGTCGTTCCCCAGGCTGTAAATGAGCCTGTAATTCCTCAACCGGACGTTCTAGCCTTCCCCGCACGTATGCTTGCAGATACAGAAATTCCTTATTACTGATGGGGTCAGTGATGATATACTCAGCAGTGAGTCGTACCGCACCCACTTTGGTACTGCTCAAGCTGCGCGGGTCCCGACCATCTCCTAAGATTAATTCTGTCGAACCGCCGCCTATATCAATGATGATATGGGGTTTACCGTTGAACTTCATCGCCGACAAGACACCCAGATAGATTCTTCTGGCTTCCTCCGGTCCGGAGATTAAGTTGATGAACAGCCCCAACTCTGATTTTACCTGTTTCAGGAAGTCGCGCCCATTGGGAGCCTCTCGCACCGCACTGGTGGCTACCGCGATCGTCTGTTGGACCTTCAGGCTTTTGGCAATTTCCAGAAACCGTCTCAAGGCGGCGATCGTCCTGGACATCGGTTCCGGTTTCAACTTACCCGTCTTGGGTTCTCTATCCCCCAGTCTGACCGTTTCCTTTTCCCTGGCAATAATCGTAAACGCTGACAGTTCCGGTTGGATCTCCACTACCACCATGTGAACCGAGTTAGTCCCGACATCGATCGCCGCCAGCACTATTTCTGAATCCATCGGCTGTGAATTCTGCCTGACTACCTGGTCTTTACTCTCTAAGATTGAATCAAGCATCCTACTTATTGAAGAATGACCACTTTTTAAAATTGGTAACAGTTAATAATTAATGGTAAGTTACAATTAGCAATTATCAATTAGCAATCATCAGATGATAGAACATATTGTTTTATTTAAGTGGCAGCCGGATGCATCCCCAGAAGCGATCGCCTCTGTGATGGATGGTCTCAAAGGGCTGAAAGCAAAAATCCCGCAGATTATCGACCTCTCCTGCGGGGAGAATTTCTCAGAAAGGGGGCAAGGGTTTCAACATGGCTTAGTAGTGCGATTAGCTTCCCGGGAGGCCCTCAAGAGCTACCAAGACCACCCGGACCACCAGGAAGTCAAGCAAAACCTGATCTTACCCATCTTGACAGACAACATTGCCGTGGATTACGAAATAATGTAAAGTTTAGGCAAAATCAAGAAAGCTTATGCTAAGCGAGCAACAACCAGAACCGACCTGGCAGACTGTCATCCGACTGTTGAGGTGGGACAAGCCAGCAGGACGCCTGATTTTAATGATACCTGCCCTGTGGGCGGTATTTTTAGCAGCGCGGGGAAGGCCACCGGTACTGCTAGTGGCTATGATTGTCTTAGGGACTTTAGCTACAAGTGGCGCTGGGTGCGCGATCAATGACCTCTGGGACAGAGATATTGACCCGCAAGTGGAACGCACCCGCACCCGTCCCTTGGCATCCCGGGCGCTGTCAGTAAGAGTCGGTTTAGTAGTAGCCTTGGCAGCATTAGTCTGTGCGGGGATACTAGCACTATGCCTGAATCCTTTGAGTTTTGGGCTATGCGTGGCAGCGGTGCCAGTCATCGTTTTCTATCCTTCAGCTAAGCGCATCTTCCCAGTTCCCCAGCTAGTGCTATCAATTGCTTGGGGGTTTGCCGTGTTAATTAGCTGGAGTGCAGCTGCCGAACACTTAGAATCACCTACTTGGATCCTCTGGGGTGCCGTTGTCCTCTGGACCTTGGGCTTTGATACTGTCTATGCTATGGCAGACCGGGAAGAAGATCGACCCATTGGGGTGAACTCTAGCGCCTTGTTTTTTGGCGATCGGGCAACTGAAGCCGTTGCCATATTCTTCGCGGGTACAGCTATACTGCTAGGATGGCTGGGCCTAGCGATGCAGCTGCACTGGACTTTTTGGATAGCCCTAGGGGTGGCGATCGGGGGTTGGACAAGGCATTGTTTTGGGCTACATCAGGAGGATATTCCTAGTTCCTTCTACGGTCAAATCTTCCGCCAGAATGTGGGGATTGGCTTTATCTTACTAGCAGGAATGATTGCAGGCACTCTGTTATAGGGTGATGGGAAGGAAACCATTTATGCAAGCAACTGTAAAATCAAAAGCCAAAGCTTTGACCGTAGCAGCCGCCTGTACCCGGTTGCTGCAAGCAGAATTTGGGTCGAAACGGGCGATCGTGTTTGGTTCTTTAGCGGGACAGGGCCCTTGGCACGATCGTTCCGATATTGATATAGCGGTAGAGGGACTCCCGCCAGAAGAATTTTTTCGGGCCTACTCCGCTTGCTGCGATCTGCTGCCACCAGATTTGAATTTGGATCTGGTGCCCCTGGAAGATGTCTATCCAGAGATGCGATCGCGTATATTACAGGAGGTAGAAGTGCCTGAAGATCCGATTTTATCCTTAAAAGGTCTGGTTGAAGACGAACTTATTGCTTTGTCGCGGATAGTGAAGACGACTCAGGATGCTTAGATACAGTCTCCGAACATCCCAGTCAGTTAGAACTTAATGGTTTTGCCGCTTATCTCCAACAGTTCTACACGGGAACTGAAAGCATCTTCAGGCGCATAGCAGTGCGGTTGGATAAGAACTTACCTGGTGGATAATTCTCCCACTTTAACTTATTGGATCAAATGTCTCAGATGCGTGAAGGTGTCAGACCCGCTGTCATCGACGAACAGCTAAAGTTGAGGCTGAGAGATTACCTAAATTTCAGACATTTCTTCCGACACGGCTACGAACTCAGTTGGAACGAGATGCACTTGAAGCTAATCATTATGTCAGAAACTCTAGAAATGCTGCGCCAGCAGTTAATGAGTTTGTTTGACCAATTAACATCACCATAAACAACTTCGGGTGGGCAATGCCCACCCGACAATTTAAAAACTGTTGGTTATTTTAATGCATGTTAAAACAGAGGAAAGCTAACATTCCGTTAATCAAATAAAACAGGCCGACTACTTGAGTTTCCAGCCACCCAGATAGTTCTAAATGGTGGTGTAGCGGTGCCATCTTCAACAGTCGCTTGCCCACGCCGTCCGGTCCTTTGGTAGCCTTGAAGTAGCTTACCTGTGCCATCACGGAAAGTGTTTCTACTAAGAATATCCCGCTGAGAATAAATAAACCCCAAATGTTACTACTGAGTAAGGCAACGGCTGCTAAGGAACCTCCTAATGCGAGAGAACCTGTATCACCCATAAACACCCGAGCCGGGTTGCGATTGAAGGCCAAAAATCCCAAACAACTGCCGCTCATACAGGCACAGAATATCATTAATTCTGGGGAACTATTCCCAATTAATGCCCCTAATCCTAAAAAGGCGATCGCACTTGTTCCCCCGGCCAATCCATCTACACCATCAGTCAGGTTAACAGCATTACTTTCTGCCACCATCGCCAAGCTAGCAAGCAGCCAGAATAGCATTCCTAGGGGAATAGCTATACCAAAAGGCAATATAATGGTGGTGATACTTACTGGTTGACTCCAGGCGAGCCAGAGACAAAATAGAGCCGCAAAACCCGTCTGCCATGCCAGTTTCTTGCGAGGCGACAAGCCTTTAATGGCACGACGGTTGATGATTTTCCAATCATCATAACAGCCGATGGCCCCATAGCATAGAGTCACGCTTGATAGGACAAGCACATTAGAGTTAAATCCTGACAACAATGTAGCGCAGATTACTGCTGCCGGAATAAAAAACACCCCACCCATTGTCGGAGTACCTGCTTTTTTCAAATGGGCTTGGGGACCATTAGAGCGGATCACTTGACCAGCTTTCAGTCTCCGCAGCCAAGGCACTACCCAGTAGCCAAGGAGCGTCGTTACCGAGGCGCACAACCAAAATGGTACAGTCAGGGATGAGAACCCTTCGGTTCCCAGGCGTCCTGCCATCCCATCCATAACTATGGCTGCAAAACCTAGCCCCGTCCCTAACATCACAAACAGACGAGTACCTGTATAATTCAAAGGCCAATCAACAGATAATTTAGCTTCCACGACAATTCTCCCATCACTCCACTATATTTTCTATTTGACTGTAGATCGAGTAATTTTGATTCCGGTGGGTGACAGATTCCCCACCGTCCCCTGACGAGGGTAAGTTGTAATGTATTAAATTACATATTGACCATGACCATTCTGGCTGAAACGCTTATGGGTCAAGGGCTGCCACGATTTTAGGCGATAGCCAAATATGCAATGAACGATCGATGCGCGAGGGGTAGTGCGGGTAAGATGTCTCCGGAGTAGTGCGAATAGCGCTCTCCGGAGGCATCGAGCGACACCCCGACGGCATCGATGCACGACAGCTTACTTAATCTTCATCTCCGGTTTCTTCGGACTCCTCGTACCCGTCGAAGTTACTATCCATCATTTCTCCCACTTCGTCTTCCGGGATGAATTCTGTATCATCATTGCGTTCTGGTGCCGACATCCGCCCCGTGGCTTCCAACCAGTGGATCAGGGAAGAGTCTCGGTTCACGGCTATGACCTCAGCTGGTTTCCAACGGGGTGCTTCCCGCAGAGATGGGTTGTTCATATCGAAAGCTCCTGCAAGTCTGTGAAACTTTACCACCAAATCAATATTTAGTCTATCACTATAAAATACCTTCTACTTAGAGGACGTATGCCGAAATCCGATGGTTTCTCCTTATTTCTCTAGGGGGTAAGTCAGTATGTAACCGTCGATACTGGCGATCGATGTCCATACTAGGTGGTATGATATTGTTGGGCTTTTGTGAGGAGTCTAACCCCACAAGTCAACAACCTGAGAACAGATATTTCTCTTTTTATTTCGGAGGTCAGCATCATGATCGGGAAAGCTACCTTGATCGAGGCGATCGCCGGTAAGAATCGCGGCTTACTGGCAATAGAAACGGATAAGCTGGCCATTCTGGCAGCTATTGCCCAGCTAGAAGACCGCAACCCCACTCCCCAACCGACTGCTGCTGGGGATCTGCTGGAAGGCAATTGGTGTCTGCTATACACCAGCAGTGCCGACATTTTGAGCATTGGTCGGCTGCCATTGTTCAAACTTGGTCAAATATATCAATGCATCCGATGCCAAGAGGCTAAACTCTACAACATTGCCGAGGTTCAGGGCTTGCCCTATCTTGAAGGCATCGTCAGTGTTGGGGCTCGCTTCTCACCGGTGGGCGATCGCCGGGTGGAGGTAAAATTTGAAAGGTCAATCTTGGGATTGCAGCGCTTGGTGGGCTATAATTCTCCGGAAAGTTTGATCGCCAAAATCGAGAACGGCCAAAAGTTCCCGCCCTTGGATTTTAGCATCAAGGGTCGGGAACAACAAGGCTGGCTAGATATAACCTATTTAGACAATAATTTACGCATTGGTCGGGAAAATCAGGGCAATGTGTTCGTTTTAACTAAAGTTACCAAACCCATTAACAATTAGCCATGGACAAATGAGAATGTTTCACTTGTCTCAAAAGCAGTTAAATCTTTTAGAAACCTGCCCCCGCAAATTTCAATACAGTTATTTAGAGCAGTTGGCGGCACCGGCAACCCCAGAACAACAGGCTTCAATCGCTTGGGGAAAGCGCTTTCACCTGTTAATGCAGCAGCGAGAACTGGGTTTGCCAGTAGAATCCCTGATTTCCAAAGAGGCCGAGTTAGGACGTTGCTTGGAAGCGTTAAGGACTGCGGTACCAGAGATTTTTACCACCGCCCTTTCTACTAGCCAGACCTTCCGGGAGAGCGAACATTGCCGCACTCTCAATATCAGCGGCTATTTGTTGACTGTTGTTTATGACCTATTAATTTTAGATGACCTGGACGCCCAGGTTTTGGATTGGAAAACCTATCCCCGTCCTCAAAACCCCGCGCGGTTAGGAAAAAACTGGCAAACTCGTCTGTATCCCTTTGTGCTGGCTGAAACTAGCGAATATTTGCCAGAGCAAATATCCATGACTTACTGGTTTGTCCAGTCTCAAGCTTCCCAGATTGACAAACCTGAACCTCAAAGTCTCAAATTCGCTTATAGTGAAGCTCAACATCAGCGCACTAAAGCTATTTTGAGCAAACTGTTGCGTCAGGTGACTGATTGGTTGCAAGATTACCAAGCCGGGATTCCTTTTCCTCAAGTCCCAGAAACATCGCCTCTTTGCAAATCCTGTCAGTTTGCGGTTCGCTGTCAGCGCACTAAGGGCCCTCTGTCAGCCTCACGCCACCACTTGCTTTCTCTGGCTGAAATTTCCGAAGTTTCTCTGTGATTCCCCAGAAAGATTAAGTTTTAATTAAAAAATTAGATAGTCGGCGATAATTTTTGATTCAGGCTCCAGAAAGCGAAAAAATGGAGTATAATGATTCCAATTGTTGGGTAGAGTGGGGAAAAGCGGATGATATGGGGTCAGAGTCAAAAAAGGCCATAGAATCTTCGGCGATCGCCACTCAAAATTATAGGAATGAAAAACTCCGGCAAACCATCAAAGAGTTCTCGGAGATGAAAATGGCCTTGGAGCAAGCGACGATCGTAGCCATAACGGACGACAAGGGAAGGATCAGTTATGTAAACGAGAAATTTTGCGAAGTTTCAAAGTATAGTCGAGAGGAAGTGCTGGGAAAAACCCACCGGATCGTAAATTCAGGTTATCATCCCCAAGAGTTATTTGAGGAGTTTTGGTCGCGGATTAAAGCTGGGTTAGTTTGGCAAGGGGAAATCAAGAATAAAGCCAAAGATGGCACCGATTATTGGGTGGATCCTACCTAGGGTGTTTATTCTGGGCAATTTTCCGGCCCGATCGTTTACTCCGGGAGCTTGCGAGACCCTATCGCCTACAATTCATATATAGTAAGCGATCCACGGTCTCATCACCCTACAGAAAAAGTGCATGAAAGATTTTTCGGGGCCATCGAACAAAGTGAACAACCTAGATACTACCGTAGTGCCCTTTGTGGATGAAAAAGGAAAACCATACCGATATTTAGCCATCAAATTTGATATCACAGAACACAAGCATGCAGAAGAGGCATTGGGTTGTAGCGAGGCGAAAAATCGCAGCCTAGTAAACGCGATCCCGGACTTGATGTTTCGCCTGAACAAAGAGGGCATTTTTCTGGACTACTACCCGGCAGGCACTGGTTCCGCTGAACAGGATAGCCCAAAGGCTTGCCCTCTATGAATTATAGATGATCATAGAGAGGCTGAGACTTTTCCGGAATTGGAGGTGTGTTATGGAACTATTCGTGCGATTCGTTCTAGCCTAATGTAGACAAATACGGAACGCTAGGCCAGGTCCAAACTGGTAACTCTGGTATTCATGGGGGTTAAATTCCCTCTCCCCAGGTGTGGGGGGTCGAGGGTACTACCGGTCCTTAGTGCTGCGGAGTCACATCGCCGTGGTGCGAAGCAAGGACTTAAATGTAGGATAGCTGGTAGCCTGAACCGGTGACGCCACTAGGAAAGATGCTCATGGTTAGAACAAGCGAACCTGTGCAAGTCTCGTAAACATAAACCAGCGGAATAAGGCTTATACGCTGGCCCAAAAGGGAAATGGTAGTTAGTGCTAGTATTGGTTAGTTACTAGCATCGCACTCGGAGAACTCCCGGGATAAAGCGGGGACCTAAAAGCATCGTGAAATGATACTAGGGAACGAAGTAACCTCTTATACGCAGTTCGAACCGGAGGGGTCGAACCAGTTAGATGTAAAGCGGAAGCGATAAGGGGAGAGATAGCCCGAAAAGCTAAAGCCTAGGGTAATGCCTATGGATACGTTGAGGAATAGGTTAGGATGCCTCGACATGCTGACGCGGGTTGGTGAAAGTAGGAAATCTTGGGTAATAGTAACTCTAATATGCCGGGAGCCGCTCGAAAGGGTAGGTTAGGATAACTGGTAAAACAGACTTGGAAATGGTAATACTAAAGGTTATCTGGCAGCGCCACTTACCAACCAGGAAAGGAGTGAAATCGCATGAGATGAGGGACAACAGAAGTGATTCTTAGTAATCCTAGTCGTAACAAGGCCTGCTTCCCAGTAGCCGGATGCGGTGAAAGTCGCACGTCCGGTTCCGAAAGGGAGGGTCGGGGGGTGACAATAGGCTCGACCCCGACTTCGCAGTGTTGTCCCTGTTGTGGGAGTGAAGAGGTACAGCCTCACCACCCTCCCTGAGACTCAACACAACGGTAGCCGCACCATCCACCATGGCCAGGCGTGTGACATTTACTACAGTGAAACCTTGGCCACTTAGCGGGTCTACGAACTCCCTGAAGTCGGATTATCCAAGTTCTCAAAGCCAGGAGTGAAAGGATGGATCTCAATGCAGTCGCACGAACCTTTAACGTCTCCAAGAAAACTGTCATCGATTGGGAAGACCGTCTCGGGGAGCTCAAACCAGTTCTGAGGCTCTCTGCCTGGCTCCATCAGTTGATAGAATCGATGATTGAAGGAGATGAACTCTATACATTGGTGGAGAAAAATGAGCCGCCTGCCCTGAGTCAAGGGTGGAGGATTGTTAGTCGGGATCTCCGGCGTCTTCCGCGTACTCTTGTCCTTCAGGACAAGAGTACGCGGAAGACACCGCCCAGTCGTTTTTTGTGGGAGTTGCACTGTGGCTGGGTCATCCACAATTTTGTACGGGTGCATTTCACGACTAAAGTTGTCCCTGCTGTCAAGTTAGGGCTCTTGGAAACCGGAATATCAAGGTCTCAATTATTTAGCATACGATCTGCTCTGTAATTCCCTAAATTCAGCAGCAAGACCCCAAACACTTAACGGAACCAGTGCCCAGACAATTAGATAACTCCTGCCGCAGTTGCCAGTGTCCGCTTCTTTGATCGAAGGGATGAATCCCTTGGGTGATAGCATGGAGGGTCTGACGGTAGCTCCTTTGATCTTCTTCGGTGCGTTGCTGGTAGGGGTCGAGCTGGGAATCGCTTCGGAACCCTCCCATTCGGAACCTGTGCGATTCGTTCTAGCCTAACGTGGTCAAACACGGAACGCTAGCCCGGTTTCATTAGCCGGGAACTCTGACCGCATGGGGGTTAAATTCCCCTCCCCCCAGGTACGGGGGTGACACCGGTCCTCGGTGCTACGAAGCGACATCATCGTGGTGCTAAGCGAGGACTCAAATGTAGGATAACTGGCAGCCTAAGCCGGTGACGCCGCTAGGAAAGATATCCAAGGTTAGAGCAGGCAAACATGTGCAAGCCTCGTTATAAGGAACCAGCGAAATAAGGCTATATGCGCTGGCCTAAAAAGGAAATGGTAGCTAGTATTAGTTTTAGACTCTGGCTAATATAGTACTCAAATAGCTCCCGGGGTATAGTGTGGACCTAAAGGTATCGCGAAATGTTGTTAGGGAACGAAGTAACCTCTCGTGTGCTGTCCATCAGGACAAGTTAGATGTTAAGCGCAAGCCACGGGGGGAGGGATGGCCCAAGAAGCGAATGCCCGGGGTAATTCCTGGGATAACATCTACAGTAATGTAGATGATGCTGGGTAGCCAGCGCTGACGTGGGTCGGTGATACTAGGAAGCTGCTGGAATGAGTAATCCTAAAAAGCCACGGAACTAATCCGAAACGCAAGTGGAGGATAAGGTATGGATAACTGGTAAAACTGACTTGAAAATGGTGATACTAACGGTTATCAGAACAACCACTCGCTAAACCAGGAAAGGGAAGAAAAGACAGGCGGCAAGGGCTAACGGAAGTAATTCCTATTAAGTCTACCTATGAAAAGGGCCTAGTACCCAGTAGCCGGATGCGGTGAAAATCGCAAGTCCGGTTCCGAAAGGGAGGGTCGGGAAGCGATTCCCGGCTCGACCCCATCCAAAGAGCGGCTTTCACCTCATACGGCTACTGGGTAGTTGGTCCTTATCACTGGTAGAATTACTGGGGATTACTCCCGTTGTCCCTTGCCTCATGAAATTTTACCCCTTCGTCCTGTTGGACTTATCAGACCCATTTGGGTTTCCCCCGAGCATCACAGCATCTTTAAGGTTACTTTCTCCCAAGGCTTCCAACTATCACCGACCTACGTCTGCTTATCCTAGGCATTACCCGGCGTCTTCCGCATGCGGAAGACACCGCCCAGGCATTTGCTTCTTAGGCCATCCTTCCCCACGTGGGCGTGCGCTTCACATCTGACTTGTCCATTTGGACAGCACCACGGGGGTTACTTCGTTCCCTGGTATCATTTCACGAGGCTTTTAGGTCTCGACTATATACCGGCAGTTGTTGAGGGTACGATATCAATAATTCAGCACTATTGAGACGCGAACTGCTTTCCCTTTTTGGGCCAGCGCAATCAGCCTTTTCGTTGGTTCTGGTTAACGATACTTACAGAGATTTGCTTGTTCTGACCATGAGCCTCTAACAAGCGCGGAGTCGCCGGCTTAGGCTGCCAGCTATCCTACATTTAAGTCCTCGCTCAGCACCACGGTGATGTTGCTCCGCAGCACCTCCGACCGGTGTCACCCCCGTACCTGGGGGAGGGGAATTTAACCCCCATGATGACCAGAGTTGCCCGAACCAGTCGGGCCCGACTTTCGTAGATATATCTACTTATGCCGGAACGAGTCGCACGCTGGACTTCCAGTTGCCAGAGCGCTTCGGTCAGTTCGGCACCCTTGGTCTGTTCAGTTGTCTTGGCTAATCCCTCAGTTAGTTTTGGGTGTTGTTTTTTCAATTGGATAGACTGACGGCCAATTACACTGCGATGTCTCCTGTGTGCCGATAGCCTCTGTTTCCCACCAGGAAGATTCACCGATGCTGAGCTCGACGCGCCATCCCTTGCTGATGGCGCCCGACGCTGCTTTTGGGTAGACCGGTGCTCTCAGCAATTCCTAGTCAAGGTTTTGACACCCTCTTTCTGGAGACATTTGGCAACTTTTTCGCCTTCTTCTCGTATATTCAAACTCATCGTTCCCGAGAAGAAGATTTACTTCGGATAGGATACCAATACCTGTGACATGTCGCAGGTATTTTTTTCAACTGTGCTTTTTTCTACTCATGACTTTCAGTTTTTTTGTCCCGCTTTACGCTGATACCCGGCGAATGTCAGTGAGTCGGTCCTCTGTGCAGTAGTAAAGGTCATATAAGCTAGTATACGTGCGATTCGTTTAGCGTAAACTAACTTGACACAAGTCAAGGAGGGGGACCGCTACCGGGATTTCGTAAGTCCCGAGAACTTACAGGTGATGGTGGTGAAAGCCCGCCCCTCCAGGTGCAGGAGTGACAGCACCCTCCCCACGGTAGCGATGGCATCAATCCGTGAAGCGGGAAGGAAAGGCGCTATGGCTGGGAGCCTAGACCGGTCATCGTCGAGCAAGTAACTATGATGAGCGTAAAGCGAAGGTTTGCAACGTCGTAAAGCCTATCCAGTGTAATAAGGCTGATACACTGGCCCAAAAAGGGAAAGGATACTGGTCATTGGCGGATGTATACCCGACCAATAAGCACTGACAATAAACCCGGCGTAGAGAACCCGTCTAAGGTTACGACCAATCATCTGTAGGAACGAAGTAACCCGGTTGTAGCACTCTCCATCACCGGTCGATAGATGGAGTAGCCACCACAGGCGTAACATCTGCTCTCCGGAAGGCAGGACGCAACTGGGGGAGATTGAGTGGAGAAGCAAATGCCTGTCTGTAATGGATAGGATAAGCTGACGCCCTCACGGTCTCGTCAATTGTGAAGTTGTAAGTAGTAGTGAATATGTCACGGAATTTAGTCGAAAGACAAGAGTATGAATGGAAGACTGTCGCCTGGCGAAAGCTGGAAAGGATAGTTTTTAAGCTGCAAAAGCGAATTTACAGAGCGGCACTGGAAGGTAATAAGCAGAAGGTTCGTAAGCTCCAAGGATTACTAAATAGGTCATGGTCCGCGAAGATGATAGCGGTACGGCAGGTAACACAACAAAACCAGGGAAAGAAGACGGCTGGTGTGGATGGTGTGAAAGCACTGACCCCAAAAGAACGTATCGAACTGGTAGGTCAAATCAAAGTTACTCGAAAGGCGAAGGCAAAAGCCACACGAAGAGTGTGGATACCGAAGCCACGAAGGGAGGAGAAGCGGCCATTAGGAATACCAACGATGCACGACCGCGCACTTCAGGGATTGGTTAAAGAAGCGCTAGAGCCTGAATGGGAAGCGTATATGAAAGCCAATTCCTACGGGTTTAGACCAGGTAGGGGATGTCATGATGCAGTTGCAGCGATATTCGCTAGCATCAGTCAAAAATCGAAATGGGTGTTAGATGCGGATATTGCGAAGTGTTTCGACGAAATTGACCATTCCGCGCTCCTAAAGAAATTGAATACTACGTCACCAATCCGTAAACAAATACGGGCATGGCTAAAAGCTGGGGTGATGGACCGGGGAAGGATGGAATCCACAGAAGCCGGAACTCCCCAAGGTGGGGTTATATCTCCATTACTAGCCAATATAGCTTTACATGGGCTGGAAGGGGTAGTAATGGGTCTCGCTCACACAAAAAGAGAGAAGGAGAAGTTAACCGTAGTAAGATATGCGGATGACTTTGTGGTAATACATAATGACCGGTCGATGATTGAGGAAGCTCAAGGAGTGATTGAGGAGTGGTTGAAGGGAATAGGGCTGGAGCAAAAAGCCGAGAAAACGAAGATATCCCACACATTGGAAGGAGAGAGCCCTGGATTTGACTTCTTAGGGTTCAATATCCGACAATATAAAGTAGGGAAACACAGAAGCGGCAAACTCTGTAACGGAACCCCCCTAGGATTCAAGACCCTAATCAAGCCTAGCGATAAATCCATAAGGAATCATAAAGAGCAGCTATCAGAGATAGTTCGCCGCCATAAAGGGGCACCGCAAACGGCCTTAATAGCAAGACTAAACCCGATGATAAGGGGATGGAGCAACTATTATAGGACGGTGGTAAGTAAAGAAACTTACAGCTCTATGGATAACTACTTATGGAAGTTGTTATGGCGATGGGCAAAGAGAAGACATCCTAACAAAACGGGCAAATGGATTGCTAGTAAGTACTGGGGTATGACCGGGAAAGACCGGTGGAGGTTCGCTGGCAAGTCTAAAGAAGATGGAGGAATGAAGCTAAACCGATACTCTGAAACTGAAATAATCGGATGGGGTCGAGCCGGGAATCGCTTCCCGACCCTCCCTTGAGGAACCGGACTTGCGATTTTCACCGCATCCGGCTACTGGGTACTAGGCCCTTTTCATAGGTAGACTTAATAGGAATTACTTCCGTTAGCCCTTGCCGCCTGTCTTTTCTTCCCTTTCCTGGTTTAGCGAGTGGTTGTTCTGATAACCGTTAGTATCACCATTTTCAAGTCAGTTTTACCAGTTATCCATACCTTATCCTCCACTTGCGTTTCGGATTAGTTCCGTGGCTTTTTAGGATTACTCATTCCAGCAGCTTCCTAGTATCACCGACCCACGTCAGCGCTGGCTACCCAGCATCATCTACATTACTGTAGATGTTATCCCAGGAATTACCCCGGGCATTCGCTTCTTGGGCCATCTCTCCCCCCGTGGCTTGCGCTTAACATCTAACTTGTCCTGATGGACAGCACACGAGAGGTTACTTCGTTCCCTAACAACATTTCGCGATACCTTTAGGTCCACACTATACCCCGGGAGCTATTTGAGTACTATATTAGCCAGAGTCTAAAACTAATACTAGCTACCATTTCCTTTTTAGGCCAGCGCATATAGCCTTATTTCGCTGGTTCCTTATAACGAGGCTTGCACATGTTTGCCTGCTCTAACCTTGGATATCTTTCCTAGCGGCGTCACCGGCTTAGGCTGCCAGTTATCCTACATTTGAGTCCTCGCTTAGCACCACGATGATGTCGCTTCGTAGCACCGAGGACCGGTGTCACCCCCGTACCTGGGGGGAGGGGAATTTAACCCCCATGCGGTCAGAGTTCCCGGCTAATGAAACCGGGCTAGCGTTCCGTGTTTGACCACGTTAGGCTAGAACGAATCGCACAGACACGTAAAGGTTAAGGGGACAGCTAGCCCGTTTGACGGTAATCTGGTTTATTGGAGCAAAAGACTGAGAAAAAGCCCGGATGTGAGCGCTAGAGTTATCAGACTGCTAAAAGAGCAGGATGGTAAGTGTGTGCACTGCGGACTGAAATTCAAAGATGGCGACAAATGGGAGGTTGACCATATTCTACCAGTTTCTAAAGGAGGTAAAGACTGGTATACCAACCTACAGTTGCTGCATGATTATTGCCATGATGTAAAGTCTGCCAGAGATGGTGACAAAGGCCGTATCCATGACAAGGATGGCGAAACTGAGGAGCCGGATGAGGTGAAAGTCTCACGTCCGGTTCTGAAGACGAGTCGGCGGGGTGACCCGTTGGCTTAGTTTAATACCTTGGGTCAGGAAAATAAGTCAGCCTGCTTGAAGTTGTACTATAGCCCAGAGAGCTTACATCCTTATACTACAATGGTTTGGCGCGATTTTACACCCTGAATGTTTACACCTAAGATAATGGCTCTCTCTCTCTTCTCAATAAGCTCTCTCTATTGCCGCTATCGGCAATCTGGTTTTTCTCAGCTTAGTTGCCCAAAAACTGCAAAAAATTAATCAAACTTGACATTAGCGCTAAAAAATGTGTAGATTATTAAACAATACTCCGGATAGTTTTTAGACCCTATTTCGACCACAACACAAGGGTTGCAGCCAAAAGCGCCTTATTTTTTCAATGTTTGCCCCAGGGCTAACTTGCCTAAAATTGCTCTATCGAGCAAAGGCTCACGCTGCAAGGCTTGCAGCTACGTACAGCCAAAACGGTCCGGACTATTGATTAAAGTATCTTAAAGAAAAAGATAAAAAACCAACCGATCCCCAGTTGATTTAAATAACCTAACTTCTAGAAGTGACATTCCCACATCGGGTTTGTGATGGCGGGAAAGGGTCGCTTGCAATAAGCAACAATTGTTGAATTAAGAGGCAAGAGCGTGAAGCAGCATAAACTAGAGCAGCTGTCGAAATACGACCAGCAGGCGATCGCCCAGTATTACAGAAGGCGTCCGTGGCAGAGCATTGGGCGATCGCTGGAGGTGCTGTGGTGTTTTGTCGGTTTTATCTTAGCTCTGTGGTGGGACAAATGGACCAATAGGAGCAGCGAGCAGAAGTTGAAACGAGCTGCCCAACTGCGGCAGCTGCTCACCAGTCTGGGACCAACCTATATTAAGGTGGGACAAGCCCTGTCCACGCGACCAGACCTAGTTCGCAAAGACTTCTTAGATGAACTGGTGAAGCTGCAAGATCGGTTGCCAGCCTTTCCCACCACGGTAGCAATGAAGCGGATAGAATTGGAACTGGGTCAAGCCGTGGGAGAACTTTACAGGGAAATTTCTCCAGAACCGGTGGCAGCAGCAAGTCTGGGCCAAGTATACAAAGGACGTTTGCACAGCGGCGAAGAAGTAGCCATCAAGGTACAGCGGCCCAACCTGATCCCCATTCTGACCCTGGACTTCTACCTGATGCGGTGGGGGGCCCGATGCTTTGGTCCGTGGTTGCCTCTGAATCTGGGACACGAGCTGACTGAGATTGTAGATGAATTTGGCACTAAGTTATTTGAAGAAATCGATTACCTCAACGAGGGTCGCAATGCGGAAAAATTCGCCAATAATTTCCGCGATAATCCCTTGGTAAAAGTGCCAGCTATATACTGGCGCTATTGCAGCAAGCGGGTGCTCACCCTGGAGTGGATTAATGGATTTAAGCTGACCGATACTGAGGAGCTTACCAAGCAAAAACTAGACACCGATACCCTGATCTGGATCGGGGTCACCACAGGTCTGCAACAGCTGCTGGAACATGGATTTTTTCATGCGGACCCCCATCCGGGAAATCTGTTTGCTCTGTCGCCTCAATGTCCGGTGGATCGAGAACGGGAACCTGTCAAGTGGCAGGACGGTTGCCAGATGGCATATATTGATTTCGGGATGATGGATCAGCTGGAGGAGGAAACTAAGGAAACTCTGGTGGATGCGGTGGTGCATCTGATCGACAAAGACTATGTTGAGTTGGCATCCGATTTTGTCAAGTTGGGCTTTTTGACTCCAGATGTCGATATTTATGAGATTGTCCCGGCCTTGGAAGCGGTGCTGGGAGATGTGATCGCTGAAAGCGTTAAGGACTTTAACTTCAAGACGATTACTGACCGCTTCTCGGAACTGATGTATGATTATCCTTTCCGCGTCCCGGCTAAGTTTGCTCTGATTATTCGTTCTCTGGTGACTCAGGAAGGGTTGGCTCTGAGTGTAAATGCGAATTTCAAAATTGTCGAAGTGGCCTATCCCTATGTGGCCCGGCGTCTGTTGACGGGGGAATCTCCAAAACTGCGGCGGCGGTTGCTGGAGGTGCTGTTCAAAGATGGCAAGTTACGATGGGACCGGCTGGAAAATATGATTGCGATCGCCCGCAACGACTACGGCTTCGACCTGATGCCCACAGCCCAGCTAGGTCTACAATATCTGCTATCGGATGAAGGTAGGTTTATCCGGCGGCAGCTGCTGTTGGCCCTGACAGAAGACGATCGCCTGCACACGGAAGAAGTGCAAAGGATCTGGGATCTGATCAAGGTTGACTTGGAACCGAGTCGGTTGTTAGATGTAGCTTGGGGTGCTCTGACAGACTTCTCTAGAGAAAGAGCGGCGGCCCTGTTGCCCTCAGTTGTCGCCTTCAAGGGATAGTCATTGTAGGTTGGCGAATGGCGTATACGCAGTGCCGCACCGACAGGCTACCGGTCCTGCGCGTGCAAGCGCTACGCGCTATGGCTAATGGAAAATGGGGCAATTGGAAATTTAAATTGCTCAATTAGCCATTCGCCATTAGCAATTATCAATTAGCAAGATAGGAGTTGTTTGTGTATTATATTCCCGAACCACCTTATTTTTTAGTGATAGCTAGTTTGCTAGCTGGCGTTGCCTCGGGAACGGCATTTTATGCATCCTTGACGCAATCGGTGCAAGAGTGGTCGAAAAAACGCTCCCAAATTACCCTGGGAAATATGCGGGGGCAAAAACTGTTAATTCCGTTTATCGGGATAAGTGCTAGCATTTGTGTTTTTCTAGCTGCAGGTTTACAGATTTTCTACTTTTCAGCTAAGTTGGCCTACGGAGTATCAGCACCACTGACGGTTTTCATTTGCTTGCTAGTTTGGTATCAGTTAGGTCAAATATTAAATCAGTTGGAACGGGGAGGATCCAAGGCCCTGGATTTAGATGCTTGGAAATAACTCTTGCATAAAATCCAGTAATTTCTGGGCAAGATAGATATGGGTTGCTCTCAATCGCCAAAGAAATGGGTAATGGAGCCTGTGGGAGTCATATTAGCGCTATGTTTGGCTTATTCTTCACCAAGGTCACCATTCTGGAAACGCTAGAAAATCTAGGGATTGACGAAAATGTACAACGGCTTGACTTGAGCGGTGAACATGGGTATATTAACCGGCGTGGCTGAGAGAGAGAGTCGCCAGGGAATATCCTGGGGTCCCTAATTCCGTCGGCACACAGGAGACATTGAGGAGAAAGATGGCCTAGGGGGGCGATCGCCCGTCTCTTGGGGAGTGTCGTCTGTAATTGCTCGGACAATAAAAAATAATAATGAGGTGCAGCACATGGCAAAGCCACTGGTTTTAACATATGACGGGAAGGACATCCCATTTTCACTTGCAAAAGTGGATCGAAGCAAATTATATGGTTCGGTCGATATCGAAACCCTTGATGAGGATGGGAACCTTTGTGAAATGGCAGTTTTAGCCGGGGATGGAAAAACATTGATCGGCAAGGGAGGCACTGCTTTGGCTTATATTTCACAAAACGGGGAATGGTGCGACAAATCAAACCTCAAACCCGTGGATTTCGACGGCAATGAAATAAAACCCGTTCAATCGAGTTTCAATCAGCCGAATCCATTGGAACGAAAAGTTACCATAGATGAATTCCTGAATTTCAATATTCGTTCCTCTTATATGCTCAATTGTGAAACAGAATTAGATACAAAGTTACTAGATGAACTCGGAAACGGCGCTATTTATGCGTTTACATTCAGTTATCGTAGCGGACTGGAACCGGATACGGCATTTCTATTGAAAGGTACGGACGATACTATTTGGATGCTGGTAGGAAAGGAAACCGAAATTCATTTTATAGGATACGAACAAACCGCTGCCGTCGAAGAGGCGGAGGAGGAAATCGAAGAAGATGACGATATGGATTTTGGCATGATGTAAATCATTATAAGGAATACTATCATGGGAACAATAAATATCAGTAACAGCCGGGGTCGCGATGCAGCCGTAAGTACCGAATCAGTTTCACCGGTTTTGAAAATGCGCTGGATAGATATGCATGGCAGCCAGGCAGAAACCAAAAAAATTCTAAGAGGTACGATGGATCGGGATTTGGATGCTTTGCTTGAAAAATACGGCGATTTGGAGAACCTTACGCAAGCGCTGATAAATGAAGACCCGGAAATCGATATAGAAACATACGGCAGTTTTTTGAAAAATACGGCTCGGGTATATATCGATCCGAAAAGGGAAATCGTTCATCGGATCGTGCAAAATGAAATAATTAAAAACCCGGACGGCAGCGAACGGGAGAAACGACCGAGGCAAATGCCCGAACCGAACACGGCTACGGAAATTCCTTTGAAATGGACCGGGAAAAAGATGGAAAAATCGCAAGTATTCAATAAGTTCGTTTTTTCCGGAAAACTTCAAATTACCCATATCAACGGACTAACTTATGATTTTCTGTATGCCATAGCAAAGGAGTTGGAAGACAAAGACTGCCTGATGTTGCTGGGAGGAGGCCCTAAAGGAAACCAGCCTTTGATTTTTCGTCGAGGCGCTACGCCCTACCGGGGCTTCCTGGAAGGCCGGACTCAAAATGACAAATATGCATTGATCCTCCATCTTTCCAAGATGGAACTTAAAAAACCTGGTGATTAGGAAGGGAAGAATTGATTATGGATACACTTATCGATCGCTCGAGATTGGTCTATAAAATCGGCAATTATGCCACAGGTCCGGCGAATGCTCTGAAAGATCCCATGTTACATCCGAAAGTGCAAATGTTTCGCCGGAAAATGGCGGCGACTATGCGACCGCTGGACAAATCCGATATTTCCCAAAAAATCCCAACGGATAACTATCATATCAGCCGCAAAATAGACGGAGAATTTACCGTACTCCTGTTTGACGGCGAAAGCGCCATTACGGTCAATCCCGGCGGTACGGTGAGAACCGGACTTGATTTCATGGCAGAAGCCGCCAGTTTGTTGAAAAAAGCCGGAATCAAACAAGCCGCGATCGCCGGAGAATTATATGTGCAGCCGGATGAAGATAAAACACGGCCCAGGGTTCGTGACGTCATGGTCATTGCACGCAAACCGGAAAATGAATCGGAGGTAAAACGGCTTAAATTTGCCGTGTTCGATATCGTGGAATGTGACAAAAAAACATATCCCGTGTATGCCGATTCCTGGAATGCGATCGCGGCAATATTTGGCAACGGTAAAAATATCCATCCGGTTGAAACGGTTATCGGTGAAAAATCCGCTCAAATTAAGGAATATTTCGAGCAATGGGTGGAAAATGAAGGCGCTGAAGGTGTCGTGGTTCGAGGTAAATCCAGTGGTATTTTCAAAATCAAGCCCCGGCATAATATCGATGCGATCGTACTGGGTTTTACCGAAGGTACGGACGATCGCATGCTTCATGACGTTCTGGTGGGAATCATGCGAAAGGATGAAACCTTTCAATTGCTGACTCATGTAGGCGGTGGATTTACGGAAAAAATGCGCCGGAACCTGCTTTCGGATCTCAAAGATATCGTCGTGGATAGTGAATATTCCGAAGTCAATTCCGATCGTGTGGCATATCGCATGGTGGAACCGAAATACATTATCGAACTATCCTGTTTGGACCTGATTGCCGAAACTACCAGGCAGGGGACTATAGACAAAATGGTATTGAACTGGAATGCTTCCAAAAAATGCTATGAAGTCATCAGACGCATGCCTTTAGCCAATGTGATTTCACCTCAGTTCGTGAAATTCCGGGAAGATAAATCCGTGAATCCCGAAGATTTAAGGATCGAACAAATAACCGACTTAGTTGAAGTGCCGCTGGCGGATATATCGGCAAAAGAATACAAATTGCCTGAAAGTACGCTGTTGAAACGTCGAGTTGCAACCAAAACCCTGAAAGGCGCTGAAATGGTAAGAAAACTGGTCATGTGGAAAACCAATAAGGAGTCTTCCGATGAATATCCCGCATATGTTCTGCATTTCACAGACTTCAGCCCGAACCGCAAAGACCCGCTTTCCCGTGAGATCCGAGTGAGTAATTCCGAAGAACAGATCGAAGCATTATGGTTGGAAATGGAAAAGAAGAATTTCGTTCGGGGTTGGAAAGTTATCAATTGAATCATTAACTCTTTGGAACCCGGTCAATAATTGGTTTGGCTGGGGCTTCACGTTTAATCACCTATCAAAGGCAAGGTTTAAATAATCCCGGAGAATCTGAGTTAAGATTTATTGACCGAGTGACAGAAGAGCGGAAAAGCTGAAGCAGTTATTTGAAGTCTTTGCCGCCGATACCCCAGAACTCAAAGAGGCCAAAATGGCGACGAATACGAAGTTTGAAAGGGCAGTCGTATTATCCGAACGGCATTCTTCAAGAAGCGGCGCGTTTATTTCAAGAATGCCTGGAATATTATGAGGGCGATCGGGCCGCCCGCAGTTATCTCGAACGCTGCGATCTTCATATCGCTTAATATATCTGATAATCGCTTCTTGAAGGAAATAGCCCTGTTATGAGAACCATTTCAGATAAAACCTTGGCTTTGCTCGATCGCCTGGATCCCCGGAACGGTCTTTTGCAAAGGCTGTTTGGGAAATACGATGACCTATCCAAGAAGTTAGAACAGATTGCTCAAGCTCAGGAACCAGCAGCAATTCCTCACATTATACCTTTGATTTTTGTGGAAAGACCATAATTGGCAACAGCAGCAGCTAAAGCAGTTCAAAGTTTAGTTAAAATTATATCTCCTGCTGAGTTGCTCTGGCTAGATGAATTTATGCGATGGAAATGGCAAGAGTTGCTTCCAGAAAAGATAGACTATCTACTCAGCTTTGGTTCGTCGTCCCTGTCAATTCTAGGATTGGCGAGTTTTCACAGGAGTGGCTACGTGCGAGAGGCGGCGGTGAAGAAACTGGCAGAATTTACTAATGGTGCAGAATTGTCTTTTTTGCTAATTCGCCTGTATGACTGGGTAATTAATGTGCGCGAGGCAGCAAGAGAAGCCTTGGAAAGACGATTGATTCCAGAATAGGCTCCGGAGATTGTCAGTCGGGGTCGAGCTGTCCCTCGCGGGACAACCCTCCCTTTCGGAACCGTGCATGCGACTTTCACCGCACACGGCTACTGGGTACTAGGCCCCTTTCACGGGTAGGATTACTAGGGATTACTCCCATTGTCCCTTACTACTTGCACGTCCGCCCCTTTCCTGGTTGGTGAGTGGAGCTGCCGGATAACCTTTAGTATCACCATTTAACACTCCGTTTTACCAGTTAAACATTCCTCAATCCTCAACTCGCTTTCGCTAACGCTGTAAATGGGCTTATGACATTTTAGAGCTACTTGTACCAATAGTTTACTAGTATCACCGACCCGCGTCTGCGTATCCATAGGCATTACCGGCGTCTTCCGCATGCTCTTGTCCTGAAGGACTTTGGCGTCTTCCGCACACTCTTGTCCTGAAGGACTCGGTGTGCTCCAGACACCAAGGCATGCTCCAGACACCGCCTAGGCATTAGCTTCTCGGGCCATCTCTCCCCTCATGGGCATGCGCTATGCGCTGCGCGCACGCTACGCGGACGCACATCTGACTTGTCCAAATGAGGACAGCACCACGGGGGTTACTTCGTTCCTCTCGCTGAGGTTACTTCGTTCCCTGGTATCATTTCACGATGCCTTTAGGCCCCTACTTTTCCCCGGCAGTTATTTGGGTACAATGTTAGCCAATTCCCTAATTAACACTAACTGCATTAACTTTTGTTCCAGCGCATTAAGCCTTATTTCGCTGGTTGGGTTTAACGAGGTTTACATAGGTTCGCTTGTTCTAGCCATGGACATCTTTCCTAGCAGAGTCACCGGCTTGGGCTGCCAGTTATCCTACATTTGAGTCCTCGCTTGGCACCACGATGATGTTACTTCGCAGCACCTCACGCGGTTACCCCTGTACCTGGGGAGGGGGAATTAAACCCCCATGATTACCAGAGTTCCTAGTTTCCTAGGCCAGCGTTCCGTATATGACTACGTTAGGCTGGAACTCATCGCACAGGAATCTTGCCCTCATATCGAGATTACAGATGCGCCGAGATCCGGCTGCACGCGATCGCCGCTGGCTGATGGAATCGGTATTTGAGTTACTCAAGTGCAGAATGTAATGATGCATTACTGACGGGATTGAAATCAAGAGATCGAGTTGTCAGGCGCTGTTGCTTTCATATAGCAGCAGAGTCGGCAGGAATAGAAAAGCTTTGGCTGCTCGATCGGGCGATCGCAGATGGAGATAGCACTGTTAGACTGTGGGTGGCAAGAAAAATTAGCTCGGAATTCGAGGGGGCTATGGTTCGCAGCTTCTTGTTGAAAATGAGCGGGAACCGGTTTATGCCCGTCCGATGTCTCCTGTGTGCCGAGTCCCCTGGGGACAAGAGCACAACAGGAGACATCGCTAGCCGGGAAGCACTGCAAGCTTACGTAAAAAAGTTACCCGCCCAAGCACCGCCACAATTACACTTGAGTTTATGCGATCGCCACAGTTCCATCCGCGAGTTAGCCCGCTATTACCTGAACAAAATTGCCCCAATGGATTTCACGGCATTCTATCGCCATGGCCTGACTAGCAATGTCGAAAGTCAACTTTGCGGGGCACTTTTGGGTCTGGGGGATATCGGTGGCGCGATCGATGCTGATGCAGTCGTTCCCTTCTGTTCTCACCCTAACCCGAAAGTTTGCTGTGCCCCACTGCCGTCTGCTGCTAAGTTGAATGGAGATGTTCTGGTAGATCTATTTGTCAAGGCCCTAACAGACGATCGCCCCAGTATATCTCGCGCTGGACGTGAGGCCCTACTGGGTCGAGCAAGACTGGTTGGTGTTGAGCGTCTGGGGAATATTTTTCGGGAAGATCCGCGCTTCCACGTGAGGAAAAATGCCCAGTTTTTGCTAGCAAAACTGGGTAAGTGGGAAAGTTTGGCTTTTTTGATTTGGGCCTGTGGCAGTCAGGATAGGGCGATCGCCCACTTAGGTGAAGATTATCTGCAAAGATGGCTGCGGCGGTACAACTCTCAGTTTTCCAGACCCGATCGGGCACAGATGGAGGAAATAAACCGCGCGATCGCCCAGAGCAATCAAGCTATGTCAGCCAATCTTAGAAAAGAGCTGCTGTTTGCGATCGCCCCCTTTCGCTAAATCAGCTTTCACCCTCTGCACTGCGTATAAAGAAACCCGGTTTTTCTAAAAAACCGGGTTTCTGGGCAAAAGAGTGAAAGTGAGACTATCGCTCGCTAACATTATTTTCCCTCCACTCTCTGTTTTTTAACATTATTTTAACCTTAGTTGGCGAAATGTATCGTGCGGTCTCGGTCAAATCGCTCGCCTTAACATAACTTTAACTCCAAACCTGGGAAGCACTAAAGTGCTTACTACGAACGGCCTGGGAAGCACTAAAGTGCTTACTACGAACGACCTGGGAAGCACTAAAGTGCTTACTACGAACGGCGGACAAAACTTAATATATTGACGCATAAGTTAACTTTACTTAAATAAAAAGAGAGGTTTATGTTAAAAGAAGTTGCAATTTTAATCTGGAGGGTTAGGAACAGGATAATCTCAAAAAAAGAGTTATTGGCTCAAAGCTAAAGGAGTATGTTATGAACCAAAAAGTCCTATCGGACAGTCGCAATGTGGCCATTGTAGGCCCGTATTTAAGCGGTAAAACCACTCTACTAGAAAGTTTGCTGCATGTCACTGGCGCAACTTCCCGCAAAGGGAGCGTGCAAGAAGGTAATACGGTGGGGGATGGTTCCCCAGAGGCGCGATCGCGCCAGATGACTGTGGAGGTGAACTTTGCTAGCACTGACTGTGAAGGGATCCACTTCACATTTCTGGACTGCCCGGGTTCGGTAGAATTTGCCCAGGAAACCTATAATGCCCTCATGGGCGTGGGTGCAGCAGTGGTGGTCTGCGAACCGGAACCTGATCGGGTACTCGCCCTCGCCCCATTATTTAAGTTCCTGGATGACTGGAAGATTCCGCACCTGGTCTTTGTTAACAAAATGGACCGGGTTTGTACGGAGGAGATCCGCTGCGCCACTAGCTTTACAGAGATACTCAAGGCGCTGAAGACTGTCTCTAGTCGTCCAGTCATCCCTCATCAATATCCCATCGGCAAAGGACAAGAACTGGTGGGATATATCGATCTGGTGAGCGAACAAGCTTATCATTACCATCCCGGTGCCCCGGCAGATCCAGTGCCGCTGCCAGAGTCTCTCCAAGAGGAGGAGAAAAAGGCACGCACCCAAATGTTAGAAACTTTGGCGGACTTTGACGACCATCTGCTGGAAGAACTGATAGAGGAAATTGAACCATCCCAAGAGGAAATTGTCAAAGATTTGAAGATGGAACTGAGGGCAGATTTGATTGTACCCGTGTTCCTGGGCGTGGCAGAACAAAGTGCTGGGGTCCGACCGCTGCTAGATGTCCTGCGGCGGGAAGCACCCGACCCTGCTGCTACTTCCGAACGCCGAGGAGTTAATACCTCCTTAGACACGCCTTTAGCTCAGGTATTGAAAACCTATTATACTCCCCAAGGAGGCAAGTTTTCTTTGGTGCGAGTTTGGCGGGGCGAGTTGACTGATGGTATGGTGCTCAATGGCGTGCGTGCGGGTGGCATTTACCGCTTGTTCGGACAACAACAGGAGTCCCTAGCAAAAGCTGGAATTGGTGAAATTGTGGCCCTGGCCCGGATGGAGGAGACTAAAACCGGAGATACCCTCTCTACTGATGCTAAGGTGAAAGAACTGCCTCGGGCACAACCGCTACCCCCAGTTTATGCAATGGCGATCGCCCCAGAAAAGCGCAACGATGAAGTGAAGCTATCGGGTGCTTTGGCGAAGTTGCTGGAAGAAGACCCATCCCTCTACTGGGAACAGCATGGCGATACCCACGAAGTTATCCTTTGGGGTCAGGGAGAAATTCATCTGAAGGTAAGTCTAGAACGGCTGCGGCGCAAGTACAACTTGCCGATGCATACCCACTTGCCCCACATTGCTTATAAGGAAACGATCCGCAAACCAGCAACGCGGATACACGGGCGCTACAAGCATCAAAGTGGCGGTCACGGCCAGTTTGGAGATGTCTATCTAGATATTCAACCTCTGTCACGGGGGGAAGGCTTTAGTTTCAGCCAAACAATTGTCGGTGGCGTGGTGCCGAAGCAGTATATTCCTGGGGTGGAAACGGGGGTGCGGGAGTATCTGGCACGGGGACCCTTGGGTTTCCCGGTGGTGGATGTGGCGGTAACTCTGACTGATGGTTCTCACCACTCGGTTGATAGTTCCGAACAAGCTTTTAAGCAAGCTGCCCGCATCGCCATGACCGAGGGAATGCCGAAGTGTCAACCGACTCTGCTAGAACCGATCTCGGCTATTGAGGTGACTGCACCCAGCGAGTTTACTTCTAAAGTGTTGCAGCTAGTTACTACCCGTCGGGGACAGATTTTGGGTTATGATGCTGTCTCAGATTGGCAGGGCTGGGATAAGGTTTCGGCTTACTTGCCCCAGGCCGAAATGCAGGACTTTATTATTGAACTGCGATCGGGTACTTTGGGGGTAGGCTTCTTTAACTGGAAGTACGACCACCTACAAGAGGTGCCAGATAAGCTCGCGGAACGGGTGTTAGCCATGAATGACAATAGTAATGGCAAATAAAATTGCCATTCATTGTGAACTAAGAAACCCGGTTTTTCCCAAAAACCGGGTTTCTGGGTTACCGGCGAAAAAGCGAGCGAGCGAAAGTTTGTGAAATGGTTGTATAATGAAAATAGTAGTGGGCACCGCCCACCATAAAATATGGTGTCTCCGAAGCGAACAGAAGCGAATGGCGAAAAAAAATTGGGGTCGGCAGGATATTTTTGAGAAATGGTTGTATAATGGAAATAAAATTTAGCTTTGGAGAACAGTAAGCATGACTGACTATCAATCCGATCGGCTGGACCGAATTGAAGCCTTAGTAGAAAAAATAGGTCAAAGAGTCGATTCCAATGCCCGTGCTCTTGAGGCCCTGACTGATAACGTCAATAAGTGGCATCAAGAGTCACAACGTGACCGCTCTCGTTTATACCAAGCAATGGCTCAGGTGACCCAAACTCAGACTCAGCTAGCTCAAACTCAGACTCAGCTAGCTCAAACTCAGGCTAGTTTCTATGAAAGGCTAGATGAGTTGGATCAACGGCAGGACGATCTATCTCACCGACAACGTGAAATTGTAGAAATTCTCAAGTTACTGACTCAAAAATTGCAGCAGTAGGGCCTGTATTACTAGCAATTCAACTCTGCACAAGTCCTAGTTCCCACTCAGGGAACTAGATTATCGAGGCTCTTCATGTTACCTGCCCTAGGATAATTGGAGAACTTATGTCATAATGGAAGGAAGATTCTGTATGGGAGACTCGTGATGAATGTTGATGCTATCCTCAACCGCGCCTTGGCAGGTGATGATCTTTCCGCCGCCGCCGGAGTGGTGCTTTTACAGCAAAAAGATCAAAGCGCGATCGCATCTATCCGAGAAACTGCGGACCAACTGCGCCGCAAGCAAGCGGGCGATATCGTCACCTACGTCATCAACCGCAATATTAATTTCACCAATATCTGCGAACAGCACTGTAGTTTCTGTGCCTTTCGCCGGGATGAAGGGGAAAAGGATGCTTACTGGTTAGACTGGGGGCAAATTATGGAAAAAACTACCGATGCTGTCCGCCAAGGGGCAACGGAAATTTGCATGCAGGGCGGACTTAACCTTGGGGCAAAAGTTAATGGTGCTTCCTTACCTTATTACCTACAATTGGCGATCACCATTAAAGATCTGTTTCCTCAACTGCATTTACACGCCTTTTCTCCCCAGGAAGTGCAATTTATTGCTAGGGAAGATGGCATTTCCTATGCTGAAGTGATTGCTGCTTTGCAGTCGGCGGGAGTTGATTCTATGCCGGGAACCGCAGCAGAAGTTTTAGATGACAATGTGCGGCGGGTAATTTGTCCGGAAAAAATTGATACGGTAACTTGGTTGGAAATTGTCGCCACTGCCCATAAGTTGGGAATGCCCAGTACCAGTACCATGCTTTGCGGTCACGTGGAAACGCCAGAACAGCAGATGGGGCATTTGGAAAAGTTGCGGACTTTGCAACAAAAATCTCTTCAGCAGGGAGAAACTGCCTTGACAGAATTTATCCTCTTGCCCTTTGTGGGACAAGAAGCGCCTAAACCTTTGCGGCGGCGGGTGGGACGGGATCAACCCGTTTTATCTGATGCTTTGTTGCTGACAGCGGTAGCGCGAATTTTCCTGGGAAATTGGATTTCTAATCATCAACCCAGTTGGGTGAAGTTGGGTTTAGCGGGTGCAACTGAGGCCCTGGGTTGGGGATGTAACGATATTGGAGGTACCTTGATGGAAGAACATATTACTACTATGGCGGGGGCCCAGGGGGGCACTTGCATGGAAGTGGAAACTTTACAGCAGGCAATTCGTTCTCTTGGGCGTCCTTATCGGCAGCGGGATACCCTTTATCTGCCTTTGCCAGAACTGCAACCTGCTGTTTCTGTATGATTCCCGATCTCCTCCAGATTCTGATATGATTCTTGGGAGTTAAATTCGGCATCCATGAGGTCTTTTACCTTGGCAAAAATTTCCATCTCTGCTTGTTCTCGATCTGCAAGTTTATCGTAAAAGTATGGTTGGGAAAACCATTCGGAAAAAGCCATCGTCAACAAGCCATTTTCAGCGATTTTAATCTGCCAATATTGAGAAACTCGACTGTCAACAACTTCAAATAAAGGGGCAGGATTTTCTTGAGGATAATATATGTAATTATCATCGCAGCCGATATAGTACCATACTTGTCCCTGCCACGTGTAGAGGGCATAAACTGCGTATTCTTTGCCAATTGTTAAGGGAAACTTTAGTTCTTTTGTGTAACCCACTCGCGGGTAGAGATAATTTTCAGGAAGATTATTTCCAGTATTGGCAATACAGCGAATTTTCATAACTTATCTCACTGATTTTTCGGGGCAGTTTTGGTTATATTTAAAATTGAACTCTTTTCAGTTGTAGGGTGGGCACCGCCCACCTTACCGCTACTGAACTCTTTTCAGTTGTAGGGTGGGCACCGCCCACCTTCTCGCTACTGGTACTGTGCTGGGCTTCAAAATTGGTCAACGCTGGGCTTCAAAATTGGTCAACTTGGCAAATACAGCAAGTACCTCTTCTTCACTAGCAAAGTCTCCCGCCTCTGCTTCCAACAATCCCTTCTCGATCTCCTGCTGCCACCGATGCATATCCTCGATTTCCTGGCTCATATCTCACCTCCTCTATTCAAGCAAAGTGCTTTACAATAATTATATCACTATGCTTAGCAGCTTATGGACGGGATATAATGGCTGAAACTATTACCCTGCAAATCCCAGATACTCTCTATCTCCGCTTGGTTAACACTGCCCGCGCACAATCGCGATCGCTCGAAGAAGTGATGCTGCATGCATTACTTGTAGGTAGCCCTCCAGAATGGGATGACGTACCAGAAGAGTTTCAGGCTGACCTTGCCGCCTTGGACAAACTAGACGATAATACTCTATGGGAGATTGCCTATAGCCGCAAGAGTCCAGCCGAAATGGAACGTTACAACATCTTACTTGCAGGCAACCAAAATGGTACCCTCACTGAGGCAGAACGATTAGAACTGATGGCACTGCGCGTTGAGTGCTATCGCTTTATGCTTTGTAAGGCCCAAGCAGCAGTATTACTCCGCTGGCGGGGAAGATAAGCACTAAAGTGCTTACTACGAACGAGGAAGATAAGCACTTTAGTGCTTACTACGAACGGAGAAGATAAGCACTTTAGTGCTTACTACGAACGAAGGTTCTTCTAAAAACCGCTAATCACGCCAATTGTATGGGGTATTTTTCGATCGGGCTCGTCACTAGAGTTAACATACTCTGTAAGCATTCAGGTGAGAGGGTTGACAAGGGAGAGGAGATGGGTAGGGTAGAAGAATGGAGATCGAGAGGCCAACCATCCCCAAGAGCCGAGAAGACCTAGAGTCGATGCCGAAGTCGGCCCTAGTAGAGATAGTGTGGCGGCAAAACGAAACCATAGAACAACTCATTGGGGAAGTTGAAAAACTCACCGGAGAAGTCGAACGCCTCAAACGACTGCTAGACAAAGACAGCAGCGACTCGTCGAAACCCCCGGGGTTCTCAGTTCCGACGTGACAAGTGTCTACAATGGCTATCGGGTCTCGGCTCAACAAAAATATCTGGCTCATCTGCAACGACATTTCCGGCAAGTTTCCAAACTCAAGTCTCCCCATCAAGCCGAACTGGGGCAAGCCTTTCTCGACCTGATTGACGAAGCCTTTACTCAACATCGTCAGTGGCGAGAGACCGGCGAAGCATCGGTCTCTGCCAATTGGGCCTCCTCTTTTAAGAAACGGATCGCTCGATCTCTCGATACCTGGCGCTCGAAGGCGGGTCATGCGGCCAGCTTGTTGCTGAGGTCTTTAGAAAATAAGTGTCACCAGTGGTGGTATTTTCTCGACCACCCGGAAGTTCCACCGGATAATAACCTGGCGGAGCGCTCGTTACGTTTGGCTGTAACGAAACGCCAAGTCTGTGGCGGGTCTCGTTCCTGGGAAGGGTTTCGACGTTCGGCGACTTTGTTGAGCGTGATTTAATCGTGTCGCGCTCAGGGTCGCTCGGCCATCGATTTCTTTCGACGGGCCATTTCTCTGGCCCCGCGTGGGCGTTCCCAGGAGTTGTCTCTGATTCCCGAGCCTGAGTAACTGGCAGCCCTTTGTCAACCCCTCTACCTGAATCCTTACCATACTCTCTCCCCTGCACGATCGCCTGTGTCGAACCCCCGCCATCCAGCATCATCACTGCAGAAGCTCCAAAATCTCTTAATACTCGACCAGCATGGGATTGACTCGCCCTGCTAGAAGTGAAAATCAAAACTGTTTCATTTGTACCATTTTTGTCTCGGTCTTTTACCCCGATAAATGTTCTTCCTACCTGGCGATCAAATCCCTTATCAGCATCTTCTGCCAAACCCACTATCATATTCGGGACTGAATAGAACAGCGGATTTTCCGGATAATCATTCTCAGGAAATGGGACGATATTAGCATGATTTTGCCTCACTGTCAACATCATTTTTTCTCCTGCAAATTCAGAGTCTCCTGCATAGCCCTCACTATAGATAATTCCGTCAGCTTTTACCGGAAATGCTAACTGCTGAGAACGGACACTGAAAAACTGACCATTGGTTACTGAAAATGCTCTCTTTCCATGCGCTCGCACCAAATCATCCCAGTGAGTTTGAATGGTTTGAAAATCAATTATAGCACTAATATTGGTGCCGTAAGCGCCTTGAGTATCGAAACCAGTGACATGGCGATCGTCAAATAAATCTATACAAGCACCGGCATCTAGAGCGACAACTTGAACATAATCAATTTCATCGGTATGCTGATATAAATTCACCCCTGGTGCGGTTTTAATAGCAGTAAAACCCGGGGGGATGTCATTTGTGACAGATATATCCAATGCCTTGAATTGGGAGGCCGTTCCTGGGAAGGATAAATGATATGTTAAAGTGAATAGGATCATTAGATATTGAAACATCTGAGTCGATAACTAATGGTTCGTAGTAAAGACTTTAGTCTTTACCTTAACTAATGGTTTGTAGTAAAGACTAAAGTCTTTACCTTAACTAATGGTTTGTAGTAAAGACTTTAGTCTTTACCTGCAACATCTGGAGGGTTGGGTTTCGTGGGTCAACCCAACCTACAATTTTATTATAGCATAGAGATTCTGATTGATGCAGGCGATAGCACTTTTTTTGAGGCGATCGCGAACAAAAACTCCAGGGCCGTAGGGCTTATTTCCAATGGTGCAAGATGTCAGGTTCACCCAAATTTTACAACTTCAGCAGATAGGATTTTATCTACAGGTTTGCCCCCCTGCAACTGTTCCCATTGGCGGTCGATCGCTTATGGAGTAAAAACCAGGTTTCTTACCGGGTTTCTTATCGTTCTTACTCGGACAAGCCGCGTACAAAATCATCATGTTCTGGGGAATTCAATCCTTGCTGCAATACCGCCATTACCTGAGTCATGTTTCCATCCAGCAATGCCAATACATCCAACCACAATCCTGGGAATACCTGACTTCTAATTATCCCCTCCGAGTCTCGTTCCAGGGCCACATATTCCCCATCCACTAGCTGCCACCAGTCTAGCTGGTTCTCAAAAATCTGCCAAACAATGTATTCCTGAATGCCGTTACGCCGATAAGCCCGCTGCTTGTCGTGCAAGTCCCTAGCGGCACTGCTAGCTGCTACTTCTACCACCAGTTCCGGTGCTCCCTCAATGTAATCTGACTCCAGCAAACGCGATCGCCCTCCAACCCTTTCGTCCAAAAGCAAAACTCCATCAGGCTGAGGCTCGTTGTCTAGATCCAGCAGTACCGTCGGCTCAATTCCCAGGCTGACTCTAGGGGTATTGATTTGATAAATTCCCAGCATGGTAATAATCGATGCGTGAGGTTCAGCATGACTCTCAAAGGGTAATCGTGATGCTAAGTATACTATTCCTTCAATTAGTTCTGCTTTTTGACCTTCGGGCATCCCTGCGTAGCGACGCTCAAATTCTGGACGTGAGAGGCGATCGCCACTTTCCAGGCGAGGCGTTTTCCGATTTTCGGTCAAAGCTAGATAATTGTTCGGCGGGCTGTCTTTTACCTGGTAAATCACGAGCAAAAATCTCCTATACTATTGTGGGATCCGATCTGGCCTCAATACTTCGAGGGAATCAAAAATGCCGCGATCGCACCTTTAACGGAATGAACATTAAGTTTTTTTCCATCTGACACGCGATCGACAAATGATATGTTTGCTCGTTCCCTGGCGACCCCTGGGAACGCACACCTTTCGAGGCGGATGCCTCCAGGTGAGCCCAATACTTCTCGGTTAGGCATCTTATTTGTCATTGCGAGGGGGGGTACATAGCGATTAACTTATGCGGAACCGAGTTAACCCCCCCGAAGCAATCCCCGCCTACCCAGAATACAGCGCGGTGAGATTGCTTCGGGGGGGATCCAGGCGGGGATCCTGATAATGTTAGTTTGGGAGCCCCCCTCGCAATGACAAGTTATTAACCGAGAAGTATTGGAGCCTCCCAAGGTTCGTTCCCAGCCAGAGACTGGGAACGAGCATACATCTGACTCGATCGCACTCCTTCTTCAACGCCAACAATATCTGGAGGGTTGGGTTTCGTGCGGAGACCCAACCTACGGTTATCCTACCACTTTTTGTAGGGTAAGAACTTTCCAGACATGACGATATTCACCCGATCGCCTTTGGGGTCCTCTTCTTTTTGGACCTTAATAGAGAAGTCGATCGCACTCATAATCCCGTCACCAAACTTCTCATGGATGACCGCTTTCATGGGCATGCCATAGACCTGCATAATTTCATAGAACCGGTAAATCAGTCCGTAGGAATTGTTTCACCCAAACTACTTTATAAGGGCACTCTGTCAAGGTCCAGGCCAACTCAGGTTCTAAACCCAGGGCCGAAACAATCTTTTTGGCTTCCTCGTTACTTCTGGAATTGGTGGCATATAAACTCCTGCCTAACACTGCTTTTTCCTATGATACATCACCATCAAGACCAACAGGTACAAATTTATCTCAGGGGCACAGCATCGGCACCATATCGATATAAGGGCTGACTAGATTACATTATCCGGATGGGTGAAGGGAGAAGCAAAAGGGCCCGTCTCACCCACTTCACAGGGCGGGCGATTCAGCTCTGGAATAGCCGACGGACGCAGGAAAGCATTCCAGATTTGTGCCAAGCTTGATAAAACTCTGGGTAGGGTAGAGTTTGGGCCCAGTTCCAGATGAGTTGGTAACAGTTATCGAATAGGTAAGGGTTACTTTTGTAGTCTTTAGCTGATAAGCAGCCTTTCAATTCGGTGACTACTTCCGCTTTCTGGTTGTCTTGTACGATTTCCCCTAAGCTATCTGCTGCTTGCATGCAGGTATATTCATCTTTACTTGACTGGAGCAGTTGCACTAAAGCCGCGATCGCCTCCTTATTCCCCGCACCAATTTTTCCTAAGCTATATACTGCTCTCCTGCGGTTATCTTCATCTTCACTTGACTGGAGCAGTTGCACTAAAGCCGCGATCGCCTCCTTATTTCCCGCAGCAATTTTTTCTAAGCTATATACTGCTCTCTTGCGGGTATATTCATCTTTACTTGACTGGAGCAGTTGCACTAAAGCCGTGATCGCATCCTTATTCCCCGCACCAATTTCCCCTAAACTTTCTGCTGCTCTCCCGCGGGTAGATTCATCTTTACTTGACTGGATCAGTTGCACTAAAGCCTTGATCGCCTTCTGATTTCCCGCACCAATTTTCCCTAAGCTATCTGCTGCTTGCCTGCGGGTATCTTCATATTCACTTGGCTGGAGCAGTTGCACTAAAGCCGTGATCGCCTTCTTATTTCCCGGGTCAATTTTCCCTAAACTTTCTGCTGCTTGCCTGCGGGTATCTTCATATTCACTTGGCTGGAGCAGTTGCACTAAAGCCGTGATTGCATCCTTATTTCTCGCACCAATTTTCCCTAAGCTATCTGCTGCTTGCCTGCGGGTATCTTCATATTCACTTGGCTGGAGCAGTTGCACTAAAGCCGTGATCGCCTTCTTATTTCCCGGGTCAATTTTCCCACCCTCTCGCCTATCCGGTTTTTTCCGTTTTACCAGCGCCAGAGGGACATAAATCTGTTGTCGTCTTTTTTCGCCTCCTCACGATCGTGAAACAGGAAATTGCTGGTAAGTTGCTTGTCCAGCATTGACTGGCAAACATTGCGCCAGTAATTGGGAGTTAACTTTACCCGATCCTCCCCGTCGGGCGGCTTCAGTCAATAGTATTTGATCTCCCCAATTTAAAATTTTTGGCCAACCATTGCCCCTTTTTCTGCTTTGATCTCCTCAGCTACCTTTCCATAATTTTCAATCTTTGACTGTTGAGATTTCAGCGCCCCTTTGATTTCTTCGAGAACTTCATCCAGCTTTGGGTGAGGTTCTGCTTTTGCTGCTGCGGCCAATTCCTGCATCGCTTGGGCCAGTTGAGGATTGTTTTTCGCTGCTGACTCTATCTCCAGCACTGCTTTACCGTAATCTAAAGGTAGTTCTGGAGCCGGCTTAATAACCATCATAGCATCTGGATTCTCTTGCTTGAGGATTTTCATAACCTTAGCAGTCGCGTCGCAGAATGCTTTCCCTAATTTTCCTCCAGTATTGTCTGCAATATTTTCCACAAGTTTCGTCACAACCGCAGTGCCAGTTGCTACTATAGCCGTCGTCATTAAAGGTTCCATAATTCACTATTTCCGCAATTTCCGCAAAATATAACAAGTGGACCGGTCATCTCGCAATACCTCTCGGTTAAGCAGGGAGCAGGGAGCAGGGAGATTGCTAGCCCTCCTGCGTCGGGCCGCTGCGCTAACGGGGGGGTCTCCTCAATTTAGCATAAGTTAATCGCGGTTGTCCCCCCCTCGCAATGACAACCTATATCCTTAACCGATAAGTATTGAGTCATCTGGGATCTGTTCTGGCATCTCAGTCATTCATAATGCTATCCGACGATCGCCGCTTCCGCCCCAGCCGGTGGTGTCTGGGTATGGCATCGTTTTTTCTTTCTCCCCGATTATAGCTATCCATCTACAATATGGCAAATCATCTGCTTTCGAGGAGCGGGCCTGGGCCTGCTTGACAATAATGCCAGATATCAGGCATACAATAGTATAAGTTTACCATCGATCGCCATGCAAGTCAACAGCAATCCTACTTCTCTGGCCACTACACTCAAACAGCGGCGGCAAGCCCTTGCCCAACTGATTGATTTCCCCATTATCCTCTGGTCAGGGAGTCCGAGTCCGCGCAATTTTCCCGCAAATATTTTCCCCTTTCGCGCTAGCAGTCATTTTCTCTATTTTGCTGGGTTGCAGTTGGAGAATGCTGCCATTCGCCTAGAAAATGGTCAGTTAGAACTGTTTATGGATGACCCGACCCCTGCTGACACCCTCTGGCATGAGATACCAACCAGGTCAGACATTGCCCAAAAAATCGGGGCCGATGCTGCATATCCAATGACAGAATTAGCATCCCATGGTTCGGGTGCCGCAACTATTGCCGTACAGGATGCTACCACTTGTCGATCGCAAGCCCAGATTTTAAGCCGTCCGATAACACAGGTTCCCGAAGGAATTGACCTGTCCTTAGCTAAGGCAATTGTCTCTCTCCGATTGTATCACGATGCGGCGGCTTTGTCGGAGTTGCGGCAAGCGGTTGCCGTGACTGTCAAAGCCCATCAGGCGGGCATGGCCGCGACAATGCAGGCTGAGTGGGAAGCCCAAGTCAGGGGGGCGATCGAGGCTGTTTTTATTACCCATAATATGACTTGTGCTTATGGCAGTATTGTCACGGTGCATGGGGAAGTTTTGCACAACGTAAAGTATCACCATGCCCTACAGCCGCAAGATTTACTATTAGTAGATGCGGGTGCCGAAACCGCCAATGGTTGGGTTGCCGACGTAACGCGCACCTGGCCCGTGAAGGGCAAGTTTTCTCCCACCCAGCGAGACTTATACGATCTGGTTTTGACAGCCCATGATGCTTGTATTGCCGAGGTCCGCCCTGATGTCGAGTATCGGGATATTCATTTACTAGCAGCCTCAGTAATTGCCTCCGGTTTAGTAGATTTAGGCATCTTAAAAGGTCAGCCCGCAGACTTGGTAGAAATGGATGCCCACGCCCTGTTCTTCCCCCACGGAGTCGGTCATATTCTGGGGCTGGATGTCCATGATATGGAAGATTTGGGGGATTTGGCCGGCTATGCTGAGGGTCGCACGAGAAGCGATCGCTTTGGTTTGGGCTTCCTGCGCCTCGATCGCCCGTTAAAACCAGGTATGCTAGTGACAATTGAGCCAGGATTTTATCAAGTCCCAGCAATTTTGCAGGATGCAGATAACCGGGCCAAATATCAGGATGTGGTAAATTGGGATCGGCTAGCTAAGTTTGCTGATGTCCGGGGAATTAGAATTGAAGATGATGTCTTGGTCACGGCATCTGGCAATCAGGTGTTAACGTCTGCTTTGCCCACATCGCCCGATCGCATAGAAGAAATGGTCGCCTAGGACCTTCAAAAGTATGTCCGGGGCTGTTGGGTTTCGTGCCTCAACCCAACCTACAGTTGTAGAAACACCAAATCCGCGATCGCGCCCTTTCTATTGGACTGGAAACCTAAGCGCGATCTCCCGCCATAAAGACCAATTCTCTCAACCCAAGATTTCATCGACAGCAAACACCACATCCGGAAAAGTTTGAATAGTCACAGTTTCCCCCGACTCTAGCAATACCACATTCCGATAGCCATTAACAGAAGGTTCGCGATAAACTTCCAGACATTATTCGTTGACATTCACTAGCCAGACTTCCGGAATGTTATCTTCAGCATAGAGTGGTATTTTCACCTCCCGGTCTTTTCTAACAGTCGTATCTGCTACTTCTACTAACAAAAATACATCTGAAGGGTGAGGATGTCCTGCTTCGTAAAAATCTGCTCGTCTTTGCGCCACTGCTAGATCGGGTTGAAGTTTGGATGTCTCGTCTAATTCTACTGGATTTTGGACTCTAACCGTTACCCTTGGAACTAAACGCAGAATAAATAATTCACTAAGATGGTTTACATAACCAGCATGTACTGGACTAATAGGCAACATTTGGACAATTTCGCCACGGATAAGTTCTACCCGATCGCACTCTTTCAAGATCCCCGCTGCCATCATTTTGTAGTAGTATTCTACCGTAAACAACCGCTTGACTAATGCTACAGACATACTTACCTCCCGAATAGCATTTTCATTTAAAAGACCAACTTAACAGACCAACCTACAGTTACTTTTATTTATCGCAACCTTTTTCCAAAATCTATTAGTCTGTTTTAACCCCCGGCGGGTTAACAGCGAAGTGAAAGAATTATATTAACCCAATATTTCATCAACAGCAAACACCACATCCGGAAAAGCTTGAATAGTCACAGTGTCCCCAGACTCTAGCTTCTGCACATTTTGGTATCCGTTAACAGAAGGTTCGCGATAAACTTCCAGACATTGTTCGTTGATATCCACCAGCCAGACTTCAGAAATGTTATCTTCAGCATAGAGTGGAACTTTCACCTCCCGGTCTTTTCTAACAGTCGAGTCTGCTACTTCTACTAACAAAAATACATCCTCTGGCTGAGGATGTCCTGCTATGTAAAAATTTGGGCGTCGTCGCAGCAATGCTATATCTGGTTGTGGTTCGGATGTGTCGTCTAATTCTACAGGATTTTGGACTCTAATCCTTATCCTTCCTATTAGACGCGACATAAACAATTCGTTAAGACGATCTACATACTCAGCATGAACTGGACCAATAGGTGACATTTCGACAATTTCTCCTCGGATAAGTTCTACTCTATCGGACTCTGTCAAGACTCCACTGGCAATCATTTTGTGGTAATCTTCTACCGTAAACAACAACCGCTTGAGTAATGCTACTGACATCATAATCTCCCGAATCTTTTACATTGACGACTTCATTTCATTATAGGCTGCATAGACTGCCTTGACATTATACCAATTCAGAAATATTCTCGCCACTTCCAAGGCTAATTGCGATTTTCCCCGATCGATCGCCCATTGCAACCAGGGCCATATCGTCCGTTCGTTCAGCCTCCCACCCAAGGATAGCATACCCCAGAGGAACAGATGCAACCAGGTCATTTGAATCATCATCCTGACTTCCCAGGTAGGATGTTTTTGATAGAACAAAACCCCCATCCTTCCCCGTTGAATTTCCCGATCGATCATCCCCGGAATTTGGTCTAGGGCGAAGGGAGGATGCCAGTGATAGCCTACCGCAGCGGGACATTTGATCAGTTTTAATCCCATTTGTTTCAGTCTCACCCCCAGTTCTAAGTCTTCCCAGCCATAAAGTTGAAACCTGGGGTCGAATAGCCCGGCCTCATCGAGCCATTTCCGCGCAATAGCTACATTTCCCGTAGCAAAATAGGCAGCAGAAAAATCAGTAATCTTGTATGGTTCCGATGTGGGATCCTCGAAGTTGCAGGTGTTCACCACCCGACCGTAGGCGAACAGGCGATCGCTCCCTAATTTCTCTCGTCCCCGCAGCAGTGCATCTGCATGAGCTTGCAGGAAATTTTCCGTAACCACTAGATCGCTATCAATAAAGACGATCGTATCGCCTTTGGCCGATTCTACACCCAGATTGCGGGCTGCTGCTGGTCCTTGGTGCCGCTGACAGAGCGATCGCACGTGGGGGAACTCAGCCCCACGGGACTCTAACCAGGCCAAAGTCTCATCTGTCGAACCATCATCGACCACCACAACTTCATAACCAGTAACAGCAGCATTAGTAAATTGCTGCCGTTCTAAGGCTTTCAGGCCCTTGGACAGAATCGGCAAGCGATTATACGTAGGAATGACAACGCTAAAAAACACAACAATCAAACAATTGGCAAAATTACACTTTAACGTCTTGTTGGTGTCATTGCGATTTTTCGCGCAGCGTGGGGGGTTCTCAAAGTAGCAACTCTGGTTCGCACGGGTGTGGTCAAAACCCGTTGGTACACGGCTGGCGCCGCGCGATCGGGCATTGCACTTCACATGTCGTTCCCTGGGATATTGGTTACGTTTAGGGGAACGAGTGCTCGTTGTGCTTAACGCGGTCTCGTTGTGCTTAACGCGCACGGTTCACTATGGTCTGTTTATAGGTCACTACTCAACGCACTTAGGTGCAAGCTTAACGCGCCGCCCAGGTGCAAGCTTAACCCAACCCAGGTGGAACGACAACGGGCACGGGTGGAGCGACAACGGGCACGGGTCGCTCCTCAACGCGCAGGGGTGGAGAGCTAACGCCGATTTTTGACTACCCAACGCCGACCCTTCACTACCCAACGCCGACCCTTCACTACCCAACGCCGACCCTTCACTACCCAACGCCGACCCTTCACTACCCAACGCCGACCCTTCACTACCCAACGCCGACCCTTCACTACCCAACGCCGACAAGTCATTGTGTCGAACGCAGTTGCTCTGCCCTAACCCAATCTATTCTACTCACAGCCGAGCCACCTTGTCAACCCCTGGGGGTGTGGTCATGCGTCAGTTGGTTGTTGTTGCCCAAACCCGCGAATGGTGGGTCGATATATCCGGAGTAGTGCGATTAGCGCGAGCTGTCCCCGGGGTAGTGCGATTTTTCGCGCAGCGATCGCGCGTAGCCCGGTGCGCGCAGCGCATGTAGCGCTCCCCGGGGACAGCTCTCCGGATATATCGAAGGTGCCCACCCTACCAATGCAACTACTTTTGACCGCACCCGGTGCGCACAACAGCAAGACCCCCCGTTCGCGCAGCGGCTGCGCAGCAGCTAGCAATCTCCACGCCCTGAGTAGGATAACGTCTTGTTGGTGTCATTGCGATTTTTCGCGCTGCCAGCTATCCTACATTTAAGTCCTAGCTCCGCACCACAGCGATGTGACTCTGTGGCACTAAGGACCGGTAGTACCCTCGACCCCCCACACCTGGGGAGAGGGAATTTAACCCCCATGATAACCAGAGTTGTCTGGCAAATGAAACCAGACTAGACTTTCACCGTCACCGGTTTACTCCTCAACGAATCGCACTTGCACAAGGATATCTCAATTATCCCCCCCTCGCAATGATATTATTTACTGCCCCAAAAAGCGCAGTTCCGTCACTAACGCAGTATACAAATATTTTACACTGACCAGGCGATCCAGGAGCAGATCGCCCCCCGAGCAATCATGTAAGCCTTTCCCTGTAAGCCTTTCGGGCCTCGGGACTACTGGGAAAAAAGGTTTCTAGGGATATAGTTATTGGCTCGCGACCATATACAATAGCGGATTAGTCGTTTTTGAGAATGATTACCTATGGGTCGCGCTACTAAGGTGATACTCGCCTATTCTGGCGGAGTCGATACCTCCGTCTGTATCCCCTATCTCAAGCAGGAGTGGGGCGTCAAAGAAGTAATTACCCTGGCCGCAGATTTGGGACAGGGTGATGAATTAGGACCAATTCAGCAAAAAGCCCTCAAAGCAGGTGCTAGCGAATCTCTGGTTGTTGATGCCAAAGAGGATTTTGTCACAGATTACGCCTTTCCCGCAATTCAGGCCAATGCCCTCTATGAAAATCGCTATCCCCTCTCCACCTCCCTCGCCCGTCCCCTGATAGCTAAGCTGTTGGTAGAAGCAGCGGCAAAATATGGCGCAGATGCGATCGCCCACGGTTGCACTGGCAAAGGTAACGATCAGGTGCGCTTCGATGTCTCCACTACCGCCCTCAACCCCCAGTTGAAAATCCTGGCCCCCGCCCGGGAATGGGGATTTTCCCGCGAGCAAACCATCGAATATGGCGAACGCTTCGGCATTCCCGCACCTGTCACCAAGAAATCTCCCTACAGTATCGATCGCAACTTGTTAGGGCGCAGTATTGAAGCAGGTCCATTGGAAGATCCCATGACGGAACCGCCAGAGGAAATTTATCTGATGACTAAGGCGATCGCCGACACCCCCGACAGTCCAGAATATGTAGAAATTGGGTTCGTCAAGGGCATTCCCACCACAATTAACAGTGAAACCCTGGCCCCCGTAGCCTTAGTGAGCAAACTCAACGAAATTGTCGGGAATCACGGTTTCGGGCGCATCGACATGATCGAGAACCGGTTAGTCGGGATCAAATCGCGGGAAATTTACGAAGTTCCCGGGTTATTAGTATTAATCCAAGCCCACCGGGATTTAGAAAGTTTAACCTTAACCGCAGACGTGACGCAATACAAGCGGGGCATGGAAGAAACCTACAGCAAACTGGTGTATAACGGACTTTGGTACAGTCCCTTGAAAGCAGCATTAGATGCCTTTATTCAACAAACCCAGGAACAAGTCACGGGGACCGTGCGGGTGAAATTGTTTAAGGGAACAGCAACCATTGTGGGACGCCAGTCAGAGAATTCCCTTTACAGTTCCGATCTCGCGACCTATGGAGAAGAAGATCGGTTCGATCACAAAGCAGCGGAAGGATTTATCTACGTTTGGGGATTGCCAACTCGGGTGTGGTCCGAGAAAATGAAGGGATAGAATTGTGAGGACACCCGGCCGCGTGGCTGGGTAAAGCCGTTCGTAGTAAAAACTTTAGTCTTTTCCCGAAGTCTTTCCCCGTTCGTAGTAAAGACTTTAGTCTTTCCCCGTTCGTAAGTTAAGACAAAGGCATAAGTTCCCGCCAGATATTTTCATCTATGTGAGTCATATGCTTGAGCAGTTTTGTACGCATAGGATCTGCCACAGCTTGCAAGACTGCCCCTGGCGAGTTAAGCTCTGGCTTTAGAGTTAAACTAAGATCGGGTAAATTGCCCCCCTTCGGTTCCGTAACAAAACACTCAGCAGAAAGCAGTACCAACAGAGATTTTTTCACCGATTGTTGGCTGACTGACGGTGCCATCAGCCTAGTTAATTTAGCAATTCCCTCTTCTAATTTTTCTCCAGTTAAAGGATTTTGGACAAGACATGCCAATACCTGACTTAAATCCGATGGCGGTGGCAGTCGGAAAATGGGATAGCCAGCTGAGAGAATTTTGCGGTACTTGCTCAAAGAATGAATATTGCCCGATACTGAAGTTGGCATCTTATTTGCCTCGACTTCCACTTCGACTATGGCCGAGGACACCGTGTCGCGATCGGGGACCTCGGAGACCACCGCATCTTTCACATCTTTGACAACCAGTCTGGGCTCAGTAGGAGTTTTGTCAATAACGCTAAATTCTGTTCCTGCACAAATAAAATTCAAACAAGGTTTCCATTTTTCAAAGCCAAACAGTTTGTAGTTAAAGTTGGGTATTCTTTCAGTAAAAACCTTCCAGACTTCGCTGAGATACATGCCTTCAGTTAACAGCTGGCGTCCGTACTCTGGATGCTGATTGAGCCACTGCAAAATTGCTCTGGCCTCAACTAATATTTCATCTTCATTCTGGGGCTGTATAACTTTAACTACTATAGTTTCTGGATCGGTAATAGGCACAAAAGCATCACAAACTGCTTCTAAGAAAGAATTAGTAGATTTCTCATAGGCGCAGCCAATTACTGTTTTTCCATATTCATGCAGTTTATTGGCAACCGAGGCAAAAGCACCATCCCCAGAAACAATAATAAATAATTGAATCGAGGGTTTGTTATGGATGAACTCTATGGCATCAATCGTCAGCTGAATATCGGCGGCATTCTTTTGCGAATTTAACCCAAAACCGAATACTTGAATCGGTTCTATTCCTAGAGAGAGGATTTCATTCTTAATCTGCTTCAACTGGGGAACACTCCAATTAGCATAGGCCCGTTGGATCGCTAGTTTCCCGAATTGATGTTGGGAGCGGATTTGTTCTACAATCCTTTGCAGAGACAATTTAGAGATGAAATTTGGGGTGAAGTTGTACCCCTTGGTAAGGTTTTCAATATCGTATAATATGGCTGTATTAAATTATTCCTCTGGGAGGATAATCCCAGAGTGTGTCACATTTTCTCGGGGCTGAATCTCCCGAATAGTTTCGATCAGAGGGGTCAGGTCCCACTGGTGGTTGGCTACCTTTGATGCCGTCACTTCCTCTGCCATCCTTTTGAGAGTCGCCTCAGTTGCTGCTAGCTGTTGTCTCAGTTGCACAACATCTGCCGATATCGCCTCAAATTCCAGAATTTGTTGGCGTTCATCTTTGGCTGCTATTAAAGCTGCCTCAGCTTTGGCAAACTCTTGGGGACAAAGCTCCTCCGTAAAAACCCGTAAAGCAGCTTGATAGCCAGCGATCGCAATGGACAGATTACGTTCCTTGCTGCCTTGGGGGAACTGCGCCATCAGTTCGCTAAAGTTAAGAACTGTTTCTGCTAGGGTTTTCGCGGTAGCTGGCTTAGCTGTCGTCAACCTCTCCCTTGCCCAAAGAAGCAATAGTGAGGCCAAGCCCTCGTCCAGATGCACCAGTTTCTCTTGCAGCAGGGGGTAGACGACCTGTCGATCGCCCTTGCTAGTGTAGGTGGTTTTCAATACTTCCAATAGGAAGGTGAACTGCTCTGTTGCTTTCATCATAATCAAATCATACCATTTTTCGGAGCCGTAAATCACAACCAAATGCCCCGACTCTCTGGGATGTCTAACATTTCTGGCGCGATCCCATGCCAGTAGCGCAGCCTGTAGGACAGGGGCGGGAGCATGTCGGGAGGCGGTCAGTCTGTCAAGCCTGTCAGGGGGTTGTCAGCACCATAGCAGGTGATTCGGGTGCATCTCATATTTGCGTTGCCGCTGTTGTCCCGTTGTTTGAGAAATTGTCCTAGAAGGAAGCACCCCGCGAGCTGCATATATCTGCCAGGTATGACCAACTTTTAAAACTAGCATCCACAGATAGAACATCCCCAGCAGCAGAGAAACCCAGGACAACAACCGCAATAGATGCATTTCCGCTCTTGCCACATAATCTTGCCGACGGGAAAATACCAATATCAGCCCCAATAAAGGAGTCCAAACAGCTGATACTAGGGGAGTCTGAAATTTCCAGACAGGATCTGTCCAGGACCAGGGAATTAAGATATTAGCATATTCAATTACCGCAAACAGCAATAACCCATAGCCAGCGGCAGACCACAAGGAATTGGAACGCGCCTCAACCTTTTCTGAGAGATACACTTCTCTATGCTGCCGCTTCTGGCGGGTATAACGCTAGCCGTCTGGAGTTGATAGGGACTTTTTATTGTCAAGAGCCAAAATTTGTCGCTGTTTAGCCGTTGCCAAGGCTGCCTGAGTTTTGGTAAACTCCTTTGAGTAATGCTTATCGGTAAAAAACTGTAAAGCCGCTTGATAGCTAGCAATAGCAATTGCCAAATTGCTAAGTTTGCTCCCTTAGGGAAACTCCTCGACTAGTTCGCTAAAGTCAAGCAATGTTTCTGCGAGAATTTTGGCTGTAGCTGGTTCGACTGTAGTAAATTTCTGCATGGCCCAAGCAGGTAATAGCTGAGCCAAGCTCTCGTCCAGCTGCTCCAGTTTCTCTTGCAGCAGCGGGTACAGGACTTTGGGCTCTCCCTTACTGCTGTAGGTGGCCTTCAAAACTTCCTGTAGGAATCTCCGTTGCTCTTGAGGTGTTTTGTTGGTCCGTGTCATAAGTAGTAGGGCGTAATTATTTTTAGATTTGAATTTGAACGTCAATAACGCTATAACCCTTGCTCTGTGTTTATTTGAAGCTCTCTTCTGGTGCGATGTTCGATGTGGTAGCAACTTCGCGCTTAACTGCGATCGCCAACCGCTCCCGACTGCACCCAATTCTATCTCGGGGGATAAGTAGTTCCTTCGTCAAGTATTGAGTAGTGCGACCAAAAGCAAAAAAAAGCATAAAAGTATCATCAATTAGGGTGCATCTCAATGCATGTAATGTAGCCCGCGCAGGCGGGCTTTGTTCGTGTAGCCGGGCCCTTTAGGGTTCGGGCGGCGAGGCAAATATGGGATGCACCCACCAATTATAGGTTTGATATAATTTTACATAATAGATACATAATGCTTTAACTGATGTCCGACTACTTATTTATTCTGATATATTGGTCGGAATCCCAAATTAAGATCGGACAGAAACTAGAGGTTTGTCTCACCCAGACAGATCGCAAGCATGTCCGGAGCAGTTTCTAAGTATTTTGGCTCTCTGACATAATCACCTACTATAAGGGATGGTGCTGATAACTGACAACAGACAACTGACAAAGGCTTGACTCCATGACTAAAAATCAAAAAACACCTCTGCTACTGGCTGCTCCCGCAGCCGCCTTACTAATTGCTAACGGTACAGCAGCTTACTGGTTCTTGGCTCAAAAGCAAAAAGAAGTGCTAGATACTATGCCGGTGGGGGTGGAGGTAGTTCCCCAAGATGCCCTGATGAGTATCTCTATGACCACAAATCAGGAGCAGTGGCAGAAACTACGCCAGTTTGGCACCCCCGAAACCCAAGCAGCCTTCGATGCACGGTTGGTGGAACTGCGCGATCGCTTGCTGATAGCCAATGGCTACGACTATAGCAAAGACATCCAACCTTGGGTGGGTTCCGAGGTAACAGTTGCCTTTTTATCGTCAGCTGGGCCATCTCCAAGCAGTAGTACCTTAACCCAGTCCGAAAAGCCTCTAGTCATGGTGATGCCAGTTGCCAACCCATTGCTAGCAAAGCAGTTGCTAGCAAAGCAGTTGCTAGACCAGCAAGAGTCCCAAGAGACATGGGTTGAGCGCAGCTACAAGGGCATTAAGATCAAAGAAACCCAAAAAACTGCCGATGAGCTATATTCAACTGCGGTACTATCGACTCGTTACCTAGTGGTGACTGTGCGATTCGTTCTAGCCTAACGTGGTCAAACACGGAACGCTAGCCCGGTTTCATTAGCCGGGAACTCTGACCGCATAGGGGTTAAATTCCCCTCCCCCCAGGTACGGGGGTGACACCGGTCCTCGGTGCTACGAAGCGACATCATCGTGGTGCTAAGCGAGGACTCAAATGTAGGATAACTGGCAGCCTAAGCCGGTGACGCCGCTAGGAAAGATATCCAAGGTTAGAGCAGGCAAACATGTGCAAGCCTCGTTATAAGGAACCAGCGAAATAAGGCTATATGCGCTGGCCTAAAAAGGAAATGGTAGCTAGTATTAGTTTTAGACTCTGGCTAATATAGTACTCAAATAGCTCCCGGGGTATAGTGTGGACCTAAAGGTATCGCGAAATGTTGTTAGGGAACGAAGTAACCTCTCGTGTGCTGTCCATCAGGACAAGTTAGATGTTAAGCGCAAGCCACGGGGGGAGGGATGGCCCAAGAAGCGAATGCCCGGGGTAATTCCTGGGATAACATCTACAGTAATGTAGATGATGCTGGGTAGCCAGCGCTGACGTGGGTCGGTGATACTAGGAAGCTGCTGGAATGAGTAATCCTAAAAAGCCACGGAACTAATCCGAAACGCAAGTGGAGGATAAGGTATGGATAACTGGTAAAACTGACTTGAAAATGGTGATACTAACGGTTATCAGAACAACCACTCGCTAAACCAGGAAAGGAAGAAAAGACAGGCGGCAAGGGCTAACGGAAGTAATTCCTATTAAGTCTACCTATGAAAAGGGCCTAGTACCCAGTAGCCGGATGCGGTGAAAATCGCAAGTCCGGTTCCTCAAGGGAGGGTCGGGAAGCGATTCCCGGCTCGACCCCATCCAACAATCCCCAAGCGATAAACCGAGTAATTGATACCTACCAGCAGCTCAATCCTTCTCTCGGGTCAACTCCGGGCTACAGGGAAGCCTTAAGCCAAATTCTAAATTCCCAACCCTTCGCGAGGATGTATGTTAACCTGCCCCAAGCAGCCGCGATCGCGTCGGCCAATGCCGCCAAACCCATTCCTCCAGAGAAGCTAGGGGAAGTGCAGCAAAATCAGGGACTAGCGGCGACGGTGATGCTTCAGCCTGATGGCATCCTGTTTCGGGGAATTTCCTGGCTGCATCCGGAAAGTGACCAGATGCGGGTGGTAGAAAATAATGCCCAAATGATGCCAGAACTGTTGCCTACAGATACTATGCTGATGATCTTGGGGGGCAACTTAGCCCGGTTATGGCAGGAATATACTCGTTCTGCAGAGGCCAATCCCATTGAGATTATTGATGCTGAGTGGGTGCGTCGGGCCCTCGCCCAGACTACTGGTTTAGATTTAGAAGCAGATTTGCTCAACTGGATGGAGTCGGAGTTCTCTATTGCGATGATTCCAGCGATTTCCTCCACTGATACGACTGTCCCCTTTGCCTTGTCCTTGATGGTGCGAGCAACCGATCGCCGGGCGGCGGTAGAAACCCTCAAGGAACTGGATGAAATCATGAAGGAAAAATATAAATACCAGGTAGAAGAGAGCCAAATTACTGATGTTTCGGGGGCCGATCGCGAAGTAATCGTCTGGACGCCCCCCTTTGGTTTGCTAAATATCACGCGCGGCTGGTTGGATGATAATATCGCCTTCTTGACTGTGGGAGCGCCAGTTGCTGAGGCAATTATCCCCCGACCCCAAACTGAAGCAGCATCTCCTAAACTACCCAGCTTAGCTACTAGCGACTTCTTTAGGCAAACCGTTCCCTTAGAACTTGCACCCCACAACGGACATTTTTTTATCGATGTCGATCGGGTGTTTGCTCCTAACATTTTAACTTTTCTGATCGTCCCGCTCAAAAAACCGTGTTAAATGCTATTCGTTCCATTGGCGTCACAACTGCGGTAAAGAGCGATCGCACAACCCGCTACGATATCTTTGTCGGTCTCAAACAGAGGGACGAACCAGGAGTCTTACCCAGTGCCGATCCTACCGCTTCTCCCGAATAGAGGGAATGTCAGAATTGACAAAGCCCAGGGAATCAGTTAGAATCAATAGCAGTGAAAACAACAGGAGAACAATCTATGGATCTGGTAACACTCCAGAATTGGCTAGACAATATTGCCTTCGCTGTCCTGTTCGCAACCATGCTGATTTATTGGGCCGGGACAGCATTTCGGGAAGTTCCCTTCCTCGGATCTTTGGGGACGGCGGGAATGGCGATCGCCAATCTCTGCATGGCGGCCTTACTTGCTTCCCGCTGGATCGAAGCGAGATACTTCCCTTTAAGCAATCTTTACGAATCATTATTTTTCATCGCCTGGGGAGTAACGGCGGTTCATTTAATAGCAGAAAATATGAGTGGCAGTCGCCTAGTGGGGGCAGCAACAGCACCAGTCGCCATGGTAATTACGGCTTTTGCCGCCCTATCTTTACCGCCAGAAATGCAGTCTTCTGCACCTTTAGTACCCGCTCTCAAATCTAATTGGTTGATGATGCATGTCAGCGTCATGCTACTCAGCTACGCCTGTTTGATGGTCGGTGCCACGATCGCGATCGTCTTTTTAATCGTCACGCGGGGCCAGAAAGTAGAACTCCGAGGCAGTTCTTTTGGGAATGGGGGCTTCCGCAGTCCCAACCACCGCTGGCGCCAAGGGGAAGAATTAGTAATTCACCCAGAAGTTACGCAAGAACTGCTGCAACCTATGACTCTATCATCTGAAAACAATGGTGGGAATACGGCAGTTTTGGGTGTAGTCACGACCAAAACATTACCCAAAACGGAAATAGCGGCACCTCTTTCACCCCAGCGTCTGAGTCTAGCGGAAACCTTAGATAACATTAGCTATCGGATCATTGGTTTGGGCTTTCCCCTGTTAACAATTGGCATCATAGCGGGTGCGGTGTGGGCAAATGAAGCTTGGGGTTCCTATTGGAGTTGGGATCCGAAAGAAACATGGGCGCTAATCACCTGGTTAGTATTTGCAGCATATCTCCACGCACGCATTACCCAGGGTTGGCAAGGACGGCGTCCGGCAATTTTAGCAGCCACTGGCTTTATGGTCGTCTGGGTTTGCTATTTGGGTGTCAATCTTTTAGGTAAAGGTTTACATTCTTACGGTTGGTTCTTCTAGACTGTGGAGTTGTTCGAGGCCCTTTATCCTATTACTTTGGCCTCGAGCCAACTCCAAGAACTTCTGGACGATACAGTCGCCTTGGCAGGAAGCGAGGCTTATATGGTTGGCGGTTTATAACTATGCCAAGGCCATCAAGGGAGATGCGGGGTTAGAAGCGGCGGTAGACGATATGGCCCGTCGGTTCGCCCGCAAGTCCAGCGGTGGGGCGTCACAACAGCCTGAGTCTTAGTTCTGGGGAGGGGACTTTGATCTCAACCGGCAAACCCGTTTGTTCTGGTTTTGGACCTCTCGGTTGAGGTTTAAACCTCTCGGTTGGGGTTTTAAACCTCTCAGTTGAGGTTTTGGACCTCTCAGTTGAGGTTTTGGACCTCTCGGTTGAGGTTTTGGACCTCTCGGTTGGGGTTTAAAACCTCTCAAGAGGCCAGCATGTCTGTTTCATTCTCCCCGGCCACCCATGATGAGGGTTCAAGTTAGACCATGAAGACAGACCTGTGTTAAGAGAGACTCGGGCCTGTCGCCGATCGGACAGCAGAGATGAAGAGGGACTAGCCCTCGTTGAAGCGTAATCATATAATGCTTAACCTAAGTTGCGACCTATTAAAAAAAATATGAATTACCCACTTAGACTTTACAGATATTTGGGATATTTCGTAGCTTTTGATACAAAATTATATTTTTTTTGTGCTAGACGGCGGGTTGGCTGTTTATAGGTTATAATGTACTAAAATAATAGTTAATTGCTGGGGGATGTAGATGATGGAAGATATGATTACAACAATTTTTGTTCTTTGTGACGAGCTACTAAAAGCGTTAAATATAAAAGAAGATCCACAAGTAAAAATGAACAATGCCGAAGTGATGACAGTCGGATTAGTTGCTGCATATTTTTTCGGAGGACACCACGATCGCTCTTGTCAATTTATGGTCGAACACAAGTATATAAAAAATCTGTTAAGTAAAAGTAGGTTCAATCGTCGATTACACAATATTGACGAACCAATTTGGATGTTTTTCTTCCAAGTTATAGCTCAAACATTTAAAGAGCTCAATCCGGGTCAAGAATATATTCTTGATAGTTTCCCGGTGCCAGTATGTGATAATATTAGGATTGATAGATGCCAAATTTATAACAAGGAAGAATATCGAGGGTATATTGCCAGTAAAAAACGTTATTTTTATGGATTAAGAGTTCATATGTTGGTAAACAAAAATGGAAAGCCAATAGAATTTTATCTAGATCCTGGTAGTTATAATGATGTTAAAGTTTTGCAATCTTTTGGCTTTGACTTACCATCAAATTCAATAGTTTATGGAGATAAAGCTTATAATGATTATCAATTAGAGGATTTACTAAAAGAGTCGTCAAGTATAATGTTAAAACCTTTGCGAAAAAAGAACTCAAAAAGAAAAGAATATTCTTGTTTTGAATATATACAAAAAGTAACAAGAAAACAAGTTGAAACCTGTTTTAGTCGAATCACCAATTTGTTTCCCAAGTCAATTCATGCTGTTACATCTAAGGGATTAGAGTTGAAAATAATTCTCTTTATCATAGCTTTTTGTATCCAATTTTTATAGGTCGCAACTTGAGTTAATGCTTAACAAATCTACAAAGGAGGAACGATATGACAAACGAACCGTCGAATGATTATACGGCCAGTCTCAACAGCCGGGCAGAACTCTACATGTCCCAAGGGCGATACGCCGAAGCCGAACCCCTGCTTACCGAAGCCTTGGAGATGTCTAAGCAACTGCTGGGGTCGAAACATCCCGATGTGGCCACCAGTCTCAACAACCTGGCAGTACTCTACAGGTTCCAAGGGCGATACGCCGAAGCTGAACCCCTGTTTAAGGAAGCCTTGGAGATGAAAAAGCAACTGCTGGGGTCCGCACATCCTTCTGTAGCCACCAGTCTCAACAACCTGGCAGGACTATACGAATCCCAAGGACGATACGCCGACGCCGAACCTCTGTATAAGGAAGCCTTGGAGATGTCTAAGCAACTGCTGGGGTCGAAACATCCCGATGTGGCCACCAGTCTCAACAACCTGGCAGAATTCTACAGGTTCCAAGGGCGATATGCCGAAGCCGAACCCCTGTATAAGGAAGCCTTGGAGATGTCTAAGCAACTGCTGGGGTCGAAACATCCCGATGTGGCCACCAGTCTCAACAACCTGGCTTTACTCTACAAGTCCCAAGGGCGATACGCCGAAGCCGAACCTCTGTATAAGGAAGCCTTGGAGATGAGAAAGCAACTGCTGGGGTCCGCACATCCAGATGTGGCCAACAGTTTCAACAACCTGGCAGGACTCTACTACTCCCAAGGGCGATACGCCGAAGCCGAACCCCTGTTTAAGCCGAACCTCTGTATAAGGAAGCCTTGGAGATGAGAAAGCAACTGCTGGGGTCCGCACATCCAGATGTGGCCGGCAGTCTTAACAACCTGGCAGTACTCTACTCGGACCAAGGGCGATACGCCGAAGCCGAACCCCTGTATTTGGAAGCCTTGGAGATGAGAAAGCAACTGCTGGGGTCCGCACATCCAGATGTGGCCGCCAGTCTTAACAACCTGGCAGAACTCTACAGGTCTCAAAGGCGATACGTCGAAGCCGAACCCCTGTATTTGGAAGCCTTGGAGATCCAGAAGCAACTGCTGGGGTCCGCACATCCCAATGTGGCCACCAGTCTCAACAACCTGGCAGGACTCTACGACTCCCAAGGGCGATACGCCGAAGCCGAACCCCTGTTTAAGGAAGCCTTGGAGATGTCTAAGCAACTACTGGGGTCCGCACATCCCCATGTGGCCAGCAGTCTCAACGGCCTGGCAGAACTCTACTACTCCCAAGGACGATACGCAGAAGCCGAACCCCTGCATAAGGAAGCCTTGGAGATGAGAAAGCAACTGCTGGGGTCCGCACATCCCCATATGGCCGGCAGTCTCAACAACCTGGCTTTACTCTACTCCTCCCAAGGGCGATACGCCGAAGCCGAACCCCTGTTTAAGGAAGCTGTAACTATTCTGATTTCACAACTAGGACAAGATCATCCCCTTACTCAGAAACTTCAGCAGAACTACCTGATGTTTTTACAGCAAGTCGCTCTTAAAAATCGGCAAGGGGAGTTATCTAACGAGTGGGGCTACAGCGGCGGGACTCCTAAGAAGAAAAAGAAAAAGAGCAAGAACAACAAAGGCTTCGGCAGTTTTAATCTATAGCCAGTAGAGTGGGCCGTGCCCACTGTCAGACTCGACGCTCACCTGTATATACCTTGAAAGGGATTGCGCTGCGCTCCCGCAAGGGATACGACGAGCGGAAAGAAAGCAACTGCTGAGGTCCGCACATCCAGATGTAGCCACCAGTTTCAACAATTTGGCAGAACTCTACAGGTCTCAAGGGCGATACGCCGTCCGCGCAGCGTGCGCGCAGCGCATAGCCGAACCCATTCTGATTTCACAACATGGGCATTGTGGCAAGAAACCGGGGCGATATCCAAAAGTCTTTACCCAAGGTTGAACAGAGAAACCCGGTTTCTAGTCCTTGCCAGAGCCCAAAAACTAATACTTAGAGGCTGACGACAACCAATGCAACAAATCTTCCCGACTATTAAAATCCAAAATATCCTCTGTTAACCTTTCTAAATCTGACAGCGACAAACTTTCTATGACGCTATTTATTTCCTCTGTCATTTCTCCAAATCGCTTTTTAAGCAGGCGCATTACCAAAGTCCCTGCTTCAGTAATGCGCCCTTCTTCATTTGCATACTTAATCTTTCCTATCTCATCTTGCAAACTTATTGCACGACTTATTACTGCTTCTGCTTCTTCCGGCTCCATATTAACTAGCTTTGCTATCTTTAATGCCTTGTCTATTTCTGCTATCTCTCCCAAAGTCGGAGGAACTTCCGTTAATTCTGACGCATGTTTAATGAAATAAATCCATTTATCTGTTAAGGTCATCAGGTCTTTCAACTCTTTTTTTAATCTTGGCAATTCCACAAATACGAGCTGTAATTCATGCTCCGGATACTCTGTCCCCTTTTCTTCTTTTTCTCGGAACACAAAATGATGAATTAATTTGCTTTCCTTGAACAGGATAAAATCTGTTACAGTCACTGCTATCACTGGTGCTATCCCCAGGTAAAATTCTCCTTCATCCAACTGATTCGCATAGGACTTACACATATTGTAGGTCACTCGCTTGTGAAATGCCTGCACCCGTGCTACTAGCATTTCTATCAGGACTATCTCTCCACTTCTTAGTACCGCTCTCACATCCAAGTAACTGTCCTTTAATGTCTTTACTTGACCCGGGTTGTAAGGATTTGTAATTGTTAAGGAAGATATGACGTTTTCCCCTTTATATATTATTGCATTCAAGAAGCTGAGCAGAATATCTTCACTTCTGTCAGAGCCAAATATTTTTTTGAACGCATAATCGACTGTGGGACTGATGAATGTAGGTTTTTTCTTAGTTGGTTTTTCCATCACCGACATCTCCTTCTTTTCTTGGTTTTCATTTCTTGTTGACTTAAATTTAACACGGAACCGGTCGGTTCGGCAAGTTAAGTTTTGTTAATCGATAAGCGATGGGCGGTTCGTAGTAAGCACTTTACTGGGGGCGGTTCGTAGTAAGCACTAAAGTGCTTGGGGCGGTTCGTAGTAAGCACTAAAGTGCTTGGGGCGGTTCGTAGTAAGCACTAAAGTGCTTGGGGCGGTTCGTAGTAAGCACTAAAGTGCTTCGGGCAGGTCCGACCCCCCACGCAGCGCATAAAATCGCAATGACAAGTTGTTAACCGAGAAGTATTGAGGGTGGGTGCATCTCATATTTGCATCGCCCGAACCCTAATAGGAAACTGCTGCGCAGCAGCTAAGGGTCCGGCTACACAAACAAAGCCCGCCTTCGCGGGCGCTCATTACATGTATTATTAATGTACCTTTGCGTGCATAGCAGATGCACCCGTCACCAACGGGCGCAAGACTACACCCAAGTATATCCTTTTCCAAGGATATACTTGGTCAAAATAGAGAAGTTGATGTCATTCCTCGGAGTTGGACAAGATGACTGCAAATCGAATTAGTACCAGTTTAACGCCTGAAGATCGACAGGCAGTTCTCGCCGCGATCGCTAAAATCAAGGAAAAATTGCCATTTTTGCTCGGGTTGAGTCCCGAGGAAAGCAAATCTTTGCCGCGTTTGGGAGATAAAAGTCGGGGGTTTGTGGTCAAGGCATTGGAAGTGGCGACCCAAAACCCGGATTTTTTGCCCCGATCTTTTGATATCGAGGAGATGCGGAAAGATATGGAACTGTTTGAGGCCCTTTATCCCATTGTCTTGGCAGTAAGTCAACTTCAGGAACTTCTGGACGATACCGTGGCAGTGGTAGGAAGCGAGGCTTATATGGCAGCTTTGGAGGTTTATAACTATGCCAAGGCGACCAAAGGAAATGCGGGGTTAGAAGCGGCTGTGGACGATATGGCCCGTCGGTTCGCCCGCAAGTCCAGCAGTGGGGCGTCACAACAGCCTGAGTCTTAGTTCTGGGGAGGGTACTTTGACCTCAACCGGCACCTATCTACAAACCCATGCCTCACTGTTCTGGTTTTGGACCTCTCGGTTGGGGTTGAAAATCTCTCGGTTGGGGGTTTAAACCTCTCAATTGGGGTTTTAAACCTCTCGGTTGAGGTTTTAGACCTCTCGGTTGAGGTTTTAGACCTCTCGGTTGAGGTTTTAAACCTCTCAGTTGAGGTTTTAAACCTCTCAGTTGAGGTTTTAAACCTCTCAAGAGGCCAACATGTCTGTTTCATTCTCCCCGGCCACCCATGACGAGGGTTCAAGTTAGACCATGAGGACAGACCGGTGTTAAGAGAGACTTAGGCTCGTCACCGATCGGACAGGTCAAAGTTAAGAGGAACCAGCGCTCGTTGAAGCGTAATCATATAATGCTTAACAAATCTACAAAGAAGGAACGATATGACAAACGAACCGTCGAAGGATTCGCAGAGGTGAAGAGGGACTAGCCCTCGTTGAAGCGCAATCATATAATGCTTAACAAATTTACAAAAGAGGAACGATATGACAAACGAACAGTCGAATGATTATACGGCCAGTCTCAACGACATGGCAGAACTCTACTACTCCCAAGGGCGATACGCCGAAGCCGAACCCCTGCTTACCGAAGCCTTGGAAATGAGAAAGCAACTGCTGGGGTCCGCACATCCCCATGTGGCCACCAGTCTCAACAACCTGGCTTACTTTACTACTCCCAAGGATGATACGCCGTCCGCGCAGCGTGCGCGCAGCGCATAGCCGAACCCCTGTATAAGGAAGCCTTGGAGATCCAAAAGCAACTGCTAGGGTCCGCACATCCCCATGTGGCCCAAAGTCTCAACAACCTGGCAGGACTCTACTCGGACCAAGGGCGATACGCCGAAGCCGAACCCCTGTATAAAGAAGCCTTGGAGATGTATAAGCAACGGCTGGGGTCCGCACATCCTCATGTGGCCACCATTCTCAACAACCTGGCAGGACTCTACAAGTCCCAAGGACGATACGCCGAAGCCGAACCCCTGTATAAAGAAGCCTTGGAGATGAGAAAGCAACTGCTGGGGTCCGCACATCCCGATGTGGCCAAAAGTCTCAACGGCCTGGCAGGACTCTACAAGTCCCAAGGACGATACGCCGAAGCCGAACCCCTGTATTTGCAAGCCGAACTATCTGATATTTTTACAGAAAGTCGCTCTTGAAAATCGGCAATGGGAGTTATCTAGCGAAATGAGTTTGCAGATTATTTCACAGATGAAGGCCTAGGGGAGTAGGGGAGAGAAATGGGATGATCCCGATGCTAAAACTTGAGGAAAGGCGATCGCAGCCACTGCCAACAAGGGCGATCGCGTTCTCCAACTACAAATTTTCCCATTCATCTTAAGAAATACCAGCAGGCATTAAAATTCGTCTGAGTAAACTCCTACTGATGTCTCCTTTATGGGGGGCAAAAAGTTTCAAAATTATCGCCGCATTTCTACTTTCAAAGAATACGTTTTGATAGATGGCGAAGAGATGTCGGTGGAGTGCTTTCGACCTAACAAAAATGGGGTTTTGGAAATATATAATTATGGGGAAGGGGATGAGGTCAATTTAACTTCGGTCGATTTAAGTTTTCCTATCGAGATGCTTTATGAGGATGTGGTTTTGGAGGGACTGGAGGAAGAATAGCGAGTTTGTCAAAAGAATGCTATAAATAGTTTAATCATTATTCTCTCTTGAGCTATTAGCAGGGGGTTTGAACCCTCGCTATCTCGTGGGAGCGCTACTCGCACTACCCACGAGATAGCGAAAGCGGGCTGACAGCGAAGTGACGGAAGCACTAAAGTGCTTACTACGAACGGTAGAATATGGTAAAGCACGATTGGACAGAACTCCACGCCCAGCTACATCGGACATTGCGATCGCGCCAACTCCTGCCCAAAAACAGGCCCATCCTCGTGGCAGTATCTGGCGGACAAGACTCTTTGTGCTTGATAAAATTACTGCTAGACTTACAGTCGAAGTGGGGGTGGGAACTGGCGATCGCCCACTGCGATCATCGCTGGCGTTCCGACTCCCAGACCAACGCCCAGCACGTAGAACAACTGGCCCAAACTTGGGGGATCCCATATTACCAACAGACAGCAACAGAGCCATTAAACAGCGAGGCCGCAGCCAGGCAGTGGCGCTATCTGGCCCTGAGTGCGATCGCCCGTCAAGAGGGCCAGGAGTACATCGTCACCGGACACACAGCCAGCGATCGGGCCGAAACCCTGCTATACAACCTGATTCGCGGTAGCGGTGCCGACGGTTTACAAGCCTTAACCTGGAAACGCCCCCTTGATGCTGGCATCCAGCTAGTCCGTCCCCTGCTAGAAATCACCCGCACTCAAACTGGCGCATTTTGCCACCAGTTCCACCTGACCATCTGGGAAGACTCCACCAACCAAAATTTGAAATATGCCCGCAATCGCCTGCGCCTGGAAATTATCCCATATTTACAGCAATATGTCAACCCTAAAGCAGAAGAAAATTTGGCAAAGACAGCAGAATTGCTGCAAGCCGAAGTAGAGTATCTAGAGGAGACAGCCACCAAGATCCGAGAGGAAGCTCAACATCCCAGCCAACCAGGCTTAAATCGTCGGATATTGCGTGTAGTACCCGTGGCCCTCCAGCGCCGCGTACTGCGACAATTTTTGACAATGGCCCTATCCCGCTGTCCTCGCTTTGACCAGATAGAGAAAGTTCGCACCCTGATATCTGCCCCCAACCGGTCGAACACCGATCCTTTTCCCGGGGGGGCGATCGCCCTTGTAGAAGACCCCTGGATCTGGCTAACCTCAGACCAGAACCTGAATTGATCTGGCCGCTAATTAGTCAGACTGGTAATAGTTTGCTGCATTTCCGTGATCGCCTGAAGTTGATAGTCACCCGTTTCCTGCACCCGGTTGAGGGCCTCAGCAATTGCCTCCAGTTTTGAGCGCAGGCCATTGAGCTGGTCCTGAATAGGCTGTAGAGTTTCTTGATATAGATGCACCTTAGCCCTAACTTCTGCCGCCGAGGTCCGCTGTGCTTGGCAATTAAGCTCCAATTCTTTTATTTCATTGCCTTTGGCCTCTTGTTCGCTCATCTGAGTGTTAATCAAACTTTCTGCTTGGCCAATGGCCTCCCGCATCTGAGTAATTTCCCTTTCCAACTTTTGCAATTCCGCCGTCTGTGCTTGTCGCTGAGTCTCCAACTGTTCCAGCACTGGTCCCAGATTAATCTGTGCGCCTTTTCCCGGATCCACCGGATATCTCTGGCGGCGTTTCAGCACCGCTTCATGCTGATTGAAAATCTCTTCTCGTTCTCGGAGATTCCGGCGGGAACCTACCAGGAATTCATTCAAGTACCGATAGCTTTCCTCCTCACCCGAGATTTCCGTTTCCAGAGTCAGGCGATCGTACTCACTAGCTTGCCCGATCTTCTGTTTGAGATCCTCAATTGCCTGTAATTGGTATTGCAGCTCTTCCTCCTGGTCTTTGACAAAGCCTGATGCTTTATCTAGATCTCGTTGTAAATCTGCTACTCTTCCTTGCAGCTCTTCTATCGGCATCTTTTCCAGAGCTTCGATATCTACAGAGACAATAACTTGACCCGCCGACTCCGCCAGCTGATTAATTTGTTGATATAACTCTTCGGTAGTTTTCAGATTTAGTCCCAATGCTGAGGCATATTCTTGCTTCAGAGTCAAAGCTTTCTGCTGCGTTTTCAACTCCGAGTTCGCCTGTTCTAGAGCTAAGCAAGCTTCTTGCCACTGTTGCCTTCTATTTTCCAGATCTGCGGTCATCCTGTCAACTTCTGCTTGTAGTTGGTCCCCCTCAGAGCGTTGTTGCTCCAGCCGTTGCCAGTGGCGATCTAGATTTCCCTGCTGAGAGGAAACCAGTTCAAAAGCCTGATTTAGTTCGGAACGCACCGACTCCGTAGGGGCGATCGTCCCCGATAAGCGGTCCAATATCTCCTGAATTTTACCACTTTGCTCTTCATCCAGCACGGACGCTTGTTCCTCTATCTTTTCCGACTCTTCCTCCAACGCCTCCAGTTGTTCTTGCCGAGCTTGCATTTCCATTTCTCGGCGATTCAACTCCTGAGCTTGATAAGTCAGAGACTGTTTCCAAGTCTCTATTTCTTCTTCTTGGTTCTTAAACTTTTCCTGCAATTTCGAGAAATTTTGCAGAATTGCCACCAAAGGACGCCCTGCCTTTTGTGGAGGTCGCTGCACCTGTTTACTCGCCGATAGTTCTACCAGCACCAGTTCTCCATCTTCAAAATTTTTCGCCTCTTCAGTAGCAACCACTTCCTCCTTCTCTGCTTTCCAATTTTGCTCGCCACGCTGACTAGCCAGCAGTTTCAATTCCGCTTTCGCACCTACACCAAAAGTCCCAACCTTTTTTTGTACTTCTGCTAGATACAGCACGCCGTTCTTCCTCTTTATAATTCCCTGTACGCTTGTCTGACTTTACATTTTGACTGGGTTCACTATTTTGGTATTCAACTACTTGAGCGCGAATAATTATTGCTAATTGCTAATGGTCAAGCTGCAATTAGCCTCGCCAGTGCCCGAACTCTGTCAACCCTGGGGACGGGAACGCAATTAGCAATTAGCGCATCCATCATACCATCTATGTGCAACACCCATTTCTATAATAGTTTATTCCCGTCCCTTTTACCCACTTTTATGTAAATCCCTTTTTCCTCATCCTCTGTCTCCTTCCTGGCCACCTTTGACAATACTTTACACTCTCATCTAGTGGCAATTTCATCTCTATGCTAATCCCAAACCATCCCTCGATGTCTCCGGAGTAGTGCTTTTAGCGCTCTCCGGAGACATCGAACTCCTTTTTCAGTATTTTTACTATGGTTTGCCAACCCGCATCGTGAATTTGACTTAGGGAGCATGTCGCAGTCAATAAATATTTTTGCTCTTAGACAATTACCTCTGGACGGGGATAGTGCTGAAAATTCAAAATTGACAATTGTCAACTGGCATGGTATCAGCGCAGTCCTACATGCTCCCGTTTATTTGTGTTGGCCTGCTTATCGCCCATGTTCACTACTATATGGAATTATACTAACCTGACGCGACGATGACCCCGAACAGGGCGATCGCTCATGAGTTCCACCCAGTTAAGCCTGACTGATAAATTCCACCGACAAGGGAGACTGATGACAATCATATCGCAAGTTAACTCTAAACCGGGTATAATAGGCAAATAGTTGAGCCTCAATCATAGCGACCGCCGCGCCGCTTCGATGTCTCCGGAGTAGTGCTTTTAGCGCTCTCCGGAGACATCGAGGACAACTAGGGTGCTTCGGACGAGACCGGGCTCTGGTTTAGCGTCGCTGCTATACTTGCACTTGGGCCAAAAGCTCAAACCTTTCGCAGCTATAAGCTAATAGCTATCAGCCGAGCAGTTGACCGCTCAAAGTAGATATCTGTGTGGCGGATTTCGATTTGAACCGGCGTTCGACGGACAAATAAGCCAAGAATACACCAGAAGTACTATTACCACGATCTCGATCGGGAATTAGAATATAGCGCTGGCCGCGCTTCGATGTCTCCGAGTCGCTCCATGTCCCCCCTCCAGGGGACGCGCTATTCGTACTACCTCCATCGTACTCGCACTACTCCCGATGTGCTCTGCGCTCTATTCGCACTACGCAGAGCACCGATACGGAGACATCGCGGAAACAAAATCTAGTTTAAAAAAGCATCAGGATCTGCATGCAGGGACAGTTGAGCGAAATTGATATCCGTAGCATCTTGCAACTGATAGAGTTGGGACAGCGAACAGGAGAGTTGTTTGTAGAGGCGTATGTCTCGGGACCAGATGTATCAGTCAGTGACCGCAGTTCCCGTTTGTTGACAGAACAATCATGGTTTGTATTTTTTCTCAACGGTAAAATCATCTATGCAGCAGCAGATAAAGATAGCAATTTGTTCCGTTTACGGGACTACATGCGTTACTACAAAAAAGATGCCGTGGGGGACCTGATAGAGGCCCCATCTATCTCCTCCATCAATGCGCTAGAGTACGGATACCTGTGGGCAATGCTGGAAAATCACTACCTAACGCCAGCTCAAGGGCGGACCATAATTGGGAATATGGTGCATGAAACCCTATTTGACCTGCTCTCGCTGTACCAAGGTTCTTTCATCTTTGAAGTAGGACCAGCTTTGGCCCCATAGCTAACAACCCTGGACATACGCTCCCTGGTAACAAAAATTATGCACCAGATGCAGGAGTGGATGCAGTTTAATCCCCACATCCAGTCCCCTAACCAATGTCCAGTGATTGCCAATCATACCCAATTGAGCTCAAAAATGAGCAAAAATAACTACAGAATCATCCGGACTTGGGCAGACGGCAAAAGTTCCATGCGGCAAATAGCCCGTTACTTAAATGGAGATGTCTTAACATTGGCCAAGGTACTTTATCCTTATATAAAAGAGGGGTCGGTACAACTGGTTTACCCCTCGGATGGCGAACCCACAGAGGGAAAGCATGCATGGCCTCACCAGTCAGCTCATATCCCCCGCATTGTTTGTATTGATGATGGCCTTGCCATTTGTAAGGCAGTAGAGTCCATCCTCAAGCAGCAAGGTTACGAAGTAGCCTCGATTTGCAATCCCATCAAGGCACTGAGTCTGGTGTTCAAACTCAAACCGGACTTAATCCTTTGTGACATTGCGATGCCCGAACTAGATGGCTACGAAATATGTGCAATGCTCCGGCGCTCGACGCTATTTCGGCAGACTCCGATCGTGATGCTGACCGGCTTAGATGGATTTATTGACCGAGTAAAAGCCCGGATGGTGGGAGCGACGGACTACCTGACAAAACCCTTTGGAACAGGTGAACTATTGACAATATTAGAAATATATCTGGGCAGCGGCCCGTCGGACGCGCCGGGTCCGTTAGCTTCGAGACCGCTAGATGATGCCCTCCTAGGGTCGGACGACGAACTGGAGATTGGCTCAATTGAGACAGCGCCCTAGTGGATATTTTAGCTAAATTAGAAAGTGTTGAACAGATGAGACAAAACAGGGGTGAATTAAAATCAGTAAGAACCCGTAGTGGCAGGCGGTGCAGTTAGCAGGTAGAAAGTTATGAGTACTGTTCTAGTGGTTGAAGATAGTGTAGCCCAACGGGAGATGATCGCAGACCTCTTGAAGGGAAGGGGCTTAAATGTAGAAAAAGCAAGTGATGGGTTAGAAGCATTGGAGAAAATCCAATCCCTGAGCCCGGATTTAGTGGTATTGGATATTGTCATGCCGCGAATGAATGGTTATGAAGTCTGCCGTCGTCTGAAGGCAGACCCAAAAACCGAGAATGTACCGGTGGTAATGTGCTCTTCCAAAGGAGAAGAATTCGATCACTACTGGGGAATGAAGCAAGGGGCAGATGCCTACATTGCTAAACCGTTTCAGCCGACGGAGCTGGTGGGAACGGTGAAACAACTACTACGAGGGTAGTGATTCTCGTAGGTGGTTAGTGGTTAGCGGTTAGAATAATGATAACCGCCATCGACCGCCATCGACCGCCATCGACCGGTGACCGCCATCGAATGGTGACTGGTGATTGGGGTCAGCATTGGGTGCTCCGGTGAGGGGCGACAACTGGGGTCAAAGTCGGTTCCATCTATAAAGAGAGTGCTCACGCCATCGTTGTCCAGTAACTAACAACTAATAACTGAGTGACAGGCCAGACGCCTGTCCTAAAGCGTCGGTACAGTAAGAGTTCAGAGTTCGGAGTAGCGCTGAGAGCACTTCGTAACGGAGTTCGGAGTTATTTTCAATTCCCTTTTGTATTACATGAAAGCTGCTTGTAATACCTTGGCTTATGAAATGCTCCCGCTGTGTATCTTGACATGGGTTATTTAATATAGTATAATATATGTAAAGATACACAGTCCGAAATAAGATCGATTTTCTGTCTATGCACAGTAGTTGAAATTTGGCCACTGGTTCAGTTTGATTAATAAAACTGCTGAAACCATTACAGAGTAGGTATGCGCGGAAATTTAGGCAACACCTGGCTATATCCCTTGCTGGGTGAGGGTTTCATGCGCTCCTTTTAATTAGACGCTTCGGATGTGCCGAAATTTGTCAATTTTTATTAATGGACCGACTCTCTAGGCGACAGACAGACAGCCAGACGCCTGTCGGGAGCAACTAAAAACTAACAACTAACAACTAAAAACTAACAACTAAGGAGGCAATGATAGGAAATCCTGACTTTTTAACGGGTGCTGATGCAGAAAAAGGACAAGCGCTGGCATTCGAGGAACTGGAAAATCCAGAGGGAGAGTTACATTTAAGGTTTTACGTACCTTCGGGATCGGAGTTGGCCCTAAATGCGATTGGCATTCGGGAAGTGCTGTCTCAGTCACCAGACATGATTACGGCGATACCTAACGTTTCTCCCTTGCTATTGGGTACCATAAACATACGAGGCCGGGTGATTTGGGTGGCGGACCTAGGTAAGTTTTTAGGAGATGAAGAGCCATTAAATACTGATAGACCAGACATTCCGGTGATTGCAGTCGAAGATCAAGACACGATGCTGGGATTAGCAGTTGACAACATAGTGGGATTGGTCTGGCTGGATGTAGATGAACTACAAAGACCAACAAATGTACAGGATACTATGGAACCATTCCTCTTGGGTGAATGGTTGATAGACAAAGAGAATGGTAAATATCTGCGGTTGCTAAACCAAGTGGTACTGCTGTGGTCAGCGCGGTGGGCAGCATAAAAATAAGGGGAAGACTAATTCGGGACAGTGAAAGTTCGAGGGGGGTTCCGGGATGGATAAATTGTTTAGCAGGGGGGCGTGGTAGATGGACTATCTACAAGAATACCAAAAAGCTGAAACAGCCTACATGCAGGGTAGATACGAAGAGGCGGCGGCAATTGTTGACTCATTAGTGGAAGATTTCCCATCGGAGCCCAATGGCCATTTACTCCGGGGTCACATATACTGCTATGGGCTACAGCAGTATGAGACAGCCATAGAAGAGTACGAGTCAGTACTGGCGATCGCAACTGAGGAAGTGTTGGTTAATTATGCCAACGATGGGATCGATTACGCTAGTCAATTTACTAGCAAACCAGCAGCCCAGATAGAGTCAATGGCGCCACGGGCAGTCGCAGAACAAGATTCAGCAGAGGTTGACGAGCAGTCGTTTGCAGAAAAATGGGAAGAACTACTTGAGGACTCGGAATTTGACCTAGATGGTTTTGATAGTATAGCTGACAGCTCTCCGGAGTTGACATCAGGCCAAGAAATTTCGGGACCATTTGCTAGCCCCTTTGATGTCGATAATTATACAGACTTAGACTCGGGTACCCAATTGGATGACCAAGGTGATGACAATCCCTTTGCTGATTTACCTGAGAGTTTAAACCAGTCAGCTTATAGCATGACTATGAGCGAAGACATCTTCGATGTTGAGGAAATATCAGAACTGGAAGAAAAAACATTGTTGGCTGCAGATGATGTTCTGACTTTAGAGGGAGAACCCTCCTCAAATTATCACGATCGTCCAGGTAAAACGGTCTTGGAAAACCCAGTCGATCAGTTGCTGGACGCCCAAGAGCAGGTAAAGGATCTGAATGGGCATCAAGAGCCGCATTTAAAAGACCCCGAAGAGTCCGAATATGCAAGCAATGGTAATGGGCAGTTGCATGAAACGGGCTATTTACCCCCTAGAGAGATCGGGGAAGAAAAAACCCTATTTATGCCTGGGATGGAACCGCTACCAGAGTCCGATGTTGACGAGGAGGTGGTGCTGGGCAATGGCAGCAGCGATAAAACCCTGTCAGATACGGAGAAATACTCTCCGCCGGACAGGGACGAGATCTTCTATAAGGGCGCAACTGACATTGATGATGAACTGCCAGATATAGAACCAGAAGAAACCGGTGACATCAGCGAGCCGTTGTCATCTGACAATGGCACGGTTGATTTCCTGGACGACTTCGATGTATTTGACGATAAGCTAGACGACTTTTCTGAGTTTCCCGACTCTACGGACCTTTCCGACTTGAGCACCTCATCAATGGAAAGTTCTCAGATGAAACCCTCGACCATATTGGGAGAACCAGGAGAGATGTTTACTTCTACCGAACAGGTTCCGAGTTTCGCTCCGGAGGCCAAGCAAAAGTCCGAACTAGCAGTTTCAGGGGAGCAGGGGTTGTTGGGCTTTTTTGAAAATGCCTCCCTGATGCAAAAACAATTGTATACGGCGGTGATTGCTGCTGTAGTATCTGCTCTGTTGGGTGCCAGTGTGATCTATACCACGAAACCACAAGCCTCAGCCCTGTCAAAGTTATTAATGATTGTGCTGCCAGGAGCAGAAACGGCTGGTATCACCTATGGTCTGGGCTGGGTAACCTCTAAACAAATCAAGCAGTCTACGGATAACTTGCAAGCTCAATTCGAGGCAGTGGCCTCAGGTCAGCTAGGAGCTCAGGCAAAGGTATACGGAGAAGATGAACTGGGGCGTCTGGCGGATAGCTTTAACAGGATGGCCCGGAATATTTTGACTACTATGACTGATTCCCAGCGTCGGGCGGCGGAGCAGGAGCAGGCGAAGGAGGATTTGCAGCGTCAGGTGATTAGATTGCTCGATGATGTAGAAGGTGCGGCTCGTGGAGACCTGACGGTACAGGCCGAGGTGACTGCTGATGTTTTGGGTGCGGTGGCAGACTCGTTTAACCTGACAATTCAGAACCTACGGGAAATTGTCCAACAGGTGAAGGCAGCAGCGCGGCAAGTGAATAGGAGTGCGACTGATAGCTCGGAGTTTGCTAGAAGCTTGTCTTCTGACGCTCTGCGGCAGGCGGAGGATCTGACGGTGACGCTGAATTCGGTCCAGATGATGACTGATTCGATTCAACGGGTGGCAGAAAGTGCTCGTCAGGCAGAAAATGTGGCTCGATCGGCTGCTACTACGGCTATTAAGGGTGGTGAAGCAGTGGAACGGACGATGGAGGGGATCCTGGCGATCCGAGAAACTGTGGCTGAGACGACTCGCAAGGTGAAGCGACTGGCAGAATCTTCCCAAGAAATTTCTAAGATTGTGGCCCTGATTTCCTCGATTGCTTCTCGGACTAACCTGCTGGCCCTCAATGCTAGTATTGAGGCGGCCCGTGCTGGTGATGCGGGTCGGGGCTTTGCGATCGTGGCCGATGAGGTGCGCCAATTAGCTGACCGGGCAGCTAAAGCGTCGAAGCAAATTGAGCAGATCGTCTTGCAGATCCAGAGCGAGACAAATGGAGTCATGCAGGCGATGGAAGACGGTACGCAGCAGGTGATTAAAGGAACTAATCTGGCAAAAGAAGCTGCTACATCTCTCGAAGAGATCATTCAGATTAATAATCGCATTGATGTTCTGGTCCGCTCGATTACTGCTGACACGGTTGAGCAGATTGAAACTTCGCGAGCGGTGGCTCACGTGACCCAATCAGTAGAACTGACAGCCCAAGAAACTTCCCAAGAGGCTCAGCGGGTATCCGGCGCTTTAGGTAACCTGGTGAATGTGGCGCGAGATCTCTTGACTTCAGTAGAGCGCTTCCGCGTGGAAACGAAGGAATAATAAGACATTCTCGAAGGTGCCCTCAGATTTGTATGGGCAATAATATAGTCATTTTTATTCATAAATAGTAAAATTGTCGCGTCATTGAGGTGATTGGGATTTGAGATTGCCAAACTAGGTGGCAAGGATGTTCGGGTTGGACATCAGTAGCTTCTTTAGTTTAAAATGGTATAATCAGTACAGTTATCACTGAGTTGTTAGTTGTGGGTTGTTAGTTGTGGGTGGTTAGTTGACCACTAACCACGGACCACGGACCACGGACCACGGACTACTGACCACGGACCACTGACTTTAGATATTCGTCAAAAATTAGCCCCAACTCCGATTAGTATAGAAAGAGAAGCGGTTGGGTCGTTCCCGTCCTCACTGATCACACTCGCAAAGGATATTTGTCTATATATAACATAAATAAGAGGAAAAGAGAGCCAGGGGAGATCGGAAATTGTAGCGAAGTTGTAAATGTCGGTAAGAAATAAAGAAAGTGGGATGAGAGAAATTGCTAAATGAAAGATGAGAGAGAAAAAATAAACGAGCAAGTAAAAATTATGGAAGCGGAACAAGAAGAGAGAATAATAGGTTAATTCATTGAGGAGGCAAAAGACCACCTCAATACGATTGAACAAGGTTTGATTTATATGAGCAATAAGATCGCGGATCCAGAAATGATCGATGAGGTGTTCCGCGCTGCTCACTCGGTGAAAGGGGGAGCAGCAATGCTGGGAATAAACAGTATTCAGAAAATAGCTCATAAGCTGGAAGATTACCTGGAAATTATGCGAAATTGTCAGGAAGTGGTAGATAAAAAGCTAGAGTACCTATTGTTTCAGGTGTTTGATAGCTTGCAAGAGTTGCTCGATAGTCTGCAAGGTTCATTGGGTCTGACTGAGGAAAAAGCAAGCGAAATAATGTTAGCGATAGAACCAGTTTTGGTGAGTATAGACAATCGTCTGGGTAGAAAGATTATACAGCAGGACCAGACAGAAGATAGTGCGCTACAACAGGTGTTTGGTAGGGAAGTGCAGGCGCAGTTGAAAAAGATGCTACAGCTGTTTAAGCAAGCTGATAATAGTGAGAGTCGCTCCCAGCTTGCATCAATTTGTCGCACTCTATCCCAAGCAGGCGATCGATTTGAAACAGTGAGGTGGAAGAGGTTAGTAGAGGCAATAAGTAGGGTGATCGGCCATCAGGAAAACAGCTATCACAGCTTAGCACGAGTAGTAATTACTGACCAGCCACCAGTGCCACCGGTGACTAGCAGCTCAGATATATCGGAAATCATCCCTTGGGCCTCCGATCCGATATCAACTCCTGTAAAGACCGAAGATTCCCAGGGTCCGGAAGTGGGAATGGCAGAACTTAACACCCTGGCGGACTTGTTCAAAGGGAAAGAACCCGATCTGGATCTAACCTGGCAAGCAGCAGATTCTCTGGGGGAACCAGAGGGTGATAACCTGGAAATGGCCGATTTTGATAGGGACTTTTCGGATATTCTGGAAGCTTCTGCGGGTAGGGCAGAGGAACCAAATCTGAGCGAGGGTGGGACAAAAAGCGGCAAGAATGATTTAAATAGCTTATTTGGTGAGAAGTTGCTGGATCTGGAAGATGCACAAGATGAACAAGAGGAAAGGGATTTTACTGACTTATTAGAAATCACACCGCAAAAGCCTGACGACTCGGATCGGATTAGCGCTCTACAAGGAATCTCAGAAGAGTTGGAAGAGGAGTTGGAATTGCTGTCAGCAGAGGAAAATGGCCATAATGCAGAGGGGGGATACTCAGATACTGGTGAGATGACCGCAGCATCAAAAACGCAAGCTAATAATCCAAAAATTAAAGCTCAAACATCAGAGCAGTCCAGTAAAAGAGGCCAGTCGGAACTGGCGGCGACGGGTGGCAAAACTGTCTCAGGATCGGAGCATGAGAAACTGGCAAATCATGACAGTATAGGACAGCAGGCAGAATTAGAGGATTTTGACGATCTGCTGGCGATCGCCTCATCCGATGGCCACAAGGATAATTGGGACGTCCTAGAACCCTTGGAAAGTTACGAGTCTCAATTGCTCGAAGTATCTGATGATGATTTATTTGACATCACAACAGATATGGAACCGGCCGAAGTTGATAGCCAGAACTCTAGGGATGACCGAGAACTGGATCTAGAGGATCTGGAGGCAGCAGCATCCTGGGAAGATTTCCAGCTGACTGACAATGTTTCCGACCCGCTAGAGTCAGGATTAGAGACAGAGTTGGCGACCGAAGAGTTAGACATCGACCTCAAGGAAGAAAGTATGCTGTCTGACTTAGAACTGGATATGTTTTCATCGTCAGCTACAGGTACCGACATGTCTGAAGAGTCTCTCTCATTAGACTCTCTTGAGGAGCTGTCAAATGAACTGTTAGACTCCCAGACAGAAACAAAAGAAGCATCTGACTCGGAAGCGGCAGGCGATTGCGCTGCGCGCACCGACAGGGTACCGGTCCTACGCGATCGCTGCGCGAAAAATCGGAAGATGCTGCAAGAGTTGGAGCTGGAGATGGAGTATGCGGAATCTCTGGACGAGGGAGAGTCTATTTCATTGGATGGGGTCGAGCCGGGAATCGCTTCCCGACCCTCCCTTGAGGAACCGGACTTGCGATTTTCACCGCATCCGGCTACTGGGTACTAGGCCCTTTTCATAGGTAGACTTAATAGGAATTACTTCCGTTAGCCCTTGCCGCCTGTCTTTTCTTCCCTTTCCTGGTTTAGCGAGTGGTTGTTCTGATAACCGTTAGTATCACCATTTTCAAGTCAGTTTTACCAGTTATCCATACCTTATCCTCCACTTGCGTTTCGGATTAGTTCCGTGGCTTTTTAGGATTACTCATTCCAGCAGCTTCCTAGTATCACCGACCCACGTCAGCGCTGGCTACCCAGCATCATCTACATTACTGTAGATGTTATCCCAGGAATTACCCCGGGCATTCGCTTCTTGGGCCATCCCTCCCCCCGTGGCTTGCGCTTAACATCTAACTTGTCCTGATGGACAGCACACGAGAGGTTACTTCGTTCCCTAACAACATTTCGCGATACCTTTAGGTCCACACTATACCCCGGGAGCTATTTGAGTACTATATTAGCCAGAGTCTAAAACTAATACTAGCTACCATTTCCTTTTTAGGCCAGCGCATATAGCCTTATTTCGCTGGTTCCTTATAACGAGGCTTGCACATGTTTGCCTGCTCTAACCTTGGATATCTTTCCTAGCGGCGTCACCGGCTTAGGCTGCCAGTTATCCTACATTTGAGTCCTCGCTTAGCACCACGATGATGTCGCTTCGTAGCACCGAGGACCGGTGTCACCCCCGTACCTGGGGGGAGGGGAATTTAACCCCCATGCGGTCAGAGTTCCCGGCTAATGAAACCGGGCTAGCGTTCCGTGTTTGACCACGTTAGGCTAGAACGAATCGCACAGACTCTCTTGAAGATATGTCAAATGAACTGTTGGACTTGTCATCGGAAGTAAGCAAGGCAGGGGCAGGTGAAGCACGCTGCGCGAAAAATCAGATGCCAGAAGAGTTGGATATATTTTCAGAGTACGGTCAGCCATCAGGAGAGGTAGAGGAACTTTCTTTGGCAGAAGGTTTGGCAGAAGTCCAAACGGCAACTGACTCTTGGCCGGATATGTCAGACAAGGAATTGTTGGACTTGTCATCCGAAGGGACAAAAGAGGTCAAGACATCAGAAGATGAAAAATTAGATCCGATGTGGGATATATCGGCATCGTTGGATCCCGATGTGGCATCAAGTTCTAGCCAGACGCCGCTAGATATGCTAGACATGGATTCCAATATGTTTGCATCTGGGCAAAGTACAGATGATATTGAAGCGATCCTTGATGAACTGGATGCTACCGATTTTTCTCAAACAGAGGATCTGTCCGATGACCTTGACTTGGGTCCGATAGATTGGGAAAAAGATATGGAACTCTTGGGCGATCGGGATCCTGATGAGGGTTCGACAGGGGAACAGACATCGACAGCCTGTGTCCCCGTTTTTGTGCGAATAGCGCTCCCCGGGGACACAGCAGCAGCGAAAAATAACCAATGGGAAGAATTGGAGGCTTTACTGGGGCATGAAGAGCAGGCAAGCCTAGGGGACGCCGAGCAAGCAGTATTCGCTCGACTAGAAGAATTTTTGGATGCCTCGCAAGATGGTCTGCAAGCAGAGTCCACCGGAAACGAAGAGACTCAATCAGAAGCAGGTAATGGTTCATCAAACAGTGATGAGTTTGATGAACTCGAAGCAATGTTGGTAGATGCAGACAAGTTGGGTGGACCTCCGATCAAACCACACAGCAAACAGCGGCAACAGCAAACCCATAGCCGACCGCGACAGCCTGAGCAGAACATGAAGGTGCCGATCAAGCAGCTGGACAACCTCAGTAACTTGGTCGGGGAATTGGTGGTGAACCGCAATAGATTGGAGCAAAACCAATATCGGCTACGGACAACTTTGGATAATTTGCTCTATCAGGTGCAACAACTGAATGATGTGGGCGGGCGGATGCAGGACCTATATGAGCGATCGCTCCTGGAAGCGGCCCTACTGAATTCGCGCACTGGCAATCGGCCTGGTGCTCAGTTAAAGGAAACGGCACCTAGTAATAATCAACACTATACGGAGGAAGAATTTGACGTGCTGGAAATGGTCCTGCGCGGTGCTGGTGAATACATTGCTCTCCAGGTCGATCGGGTACTGGGCGAGCAGGAAATTGTGATTAAGCAACTGGAAGGCCCGGTACCTAAGCCCATGGGGGTGGCGGGCGCTACGGTTTTGGGGGATAGTCGGATTATGCCGATCGCGGATGTGCTGGAACTGATTGACCTCTCGAAGGGACGGTCCCGGCGGGAAAGAACCTGGGATTACGATGCTATGCAAACTATTCCTGAGGTACCGCAGATCAAAACTGAGCCGACTGTGCTGATTGTCGATGACTCGATTACGGTGCGGGAACTGCTGTCGATGACCTTTAATAAGGCTGGTTACCGGGTGGAACAAGCTCGTGACGGTCAGGATGCTTGGGATAAATTGCGATCGGGTCTGCCTTGCGATATTATCTTCTGTGACATCGAAATGCCCAGAATGGATGGTCTGGAACTTCTCGATCGGCTTCAGAAAGACGAGCACCTCAATCATATGCCTATGGCGATGCTGACTTCTCGTGGTGCCGATAAGCACCGGCAAAGGGCGGCTAACTCGGGTGCCAAGGGCTATTTCACTAAGCCTTATTTGGAAGAAGCTTTGCTGGAGGCTGCTCAACGGATGCTTAAAGGCGAAGTCCTGATCGCTGCTACGAGTTGATAGTTACCCTCCCCCTAACCCCCACCCCTAAAGGGTAGGGCTACAGAAACAAAGCCCGCCTGCGCGGGCTTAAGTCCGTAAACTTCAAACTCGATTAGGAATACCATACTATGTCAGATGCAAGGCAACATATCGTCTATCCAGTCAGCCGCAAAGTTGACCAAATTGATGATTACCACGGTGTTCGGGTGCCAGACCCTTATAGATGGCTAGAAGACCCAGACTCGGAAGAAACTAAGGCTTGGGTTGAGGCTCAAAATCGGGTGACTTTTGGTTATCTGGGTGCAATTAAAGCCCGATCTGGACTTCAGCAGCGGCTGAGAAAGCTGTGGGATTTTGAAAAATATGGGATTCCTTTCCAGCGGGGCGATCGCTATTTTTATTCCCGCAATACAGGTCTGCAAAATCAATCTGTCCTTTACACTTTAACGGACTTGGAGGGCGAACCCCGGGTGCTGCTGGACCCGAATACTCTCTCGGATGATGGTACGATCGCCCTATCGGGGACAGCAATTACTGAAGATGGGAAGTTAATAGCTTATGGCCTGTCTACTTCGGGTTCTGATTGGCAAGAATGGCACGTGCAGGATGTGGAAACGGGTGAGGATTTACCAGATTTGATTAAATGGGTGAAATTTTCTGGCGCAGCTTGGACTAAGGATGGTAAGGGTTTTTTCTACAGTCGCTACGACGAACCAAATGATGCGACTAAGTTGGAAGATGTCAATTATTACCAGAAGCTTTATTATCATCAGCTGGATCAACCCCAATCAGAGGACGTGCTGATTTACGAACGTCCTGACCACAAGGAATGGATGTTTAGTGGTAATGTAACTGAGGATGGACGTTATTTAATTATTAGCGTCGGGCGAGGAACGTATCCCAGAAATTTGCTTTTCTATCGGGATTTAAGCAAACCAGAAGCACCGGTAGTAGAACTGATTGGCGAGTTCGAGGCTAGCTATAGTTTGATCGATAATGAGGGCTCTCGGTTCTGGTTAATGACTGATTTGGATGCGCCCCGGAGTCGGATAATTGCTATTGATGTAGAACGGCCCGATCGCGCAAATTGGCAAGAAGTTATCCCCCAAGCATCGGAAGTGCTGGAAGATGTGGGAATATTGCATAATCAGTTTGTGGTGAATTACCTGAAAGATGCCCGATCGCTTGTCAAGATTTTTGACCTGGACGGGACTTTTGTGCGAGAGGTAAAATTGCCGGGAATTGGTTCTGTTGGGGGATTTGATGGTAAGCGTCATGACCGGGAAACCTTTTACATGTTTACCGGTTTCACCACACCGGGAACTATTTACCGCTACGATCTGGTAACGGACGAAAGTACCATCTATCGGCAACCCCAGGTGGATTTTAACCCAGATGATTACGAGACGCAGCAGATTTTCTATAGCAGCAAGGATGGGACCAAAGTCCCGATGTTTATTACCCACAAAAAAGGGTTGCAGTTAGATGGGAATAATCCTACTTACCTCTATGGCTATGGTGGCTTTAATATCTCGCTGACGCCCAATTTCTCCATCTCTAATCTGGTGTGGATGGAGATGGGTGGTGTCTATGCGGTTCCGAATTTGCGTGGCGGTGGCGAGTACGGTGAGGAATGGCACCAGGCGGGGACGAAGCTACAGAAGCAGAATGTATTTGATGATTTTATCGCGGCGGCTGAGTGGCTGATCGATCGCAAGTATACGAGTTCTGCAAAGCTAGCAATTGCTGGCGGCAGTAATGGGGGTTTATTGGTAGGTGCTTGCATGACCCAACGCCCCGATCTGTTTGCGGCGGTGCTACCAGCTGTGGGGGTGCTGGATATGCTGCGCTTCCATAAGTTTACCATTGGCTGGGCTTGGTGTTCTGATTACGGTTCTCCTGATGACCCCGAGGAGTTTAAGGCCCTCTATGCTTATTCGCCCTTGCATAATCTTAAACCTGGCACGGCTTACCCAGCAACTCTGATTACTACGGCAGATCATGACGATCGGGTGGTTCCTGCTCATAGTTTTAAGTTTGCTGCGGCTTTGCAGGAGGCCCACGAGGGTGAAAATCCCGTGTTAATCAGAATTGAAACTAAGGCGGGACATGGTGGTGGCAAGCCTACTGCTAAGATGATCAAGGAAATTGCCGATCAGTTTGCTTTTCTGATGCGGGTGATGGATATGAAAATGAAGAATTGAAAGTAGGGTGGGCATTGCCCACCTTACGCAGATCGTCTGGGGAAATATTACTGTGAATGAAGAACAACAGCAAATAATAGAAAAAACAGACTCTAAGAATGAAGAGCAAAAGTTGACGGCAGAAAAAGAAGGTAGTTATGCCCAGAAAACGGACCGGATCCGCTCTTGGGTGCAACTAATTAAGTCTGTTACCCCGATCGTCTGGGCGATCGTGATTTTGGTAGTTCTCATTCCCCTGCTGGGTCAATTCTTTATTTCCCAAGCATTCTCTACGGCAACAGATGTGCCAGAAAAGACTGAAGTTGTTGTTGTGGAAAAGCCTGACTGGAGTCAAGTCGATCGGGCAATGGTAGAGGCCCTGAGTGAGGCCCGTGCCAGTGCCGAAAATTATGCCTCTGGAGAACTGGATCTCTGGGTTGAGGAATTAATCGACCGGGTGGACGATCGATTTTTAGATTGGTATTTCGGCTATTTCAACCAGAAGCAATTGGAATTTAAGAGCTTTTTCGTGCAATTATCTGCTGGTGCAGTTCGTTTGCTGAACCCCGATAATCCTACTCCCGAGGAAAAGGTGGCGGAAGTAATTACCTCTGATTTCCAGCAAGAATTTGCCAGACGGGTACTTAGACCAACTATTGCTCAACTGAGGCTGGAACGCTTAACCCAAGCAACTGTTAAGCATTACCTGGATGCTTTGAGCGATCATATTCAGCAAATTCAAGGTAGTTACAAAATTCCCCAGGCTGACTGGGACCGATATCTGAGTGAGATTGCGATCGCTATTAATGATACCCAAGGAAATGTCTCTAATCTTTCCCTCAAACTCTTGGCTGCTGGAGGCGGTTATTTGGCTCTGAAGCCTTTGGTTATCCCGATCGCTGCTAAAATCGGCAGTAAGGTGGTGGCGAAACTCTCTGGTAAGGCGGGGGCTAAAATTGCGAGCAAAACAGGCGCTACTCTGGCAGGCAAAATCGGATCGCAACTTTTAGACCCGATCGTCGGCATTGGCATTATCATTTGGGATGTCTGGGACTATCATAACACAGTTAAAGTAGATCGACCAATTTTACATGACAATATTGCTGATTACTTGCAGGAAGTAAAGTATTCTTTGCTCTATAATTCGGAAAATGGGATAATGAAGGAGATCGGGGAAATAGAGAAGAATATTTTACCATCAATAAGTGCGGGAGCGAGATAATGCTTTACAACCGAGTGGGCAAGCAGCTTGTCTCTCTGATGATAACTGTAGCCATAGCTTTAGGGACTCTGGTGCCGGAGGCCGCTGCCATGAATTCAGATAGGGACTGGTCTGAAGTCGATCGATATCCGATCGAAGCGGTCAGGACTGCCCATGATAGCACTGAGGAATTTGCTACTTATGAGTTAGACCGTTGGCTAGATGATTTGATGCAGAAGGTTGACGATCGATTTCTCAATTGGTATTTCAGCTACTTGCATCAGAAAAAATGGAGTTCAGCGCCCCTTTTACTTGGCTGTTCTTGGCGGGAGATTATGCCTTAAATAGATTCAGGTCGGAACGGGATAAAAAGTTAAATCCCGATCGGGCTTATCAAGAAAAACTGGTTGCTGATTTTGAACGGAAGTTTAACCAACTGGTTCTCGACCCAGAAGCGGGAGGGAAATATTTAAGAGAATTGGCAGCTAGAGTCGGTCGCAACTATGCTTCCGCACTGGGGATGAAGTTTGCCCAAGTTAAATCTACCTATCAGATTCCCGATGGGGATTGGGAAAGATACTTAAATGACCTGGCTACTCTGGTTTACGATACGGGAAATAGTAAATCTAGTCTTTCCCCAGAAAGTCTTACTAATGAGGTGCTAATCGTTTCTACCGCCGCGATCGGGGGTAAAATTGCTCTGACTTTTGCGGGTAAAGCTGCTGCGAAAATCGCAGCTAAAGCTGGAGGGGCCGTAAGGTGGGGGCTCAAGTTTTAGACCCCCTTCTGGGTATTGGCATCGTGATTTGGGACCTCTGGGACTACAATCGCATGGTAGCAGCATCTCGCCCCCTGTTGCGGGAAAATATTTCTGATTACTTGCAGGAGGTGAAAATGTCCATTCTCTATGCTCCGGAAAATAGTATCATGGCTGCTATTGAAACTGTCGAACAGGAAATTATTACGTGGAATCTCAATTAGCTTCTGATTTGCGATATTAGTCAACCCGATAGCCCGCAGGGGGTTCAAACCCCCGCGTTCCCAGGCGGGAGCCAGGGAACGAGGCTAAAGTCGGTTGAAAACCGACTAAAAACATTGTTTATTAAGCTTTATTATATCATGTCCGATTAAATCATAATAAAAATTTTATCGCCCGTAGGTTGGGTAGAGGCACGAAACCCAACTTTGGTAAGCCCTGTTGGGTTTCGCTGGCGCGTAGCCGCTCTACCTAACCTACGAAGATATTGTTTTATTATGGTTAATCATCCGGACTTGATATTAGAGGATTGTCAGATATGTTTGTGTCGGACTAATGGGTAACGGCTCTAACCTTTGGTTCTTTAAGTCCAGTTCTATTCCTAATGCTTCCAAGGGGATGACACCAAGTAATGGAGAACTTCCACCGGGTAGTTCTAAACATTCAAATGTCCCTTCTCGTGATAATAACGAAATCTTCGCATCTTGAAATATCCTGGCTTTACCAATGCCACTTGCCGTTTCCACATCAACTTCCTTTAACAATTCCAGTCCTAAAGATGCGATCGTCTCTTTGGGCAAGCACAATGTGGTCGCACCTATATCCACGAGCACATTCTCTAGGGTAATCGATCGGACTTGTTCTGGGGTTATCATATCTCTTGTTGCCAGAATTTGGTCAGCACGATTCGTGACCGCTAGCGTTGTTGTAATTCTTCCCATTTACTGATGCGGAGTTGATGACGTGATTTTACTCCGACCTCCTCTGACTTGATTATAGCATAGAGATTCTGATTATGACGAATACCATCAGGCTGTATCACTTGACAGGCATTAGTTGATAGTATATCATGTCTATCAAGCGATAGGGCGATCGCGAACAAAAACTCCAGGGCCGTAGGGCTTATTTCCAATGGTGCAAGATATGAAATTCACCTAACTTCTACAACTTCAGCAGATAGGATTTCATCTACAGGTTTGCCCCGTTGCAACTGTTCCCATTGGCGGTCGATCGCTTGGAACTGGCAATAACAAACGACGATGCGCATCTCCGTGTTAATGGAGTTAAACTGATGCATCTGCGTTACTACCCAATCTCCATCCCGGGCGTGGGTAACTTTTCCGGTTTCTTTATCTTGTAAGTATTCTCGTATGCGATCGCCCACTGCTGGCAAGCTTCCAGAATAATCCCAGTTTTCCCATAGTATATCAGTCAGAGAGCCAGAGGGCATCAGTTGGCGTTTTTCCCATTCTGGATCCTCAATTGTTTCCGCTTTGTAAATTATCCAAGTTTCAGTCATATCTCTCTTCCTAAAATGAAGTTTGTTCTCCATCGAACACGCAATCAACTTTCAGAATGCGATCGCGTGTTGGTCTAATTGCTTTTAGTTTCCATCTATACTTGCGTGCCATATCCCGACACTTTTGCCGATCTGTGGCAACGTGGACGTTTTCAGGATCTTTGCTAGACATTTTCCGCTACATTACCGGTTATTACTCAGAGGGCTCGATCGCACTCCCTGTTCAACGCCAACAACATTTATCGGTTGGGTTGAGGCACGAAACCCAACCTACTGCTTATCGTTCTTACTCGGACAAGCGGCGCACAAAATTATCATGTTCTGGGGAATTCAATCCTTGCTGCAATACCCCCATTATCTGACTCATGTTTCCATCCAGCAATGCCAATACATCCAACCACAATCCTGGGAATACCTGACTCTTTATTATACCTTCCGAGTCTCGTTCCAGGGCCACATATTCCCCATCCACTAGCTGCCACCAGTCTAGCTGGTTCTCAAAAATCTGCCAAACAATGTATTCTTGAATGCCGTTGCGCCGATAAGCCCGCTGCTTGTCGTGCAAGTCCCTAGCAGCACTGCTAGCTGCTACTTCTACTACCAGTTCCGGTGCTCCTTCAATGTAATCTGACTCCAGCAAACGCGATCGCCCTCCTACCCTTTCGTCCAAAAGCAAAACTCCATCAGGCTGAGGTTCGTTGTCTAGATCCAGCAGTACCGTCGGCTCAATTCCTAACCTGACTCTAGGGGTACTGATTTGATAAATTCCCAGCATGGTAATAATTGATGCGTGGGGTTCAGCATGACTCTCAAAGCGTAATGGTGATGCCAAGTATACTACTCCTTCAATTAGTTCTGCTTTTTGACCTTCGGGCATGGCTGCGTAGCGACGCTCAAATTCTGGACGTGAGAGGCGATCGCCACTTTCCAGGGGAGGCGTTTTCCGATTTTCGGTCCAACCTAGAGAATTATCTAGCGGGCTGTTTTTTATCTGGTAAATCACGAGCAAAATCTCCTATACTATATCCAAGTTTCTGTCATATCTCTTTTCTTATTCCCGATCTTTCCTAGATATTTTACTCTACATTACCTGTGATTACTCAGAGGGATGATTTCTGTATAATATTAGCACTTCACAAGGGCGAAATTGACACTGTACTCCCAGCTCTTCTCGGGCTCCAACCCACGCTACGCGAAAAATCGAAAATTTTCACCATCAGGCTTTTACATGCTATGCTTTCCCTGGGGGTGGGGAAATTAGGGCCGTGAGGTTATATAGCAGTTCTATTTCTTAGTGTGATATGCTCTCGGAGATTGCTTCGGGGGGGTAGCTCATCAAGCATAAGTTACTCGCTAGTCTCCCCCCCACGCTGCGCGAAAAATCGCAATGACAAATAGGCGATACCACATCAATTTGAGAAACGCTATAATTGATTTTTATTCATCCCTCGGAGTTGGAGAAGATGACCGAAAATCGCATTAGTGCCAGTTTATCCCCTGAAGATAAACTGGCTGTTCTCGCCGCCATCGCTACCATCAAGGAAAAATTGCCATTTTTGCTCGGGTTGAGTAGGTCGGAAAGTAAGTCTTTGCAGCGTTTGGGAGATAAAAGTCGAGGGACCAGCCCTCGTTGAAGCATAATTTGCTAGTCTCCAGACTAGCAACCAATTTTCGCGGCTCCGCCGCCCGTAGCAAGCTTCTACACTAGTATTTAGGATCTCTATAGAATACCTGCTAATTATGCAAATATTATTTCCAATATATACGACGAGATAAGTTATTCTAAAGCCGAGATCGCAGACCGAGATCCGATGCCAAAAAATCCCAAACTTGCTCCTAATTTCCAGTTGTTTACTTCTTCTTGAGATGACTGTAACAGTTCCAGTAAAGCTGCGATAGTTTCTAAGGAACTATTGCCAATTTTTCCTAAGATTTCTGCTACTTGACTGTGAGTTTCTTTATTAATCGTATCCTGGAGCAGTTGCACTAATCCCGCGATCGCCTCTGAGTCACCATTGCTAATGTTCCCTAAGCTTCGTGCTACTTCCTGGCGCGTGTTTTCATTTCTCGTATCCTGGAGCAGTTGCACTAATCCCGCGATCGCCTCTGAATCCCCCTTCCCTATTTTTCCTAATATTTCTGCTACTTTTCTGCGGGTTTCTTCATTTCTCGTCTTCTGGAGCAGTTGCACTAATCCCGCGATCGCCTCTGAGTCACCATTGCCAATGTTCCCCAAGCTTCGTGCTACTTCCTGGCGCGTGTTTTCATTTCTCGTATCCTGGAGCAGTTGCACTAATCCCGCGATCGCCTCTGAATCCCCCTTCCCTATTTCCCCTAATATTTCTGCTACTTTTCTGCGGGTTTCTTCATTTCTCGTCTTCTGGAGCAGTTGCACTAATCCCGCGATCGCCTCTGAGTCACCATTGCCAATGTTCCCCAAGCTTCGTGCTACTTCCTGGCGCGTGTTTTCATTTCTAGTATCCTGGAGCAGTTGCATTAATCCCGCGATCGCCTCTGAATCCCCCTTCCCTATTTCCCCTAATATTTCTGCTACTTTTCTGCGGGTTTCTTCATTTCTCGTCTTCTGGAGCAGTTGCACTAATCCCGCGATCGTCGATACCGTGTCAATTTTCCCTAATCTTTCTGCTGCTTCCCTGCTAGTTAATTCCCATCGATCATACTGTTGCACTAACTCGGCGATATTCACCTGATATTTTTTGCCCATATTTTCTACTCTTTCTGCTATCAAATTTTCGACCTCCAAGCCTAACTTTTGCTCCAACTCACATTCTGTAATCTCCTGGACCAGCATAGTTTTACCCACACCCATTTCCCCAATCAAAGCAATTTCCTTTCCCTTGGTTTTTTCTTGGGCTATTCTTTCCCTCAAGAAATCTTCCTTCTCACACTGCTGCTTCTGCACTGGTTTGTACAGATAATTGCCAGTGATTACCGTATTGAGCATTCCAGCATTGATTGATTGCCAGTCTCTCCGTCCTTCGCTCCTCCCATCCTGCTCGGAAACAATAATAGTTTGGTTTTCAATATGAACTTTACCGCCTGGAGCAGCGAAAGCACCTATTTTATCAGCAAAATTACCATATTCTCTATTCATAGCTAATACCAATTTTCCCAATATATCTTACATCCCCCCATTTTCGACATTCAATAACCCTAGCCTAAATCCTTCAGCGATAACCGCCCTCCCAAATCATTTGGGCTTGCTATAACTTCCAGGAGGGCGGCCTAGCATCAATAACTGGCGCAAACAACTTTTAATTAAAAGCTCTGATGTTCAATTTTACCCGTACTGCCAGCTTGGACAAATTGCCCGATTTTATCTGCAAATTTATCCAATTTAGACATGGATGCTTGTCGATCATTCAGCGTATCTTTAATTTCTTGGAGAACTTCATCTAGCTTGGGATTTCCCTCAGCTTCTGCTGTTGTTACCAATTCCTGCATCCCTTGGGCAAGTTGAGGATTGATTTTTGCTGCTGCTTCTATCTCCAGCACTGCTTTACCATAATCTAAAGGTAGTTCTGGAGCCTGCTCAATGGCTATCATAGTACCTGGAGACTCTTGCTTGAGCGATTCTAGAAACTTTGCAGTCTGGTCAAATACTGCTTCTCCAACTTTTTCTCCTGTTTTTTCCAATGCTTTCGTAGCTAATACAGTTCCAATAGCTACAGCCGCCATCGTTAAAGGTTCCATAATTCATAATCGCCGTAAAATACAACAATTAGCCAGGGGTTGAACCCTCCTAGAGCCAAACCAATTTGGTATCAGACCCATCCCCTTCAACAAAGATCCTGTGATTGGGTAATAGGGGGTACTACTCCTCTTTCTCTTACATCGCTGAGACAGGGATTCTTTCCTAGTTCCAGTATTTTGGTCTAGGAACCTGTCCTTCGACTACAATATACATTAATCGATTGTGCTAGATTCGGTATAAGAGTTATTACCTATGATTTTGAGATATTTTTGTCTCAGTATTTTGGTCTAGGAACCTGTCCTTCGACTACAATATACATTAATCGATTGTGCTAGATTCGGCATGAGGGTTATTACCTATAATTTTGAGATATTTTTGTCTCAGCTGGACAGTGCTCCGTTCTGGAAACCTATGCTATTAGGGGCTCTTCTGGGTTTGTAGTGTAAAATGTATTTCGGCATACATTTAGGAACGATAAAAAAGGCTGAAACCCTTGATTTTGTCTATATATAAGTCGGGCCCGAGCCGCATTGTCGCCTCCCGACCCTCCAAGAGCGGAACCGGACTCTCTTTACCGCAGGAGGCTACTGGGTAATAGGCCCTTGTCATGGGCAGGTAACTTCGGGATTACTCCCCTTGTCCCTTGTCTCATGTAATTTGGCTCCTTTTCACCCGGCGTCTTCCGCATGCTCTTGTCCTTCAGGACAAGAGCATGCGGAAGACACCGCCCATTCCTCATCACCTCTGGCGATGGGCTTATAGCGTTTAGAGCTACTTTTACCCAAGACTTCCTACTATCACCGACCCACGTCGGCGTATCCTAGGCATTACCCTAGGCTTTAGCTTCTTGGGCCATCTTTCCCGCTCGTAGCTTGCGCTTCACATCTGACTGGTCCTCTTTGTCATAACAACTTCCTTTTATCTTACCTGCACCTGTCCCCCGATCGGCCCTTGGCAGATTGTCGGGCAGAGCGAGGTTGCTGGACGAATATAATTATAGCAGCTATAATTATAAAAGCTGGAGGCAGAGCCTCCCCATCGCGCAGCGTGGCGCAGCCATAGGCCGTTCCCAGCCAGAGACTGGGAACGAGAAATATAATAATCAAGATTACCAATGACCATGAACGGGCCAGTAGAATTCCAAGACGCTTTTGACATCATTGTAGTCGGTGCGGGACATGCAGGCTGCGAAGCGGCCCTCGCTTCCGCCCGCCTGGGTTGTCGTACCCTCCTACTAACACTCAACCTGGATAAAATAGCTTGGCAACCCTGTAACCCAGCGGTAGGCGCACCCGCAAAATCTCAACTTACTCATGAGGTGGATGCCCTGGGAGGGGAAATTGGCAAAATGGCCGATCGCACCTACCTGCAAAAGCGGGTACTGAACTCTTCTCGGGGACCAGCAGTCTGGGCGTTACGGGCCCAAACGGACAAGCGGGAATACTCAGCAGTAATGAAGCGCATAGTCGAGAACCAAACAAATTTGACAGTTCGCGAAGCAATGGTCACGGACTTAGTGCTGGGTGCAAATGATGATATAATAGGGGTCCAGACATACTTCGAGGTGGCATTCCAATGTCAGGCAGTTATTCTGACCACGGGCACCTTCCTGGGTGGTAAGATATGGGTGGGAAATAAGTCCATGGTCGCAGGCCGGGCGGGAGAATTTGCAGCAGTAGGTCTGACAGAAACTCTCAACCAATTAGGTTTTGAAACGGGACGCCTGAAAACAGGAACGCCCGCCCGGGTGGATAAGTGTTCTGTTGACTACAGCAAGATACAACCCCAACCGGGAGATCCCGAAGTGCGGTGGTTCAGCTTTGACCCGGAAGTCTGGGTAGAACGGGAACAAATGCACTGCTATATTACCCGGACGACTGCCGAAACTCATCGCTTAATTAGGGAAAATCTGCATTTGTCTCCAGTTTATGGGGGTTGGGTAGATGCTAAGGGACCGCGCTATTGTCCTAGCATTGAAGATAAAATAGTCCGTTTTGCTGATAAGCAGTCCCATCAGATATTTATCGAACCGGAAGGGAGAGATATTCCCGAACTCTATATTCAGGGATTTTCCACCGGGTTGCCAGAAAATTTGCAGTTGCATTTGCTGCGCAGTCTGCCGGGTTTGGAAAATTGCATCATGCTGCGTCCCGCCTATGCAGTAGAATATGACTATCTGCCCGCAACTCAGTGCTATCCGACTCTGATGACTAAGAAGATTTCGGGGTTATTCTGTGCGGGACAGATAAACGGCACCACGGGTTATGAAGAAGCGGCGGCCCAAGGTATTGTAGCGGGCATAAATGCGGTGCAGTTGGTCCGAGGTCAAGAGATGTTAGTCTTCCCCCGAGAAACCAGTTATATTGGCACTTTAATAGACGACCTCTGTACTAAAGATTTGCGGGAACCCTACCGGATGCTGACTTCCCGTTCAGAGTATCGCTTGCTGCTGCGATCGGATAATGCGGATCTGCGGATGACGCCTCGGGGAAGAGACGTGGGTTTAATAGACGATCGGCGCTACTCGTTATTTACGAGCAAGTATGCTAAGATAGCCGCCGAGAAGGAACGTTTACAGGGAACGCGGCTGAAAGAACAGGATCCAGTGGGGCAGAAAATAGCCGCCGATACCCAACAAAAAATCAAAGGTTCTATTACTCTGGCAGAGTTGCTCAGGCGATCGGGCATCCACTACGATGACCTAGAGCGCTATGGACTGGGGAACTCCCAACTGGTGTTAGCGGAAAAAGAAGTAGCAGAAATAGACATCAAATACGCAGGTTACATCCAGCGTCAGCAAAATCAGATCGACCAAATTGTCAGGGCCGCGAACCGGAAGCTACCGGCAGACCTAGATTACATGGCAATAGAGACACTCTCGAAGGAGTCCCGAGAAAAACTGGCTCGGGTAAAACCCCTCACCATCGGTCAAGCGTCCCACATGGGTGGGGTTAACCCCGCTGATATTAACGCTTTGCTGGTGTATCTGGAGATGCGTTCTCGCCAGCTAGCAATGGCGTGAAAGACAGTTGTCAGATGCTAAAGTCTAGGGCAGATTGGTATGGGAATTATCTTCTGCTATCGAAAATATACAATAGACAGCAGTCCTAGACTAGAATAAGTCATCTATGCTTGAAGATGCCAACGATAACCACCAGAAGCCCACACTGGCCCTCCCCCTGGAACCCTGGTCGATGGAAGCAGAGGCCGATCGGTTGATGGAAGATCTATTTGAAGACATCGATCGGGTGCTAAATGGCGGCACAGCCCTTCATAAAGAGCCAGTACAACCAGAATACCTATATTTGCAGCCGATGGATATGCAGTCCATCGGCCTGCCACTAGCGCCCCATTCCCCCCAAGAGTCACTTGCGGTGAGGGAAGTCGAACCGCTAGTTGTACAAAGGACGCCAGCAGAAGAGTCGGCGTTGACTGAGGAAATAAAAAGCAGTGGGGAAATAGAAAGGGTTACTTCTACATCCGCAATAGACAGGCCGATCGCTGGTGAGGAAAACAGCAGTACCTCGGAAAGCAGAACGGCAAAACCAGTAGGCGATGTCTCCGGAGACATCGATCGGTCGGTGAGGAAGCTACTGTTGCTGCTAGTCTCGACCTGCCTGGGGGTACCATTGTTATTATGGCTGGCGAGACCGGGAGTAATAGAGGGGCAAGGGTGGCAGAGTTTGTTTGTATCGGGTAGAGATGTTGTGGGTCCGTCCAGGGAAGAGATACAGGCACGGATCGAAGCCGATGCCGATGCCCGGTTCGCGCAATATATGCAGCAAACTCTGGCATCGATTGCGCTGCGCGCACGCTACGCGATCGACCAAAACGCACGGCAGCGCCAACAAGTCGCGACTCTGCCAGGTCCTCCGGCTAAGACTAATAAAATCTCTCCTGAATTAGCGACCAACAGGCAGTTTTCAGGGCTTAACTGGCTGCCGACAGTGCTGGAAAGAGTCTATATTCAGCCCCTGCGGCCTGCATCGCGCGCTGGACGCGATCGCAGCCATCTCCCCTACCCCTACATCCCCCTCCCTCATCATCGGATGTAGCGGTGCTACCACCCCCGCCCCCATTATCGAATATAGTCCCGCTGCCGTCCGGACCAACCGCGATCGCGCCCATATCCTTACTTACCCCAGTGGCGCCCGACCCGCCACCAGTGACATCAAATGCTACTCAGACTCTGGTAGGAATTCTAGAATTGGGCGATCGGTCTACGGTCTTATTTGATATTGATGGAGTGACCCATTCCTTCCGAGTGGGAGACAATATTGGAGAGAGTGGCTGGACATTAGTGAATATCTCACAACAAGAGGCGATCGTGGGGAGAAATGGCCAACTGCGCTCAATCTATGTAGGACAGAAGTTATGATAGCGTAGCCTGTAGGGCGGATCGCCTGCCCGGGTCGGAACGTAGGACGGGCGATCCGCCTGCCCGGGTCGGTTATTATAGGAGTTGTAAAAGTGGGCATATTTGAAGATTTCAGCCGTTTTTTTGAGAACAGATTAGATGATTTTCTCAGTAAGAATCCGCATTTAGAGCTATCAATCTTAGAAGAACAATTGCAACAGCAAGACGAAGATACCTTGCGATTGATTGCCGATTTACAAAAGCAAGAAAAGAAATTGCAGGATGAGATACTGACTACAGCTCAAGAAATCCAGCGCTGGCATAACTGGGTAAATAAGGCGCGGGAGAAAGGAAGGTTAGATTTGGCCGAAGCAGCGGCAGAAAGGGAAGCGGCCCTGCTACGTCAAGGAAATCAACTGTGGGGTAAGATGCAAGGGTGCAAAGAACGCATCGAACAAGCGAAGGTTCTTTATCGTAAAATTAAGGAACGCTTGAAAGAAGTGCGAGTTAAAGCTACTCAGGTGGAAGCGGAACGTCATCGGGCCAAAACATCTCAGAAGCAAACACTGCCAGGTTGGAACAAAAGTTATAGTTTTGATAGCAAAGCAGATCCTTTACTGGAGAAGTTTCGCCAATGGGAAATGGATGACGAACTAGAACAAATGAAGCGCAATATGGGCAAGTGAATGCTAATTGCGAATAGTGAATGGCGGATGGCTAATTACAAGCATTTTACTGCGAAGGATGGAACCGATCGCGCACTGAGACTGCGGTATCTGGGAAGTCGCTAAACACTCCATCTAATCCTAAGAGCAGGAATTGCTCGTATTCTGCTTGTGGGTTACCTTTGTACTCGGGGGCGAGATAGATTTTTTCATTTCTAAATGTCCAGCTATACACCTTTAGATTAACTTGATGGGCATCCTGAATTAATGAGGTAGGCGCTAACAGATGTCCCCGTTCGTCAGTGGGGACAATTAAACGTTTGTAGGCTGCTAATCCTACAGCATACTCGGCTATATTAGCTAATTCTGATGCTGATGTCAAGTCCTGGCGCAGCTGCACGAGAGGTACTTGGGTAAGTTGATGCAGGTGTTTGAGGCTCTCGCTTTCAAAGGATTCGATCGCGATCGCTGCGCGAAAAATCGGGGCATCCGCTGTCCTGTATCCATTCTTTTCCAATATTTCTACTAAAGGCTCTTCGATTGGCAGCCCCATTGTTCTAAAATAGGTAGAATGCTTGATTTCTATGTAAAGCCCGATCGCCCGCCCGGCAGCTGTCCTTTGATGCTTGACTAGATCGATAACTTCCTGTAATGTCGGCACTACCGCCCCCACCTCCGCCCCCACCGCCGCCGCCCCAACCCTAAAGGGTGGGGCTACAGTTACAAAGCCTGCCTGCGCAGGCTTTAAATTGTACCCAAGTTGGCGATCGGGAGCCCCAACCCTAAAGGGTGGGGCTACAGTTACAAAGCCTGCCTGCGCAGGCTTTAAATTGTACCCAAGTTGGCGATCGGGAGCCCCAACCCTAAAGGGTGGGGCTACAGTTACAAAGCCTGCCTGCGCAGGCTTTAAATTGTACCCAAGTTGGCGATCGGGAGGTGCTTTCGCTGTGAGGGTTTTGATTTCTGCTAAAGTGAAATCTTCTGTAAACCAGCCTGTTATTTCTTGGCCGTTGATGCTTTTGACGGTCAGGCGATCGCTAAATTCAGTCAGATGTGATATATTGGTAGTGTGGGTGATGTCGTTTTCGTGACGGGCTATTAATTCCCTCTCTTTTGTGGGGACAATGTCGAGTTCGATCGCGTTAGCACCCATCTCGATCGCTAAAGAAAAAGCAGCTAGGGTATTTTCGGGCAGGTAGCCACTGGCTCCACGATGCCCGATAATCTTTATATGTTTTAAGGTCATAATGGACAATGGCGAATAGACAAAAGCGAATAGACAAGGGAAAATTGCGAATGGACAAAGGAAAATTGCGAATGGACATGAATAAATAAATCTACTTTTCTCAATTTTCAATTCTCAATTCTCAATTTTCAATTCTCAAAAGCAAGTGGCTGGCAATATGTTCCCATTCGGACTTGAGGTCAGAGGTAAAGAATGGCTGTCTGCTGCGATGATACCAGTAACGAGCATTATTCAGGTCTTCTTCTTGACGATGCAAGTAGGCATGAACCCAGGCACTGTCAAGATCGTTGGCATCTTGCACGATTTCATGAGCTTTGTCCCAGTTCCCTTGTCGATCGTACCACAAAGCTTGCAGCGCCGGAGGTAGGGAAGAGGGATTTTGGGGCAGTTGGGCGAACTCTGTTAAAGTCATGGTTTTCTCCTGGTTAGGGCATCAGTTTGGTCTCGATGAAACCATTTTAACACAACTGCGGTACTATGGGCAATAAAATTATATTTTCATTCTCACCCAATGACCAAGACTAATAGCACGAAACTGATCAATCTATTCGAGTATCAAACATTGGCCGCCGGGCAGTTATCTCAAATGGCCCTAGACTACTACGCTAGCGGTGCTGGAGACGAAATTACTCTGCAAGACAACCGTGCCGCATTTGAACGATACAAACTCCGTCCGCGCATGTTAGTAGATGTCAGTCACCGAGATTTAAGTACAACTATTCTCGGTCAAGCTTGGCCTCTGCCGATCGCGATCGCGCCAATGGCTTTTCAATGCCTGGCCGCAAAGGAAGGAGAAATGGCCACGGCGAAAGCAGCGGCCAAGTTAGGAAGCGTGATATTGAGTACGATGGCGACCAAAAGTTTAGAAGCAGTTGCTAGCGTCAGACAGCAAACCCCATGTGTCCCCAGCGCTACTCGCACTACCCCGGGAACACATACCAATGGTTTCAACAGATGTGTTAAAAGCGTTAGCATTAGGGGCAAAAGCAGTGCTATTGGGGCGACCGATATTGTGGGGGGTTAGCGGCAATACGAGTAGTGCGCCCCTTAGACATCTCAGCCGACTCCGGGCTTTCTCCCTAAATGGCCTTGGCCTCCAAGGTCGCAGCCTGCGCTCACGCCCCTTAACAATAGAGATATTTTATCCGGGAATAACTGAGTCACTCCAGGGAGTGACTCAGTTATTGGAAAAATCAGTCATTTCCAGGAGTAACTATTCATTTCCAGGAGTAACTGAATCATTCCACCAAGTACGAGAGTCATTCGGTGGCGTCACAACCTTTTGCTTTGGCGTGAGACAAGATTACCGAAGGGCAGTTGAGTAACTCCTTGGCCAGAGTAAGCACCTCCTTGGCCGGAGTAAGCACCTCCTTGGCCGGAGTAAGCACCTCCTTGGCCGGAGTAAGATCGGGAGTGTGGTCTTGCGCCCGTTGGCAAGAAGAGCCCCTCCAGCCCCCCGGGGGCAAATTGCTCCCCCCGCTGGGGAGGGAGCGCCCGCTACCGACCAGAGTCGAAAATTGATCAAAAAATTCGGAGCCGCACCCGTTATTAGCTGACAACATCAATAACTACACAGCTACCGGTTTACCAGAGGGCTTAACCATCAACTCTCAGGGAGTTATCAGCGGTATCCCTGCTACCGGAGGCATCTTTACCGTAACGGTAACCGCCATCGACCAAGCGGGAAATCGAAGGGGAGATACCTTTGACATTGTTGTAGAGAACTCCCCTCCTACCGACCTCGAACTCAGCAACAGCAGCATCGATGAAAACTCCCCAGTCAATACTGTCGTGGGAACTTTCTCCACTACCGACCCCGACGTTGGAGATACCTTTACCTACCAGTTAGTCTCCATCCTTGGTGACGATGCTCTTGACTATGATAACGCCGCCTTCACCATAGTAGGGGACCAACTGCTAATTAAAATTTCCCCGGACTTTGAGACCAAATCGAGTTACAGCATCCGCGTCCAGACTACCGACTCTGCTAGGAACAGTTACTCGGAGACCTTGACTATTAACGTCAACGATGTTGCCGAGTCTCCTACCGACCTCGAACTCAGCAACAGCAGTATTAATGAAAACTCCGCTGAGGGTGCAGTCGTGGGGACTTTCTCCACTACCGACCCCGACAGTGGAGATTCCTTTACCTACCAGTTAGTCTCAGGCGCTGGTGTCAATGATAACGACGCCTTCACCATAGAAGGGAACTCACTGCTAACTAACAGTTCCTTGGACTTTGAGACCAAATCGAGTTACAGCATCCGCGTCCAGACTACCGACTCTACTAATAACAGTTACTCGGAGACCTTGACTATTAACGTCAACGATGTTGCCGAGTCTCCTACCGACCTCGAACTCAGCAACAGCAGTATTAATGAAAACTCCGCTGAGGGTGCAGTCGTGGGGACTTTCTCCACTACCGACCCCGACTCAGGAGATAGCTTTACCTACCAGTTAGTCTCCGGTGTTGGTGGCGACGATAACGACGCCTTTACCATAGAAGAGAACCGACTGCTAATTAACAGTTCTTTGGACTTTGAAACCAAATCGAGTTACAGCATCCGCGTCCAGACTACCGACGCTGCTGGGGCCAGTTACTCGGAGGCCTTCACGATTCAAGTGAACGATGTTGTAGAGAACTCCTCTCCTACCGACCTCGAACTCAGCAACAGCAGTATTAATGAAAACTCCGCATTGGGTAGCCGCGTGGGGACTTTCTCCACTACCGACCCCGACTCAGGAGATAGCTTTACCTACCAGTTAGTCTCCGGCGTTGGTGCCGATGATAACGACGCCTTCACCATAGAAGAGAACCGACTGCTAATTAACAGTTCTTTGGACTTTGAGACCAAATCGAGTTACAGCATCCGCGTCCAGACTACCGACGCTGCTGGGGCCAGTTACTCGGAGGCCTTCACGATTCAAGTGAACGATGTTGTAGAGAACTCCTCTCCTACCGACCTCGAACTCAGCAACAGCAGTATTAATGAAAACTCCGCATTGGGTAGCCGCGTGGGGACTTTCTCCACTACCGACCCCGACTCAGGAGATAGCTTTACCTACCAGTTAGTTTCCGGCATTGGTGGCGACGATAACGACGCCTTCACCATAGAAGAGAACCGACTGCTAATTAACAGTTCTTTGGACTTTGAGACCAAATCGAGTTACAGCATCCGCGTCCAAACTATCGACGCTGCTGGGGCCAGTTACTCGGAGGTCTTTACTATTAACGTCAAGGATGAAGCATTGAACTCCTCTCCTACCGACCTGTTTCTTAGCAACAGCAGCATCAATGAGAACTCCCCAGTCAATACTGTAGTGGGGACTTTCGGAACTAGCGACCCCGACGTTGGAGATACCTTTACCTACCAGTTAGTCTCAGGCGTTGGTGACGATGATAACGACGCCTTCACCATAGCAGGGGACCAACTGCTAATTAACAGTTCTTTAGACTTTGAGACCAAGTCGAGTTACAGCATCTGCGTCCAAACTATCGACGCTGCTGGGGCCAGTTACTCGGAGGTCTTTACTATTAACGTCAACGATGTTTCGGATGTCTTGAAGATTGTCTGTCAGGATGGTCAGAATGACTGGCTACAGGGGAAAGAAGGGGACGAGACTCTCATCGGCGGAAACGATCGCCTCTACGGAGAAAATGAGAACGACTTTCTCATCGGCGGAGATGGAAACGATCGCCTCTACGGAGAGGAGGGGGACGACTGTTTTATTGGTGGAGATGGAAACGATCGCCTCTACGGAGGAAATGGGAACGACTTTCTCATCGGCGGAAATGGAAACGATCGCCTCTACGGCGGAAATGGGAACGACTTTCTCATCGGCGGAAATGGAAACGATCGCCTCTACGAAGGATCAGAGGCCAATATTTTTGTTCTGGAGCCGGACATGGGCCGGGATATTATCATAGGCTTTCAAGAGGGTACGGACAAGATCGAGCTAGCAGGAGGTTTGAGTTTCGAAGATTTGACGATCGTCTATGATTAATTTTGAAGGGGAAACCCTGGCTACCCTGCAGGGGATTTCAAAGATTTACGTGAGCGATTTTCAGAGCACTCCTCTCCTACCGACCTAGAGCTCAGTAACAGCAGCATTGTCGTATTCGTGGGGACTTTCTGGCAGGCTTGGGCCGACCCCAACCTGGGAGATCCCTTTACTTACCAGTTAGTCTCCGGCAACAACGCCTTCACCATAGTAGGGGACCAACTGCTAACTAACAGTTCTTTGGACTATGAGACCCCAGGGCTATTTCATTGGGAGTTACTGCAAAAGATAACCGACTATTTGTTGAAGCGGTGTTGTATCGCTACCTGGTATCCCCTGGCGGACTTACCCGAAAGATTTGGCGATTTTAGAGTAGTTCATACCCGTTTCAGTCGATAGGGAAAAACGGCGGTGATTCCTCCCAAGCGCAATGGAACCAACCCTCGGGAGTATGACAAATACTTGTACCAAGCGCGCCATCTAACCCTCGAATTTCTTTGCCAAACTCAAGCAGTATCGAGCGCTCGCGACCCGCTACGATCAGCGTTCTCAGAACTTTCTGGGTGCGATTTATTTGGCTGCTACGGTCATCTGGCTTAATTAATGACACACCCTAGTGAGGACTGAAGTCCTCATCCGATGTTCGTAGTGAGGACTTCAGTCCTCATCCGCGAGTTTGAAAGGCAAAGACTAAAGTCTTTACTACGAACCTGGGGAGATAAAGACTAAAGTTTTTACTACGAACGGGCCCCCGCAAAGACTAAAGTCTTTACTACGAACCTGCTTCCGCTTCTAGTAACTCCAGTAGCTGCGCTTCCGACAGTTGCACAATTCCTAATGCTTCCCCTTTCTCTAGCTTGGAACCAGGATTTTCTCCTACTACTAAATAGTCCGTTTTGCTACTCACTGAATTCGTCACTTTTCCGCTAGCTTTTTCAATCAATGCCTTCGCCTCATTTCTCTTTATGCTTGGCAAAGTGCCTGTAATCACAAATGTTTTCCCTGCTAAATCACCCGATTTTTTGACCTCGGCAGATGAGACTCCCTCTAATTGTAATCCTGCTTCCCCTAAACAGGCGATCGCCTTCTGATTTTCCGATCTCTGAAACCACTCGGAAACAGAGTAAGCAATTTCTATACCAATACCATAGATCCCTTCAATCTGCACTGCTGATGCTGCTGCTAACTCCTTGACATTGGGAAATTCTTCTGCTAATACTTTAGCATTCACGCTGCCCACATGGGGAATCCCTAAACCATATAATACTCGCGACCAGGGTTTAATTTTAGATTCGGCGATCGCCCTCACCAATTTCTCTGCCGACTTCTTACCCATTCGTTCCAAAGAACTCAACTGTTCTACAGTTATATCGTACAGATCGGGGACAGACTTAACTAACCCGCGATCAACCATCTGCTGCACCAACTTTTCTCCCATACCAATAATATCCAGGGCGCTGCGACTTGCCCAATGGATTAGACTTCCTCTGATAATAGCGGGACACTCGGGATTAATGCAACGGGTTACTGCCTCTGAGGCCAGTTTGACTACAGGTCGATCGCATTCCGGGCAATGACTCGGCATCACAAAAGCTTTTGCCTTTTCCGGACGTAATTCTGGCAATACTCGCACTATTTCCGGGATGATTTCTCCCGCCTTGCGCACTATTACTGTATCCCTAACATGCAGGTTTAATTCTGAAATGCGATCGCTATTATGCAAGCTGGCCCGGGACACGGTCGTCCCCGCTAACTGTACCGGTTTTAACTCTGCTACTGGCGTCAGAGCCCCCGTTCTCCCCACTTGCACTGTAATTGATTCTACCAAAGTTGGCGCTTCTTCTGCTGGGTACTTCAGGGCGATCGCCCAGCGGGGGAACTTCTGAGTAAAACCCAGCCGTGTTTGCAAAGCCAAATCATTCAGCTTCACCACCACTCCATCTGTCAGATAGGGCAAACTTTGCCGCTGACTGTCCCAATATTGATAATATATATCCACCGACTGCAAATCATCGCATAGTTGACGATGGGGGTTCACCCGAAAACCAAACTCTTGCAGCAATTCCAGCGCTGACCAATGGGTCTTTACCCTTGACATATCATCGGGTACGTGCAAGGTATAAGCAAAGAAATCCAGTCGCCGTTTGGCGACAATGCGCGAGTCTAATTGTCGCAACGTCCCCGCCGCTGCATTCCGAGGATTCGCAAATAACTGCTCCCCAGCTTGCGATCGTTTTGCATTAATTTGGGCAAAGACATCCAAACTTAAAAACGCCTCCCCGCGCACCTCCACCACAGGCGGTGGTCGATCTACATTCAGGCGCAAAGGAATTGAGCGAATTGTCCGCACATTTTGAGTAATTTCTTCACCTTGGATGCCATCACCCCGGGTTGCCCCCCTTACCAATATCCCATTTTCATAGGTTAAGGCCAAAGCCGAACCATCGATTTTCAGTTCGCAAACATAGGCAAAAGATTCCGTTTCCGGTGCATTTCGCTGCCAGCGTTCTTGCCATTTAGTCAACTCCTGAATATTGAAAGCATTCTCCAGACTGTACAGAGGAATATTGTGCCGCACCGAGGTAAACTGGGAGGCAGGTTTATCTCCCACCCGCTGGGTCGGACTGTCCGCCGTTACCAATTCTGGATACTGCCTTTCCAATTCTTGTAATTCCCGATACAGCCGATCGTAAACTGCATCCTCCATAATCGGATCGTCCAGAACGTAATAGGCGTAACCTGCTTTTTGCAGTTCTGGCCGTAATTGCTCTACTCGCTGCTTAATCTCTTCTTTATTCATGGTCGTTTCTCTTATGCTTTCTTCTTGATTATACTCCTTTCTTTTGATTATGGCAAATATTCAGGATCTAGGGTTTCCGCTTGACTAAAGGGACATGACTCGGGAAAAGTACTCAGGGGCAGTCCAGTTTCCAGAGAGGTCTTTTTCCTTGCTTTTGAGTAACATTCTGACCAGATTTCCTCTAAATAAGGTTGAAGACTTGGACTCTCTTCGAGTTCTACTTCTATCCTATCTCGATGATCGAATATTGTATAAAGCCAACTGTTAGAGCGTCGATCTGGTTGATATCTGTACTTGATTAGATGCATCAACAGCACAATCAGATTGCTTCTGAGACTGCGCTTTTCTTTCCTGCCCATCGCCTCTATTTCTTCGATTAAGTTTTCAATATCTACTGACTCTAACTTTCCCTCCCGTAGTAACTTAGCTGTGGTCTTTATCCACAGATAAAAGTCCTGGTTATAGAGATTTTTGGTTCTTGTTCCTGAAGTTGCCGTGATAGTCATTGTTTCTGCCGCTACCCAATGCGATCGCGTTTACATGTTTAATTCTAGCACAAGATCGCGAATCTGTCTCTTGTTTCCTGCTTTAGTCAGGGAAAGTCCAGGACGCTTCTGCTTGTTGCATTGCGATCGGCTAGAGGTTGGGTTGAGGCACGAAACCCAACCTACAGTAAACTATTAATAAGGCACCGTTAAAAGCGCCTCCGCCGGCAAGTTTAATTCTGGAAATATTGCCGACACCATTTTTTCTTTTTCTCTAAATTGTTGCAATTGATAGGATTCACCCACCAGAGAGTAAATGCTAACTGTCGGCTGCTTAGGATATCCAATATATCGCCGACCGCCCAATGCTAGATAATCCACAATCCAATATTCTGGAATTAGTAATCTCTCATAATCTTCCAACTTTTTAGCATAATCATCCTGCCAATTTGTGCTAACTACCTCTACCACTAAACAAGCAGAACTACCCTTTGTAATGGTCGAAGCTTTTTTCCACAGGGGTTCTAACGGAAGTTGCCGGCGATCGAGCACAATTACATCTGGCACATACCCATCAATATCACTTTCAGGCTTAATGCAGCAGGTTTTAGGAATAGAAAAAGGACGGTGCAAGCGTTCTATTTCCCGATCGAGTTTGCGAGTAATGGTACTTGATATGTCCTCATGGTCACCCTTCGGTCGCATTTCGACAACCTCTCCATCAATAAGTTCGTAGCATCTCCCATCTTCTGGATAGCATTCCAGAAATTCCTCAAAGGTTAGGGTTTTTTGCAGGGATTGAATCATAGCCGCTTTCCCCATTTTACATGATTAGATGCAACTGTCAGGTGGGCCGCAGCCCACCCGACAATCTATCAGGATGTAGCAGTAGCTAACTCTGGTTGAGTTTCTTCCTCTTCCGGCGGCAGACCGATAACTTCTCGGTACATTTTAATGTACTCTTTCGCGGAAAGATCCCAACTGAAGTTCTGCCGCATCCCCCGCTGCTGTAGTTTCTGCCATTCCGCCTTAAACCGGAAAGCTTCGCTAGCCCTGACCATACAGGTAAATAGGTCCAAGGGTTCGTAGCGATCGAAGCAATAACCCGTACCGATTTCTAGATCCGGGATATTGTGGGAGACCGTATCGACTAAGCCCCCCGTGCGTCGTACAATGGGAACGCAACCGTAGCGCATGGCTAGCATTTGGCTGATCCCGCAGGGTTCAAAGCGCGAAGGCATCAAGAAAGCATCGCAACCTGCATAAATGCGGCGGGCCAGGGCATCATTATAAAGCAGTTGCACCGACATCCGCCCCCGATAACGGGATGCCATCTCCCACATTTGGGTTTCATAATAGCGATCGCCCGTCCCCAGCAGCACGAACTGAGCATCAGTGTAGGCCATAAACCGATCGAGGATTTGAATGGTCAAGTCTATGCCCTTTTGTTCCACCAACCGGGTCACCATACCCATCAAAAAGGTGCCCTTGTTTACCTCCATACCGACTTCTTCTTGCAGGGAAATCTTATTAGCGGCACGCTTTTCTATCGTATCAGCTGTAAAGTTTTTCCGAATATACTTGTCGGTGGCCGGGTCATAGCTTTCCGTATCGATGCCATTGAGGATACCCACGGTTTTGCCGCTGATAAAAGATAGCAAACCCTCCAGCTTTTCCCCATATTCTACCGTTTTGATTTGCTGGGCGTAGGTCGGAGACACTGTCGTTACCCGATCGGCAAACTGCACTGCTGCTGCCATGGTATTATGACCCTGCATGTACCAGGGACACCAAGTAATCCGATCCAAATACCAACGCCACGGTCCTTGATAGGCTAAATTGTGAATCGTGAACACGCTGCTGATATCTGGAGATTGGTGCATCCATACTGGCAACATCCCCGCGTGCCAGTCATGGCAGTGAATAATTTGCGGTTTCCAGTAATTCCAGGCAAACTCTGCGGCACCATTAGCAAACAGAGTAAACCGCCAACCTTCATCTTCCCCGTAGTAGATGTTCCGACCCGAGAAAGACAAATGTCCAAACAGGTATAAGGGGACGTCAGTTCCGGGTAACACCGTCTCGTAAACTCCGAAGTTTTCAAACATGGCAAACCCCCACCAGACAGAGTCTTGGGGGATTTCCATTTTATCGGGCAAAAAGCCATAGTAAGGCATGAAGATGCGGACATCATGCCCCATTTTTCTCAACACTTTGGGTAAGGCACCCACTACATCCCCCATACCGCCTACCTTAGCGATCGGGGCTGCTTCAGCAGCAACAAACAGAATTCTCATCAGCTATCTATTGTCAATGATGGTCAATGGGGTGGATCTGTTAATCTCGTTGGACTTCAGCTAAGATTTCAGCTAAAATATCTTGTGCGCCCATCTCGCGCAGGCGTTCTGCCAGATCGAGTCCCAACTGTTCGGGATTATTAGCCGAACCTGTAATACTATCTTTGACTAAGCGCTGACCGTCAAGACTGGCCACCATACCAGTCAAGGTCAGTTTATCCCCATCTATGGTCGTATTCACCCCGATCGGGACTTGGCAACCCCCTTCCAGCGATCGCAGGAAGGCCCGTTCGGCATAGCAGCGTTGGGTGGTAGGAGTATGAGAGATTGCTTGGAGCAAATCTAGCACTTCGGTGTCATCAGCGCGACATTCTATGCCCAAAGCACCTTGTCCCACGGCATGGAGAGAAACGGACGCTGGAATTGCTTGATGAATGCGATCGGCCATACCCAGGCGTTGCAAACCGGCCACTGCCAGGATCAGGGCGTCGTACTCCCCGGCATCTAGCTTGGCCAGTCTGGTATTGAGATTACCCCGGACATCCTTAAATTCCAGATGGGGATAATGATGGCGCAACTGTGCCAGGCGGCGCAGGGAAGATGTGCCAATTACAGTTCCAGGGGGCAGAGTATCCAGTTGCTTATCTTGATGCTGGGCACGGACAACCAGGGCATCAGCGGGATCTTCCCGTTCCGTGACGCATCCCAAGACTAACCCCTCTGGCAAGTTAGTCGGCAGATCCTTGAGGGAATGCACCGCCAGATCCGTCCGATCGTGCAGCATTCCTAGTTCCAGTTCCTTGGTGAACAGTCCCTTATCGCCAATCTTGGATAGGGCCACATCCAGAATCTTATCACCCTGGGTGCTCATGGTGTGGATTTCAAAGGTGCGATCGGGGAACTTTTCGACAAAGCGTGCTTGCACCCAGTTAGTTTGGATCAAAGCTAGCTGGCTTTTGCGGGAACCGATGCGTATGGTACGGGGAGGACTGGAGACTGTCATATCGCGTCGTGCCTTTGGTAAGAGCAGTAAATAGAGTGACTCGATCTAGAGTACACCCCAGCGCGAGCAATCCCAAAATTGTCAGCGTAGGACTTGTCTCGCCTGTCAGCGTAGGACTTGTCTCGCCTGTCCGTCCGTCGGCCTGGTACGTGGTTACTGGCGATCGCCCCGTCAGGTAAGATGAAAGCGTCCCGCCCTAGGTGCGTCTGGACGGAAACGGCATAAATCCCTGCCTAAGAATCAAATAAAATCGGCTTAATCCGTTTTAGCACTTCTTCAAGTAAACCTTCTGGACATTCACTAATAAAACTTGCCTGTCTAGCGCGCTCGTCAAGAGATCGCATCTAGTTAGCCATAATTACACCTGTCACCGCTTACCCATCGAGAATGGTAAAGTAAAACGGGTTTTTACGTTTTTTATTGCTGATAGGGCAAATAAAAACAAATCCCATTTTGCGGTTAAATTTATCCTGACTGACAACAAGCCCAGGGCGAAGCCCCATCTGCTTATGTCCTGCCTGGGGGTCAAAGTTAAGGCGAATAAAGTCACCTAGTTTGGGAATATAGTTTACCACACTTCTTCTCCTTCTGGCTTGCCCCAATATATTTCTTCCTCGCCATCTTCGATCTCACCTGCTAGTAATTCATCCAAGGAGTATTTAAGCCTCTGACACTGCCACAGTAGAAGTAGTGCGGCGATTTTGTCATCAATCATTTTGGTTTCCTCCATTGATATTTGGGGCGATCGCGTTGGTGCGATCGCCATGGGTGTTATTCCGTACTAATCATCGTTATCGGAGGGGATTATTGGGATTGCAATGTCGTTGGGCTGCTGTAACATGTGTTTAATGCGGGGCCCGTCGTAATACCACTTTGCTAGAGCCACTATGAGACCCGGGGCTTTTTGTATTATAGATATGCGCACGAATTCGGTGATCCGTGGGTTTTCCCAGTAATCCTTAGCACCAGGCTCCGGTAAGCTGTTGTAGAGTGTTTCCATGCCTTGAGCTGTTAACTCAACTACCACAAGGCCCCCGCTTTCAGGATGTAGTTTTATATCACCATTTGCCTCAAGTAAACTACAGTTTTCGCGCCATTTGCCGTTGCTGTCCATGATCGGGTCAAATATGCCGCCGATGATACCGGGATGTATTTTTTTATTTGCCATCCACTGATTCCATGCTATGAGCAGACTTGGGAGTTTTCGATCAAATTGCTCTTCTGATGCTTGTAATACTTGGGACGGGTCGTCGGAATAATACCACGCTACTAAGATCCTCACAATTTCGAGAAAAGTCTCAGGCGGGTCGCGCATTAATCCGGCGATTTGTGGGTCTTCCCAGTAATCCTTAGCACCAGGCTTTGGTAAGCTGTTGCGAAGTGTTTCCTTGCCTTGAACCGTTAACTCAGCTGTCATGTTAGAATGTGTTTCGATGTCACCATCCTCAACTAAACTACGCCATGCGCTGCTGAGATTCGGGTTATTCTCAAACATGTTGATAGACGGAGCAATCCAAAGGATTGTATGTTTATACCACAGTACGATCAGGATATTGGTTTTTAGTTCAATTTTTGTTACCTCCGTGGATAAGGGGCGATAGTGCGCTAGTGGATCGCCCAAATATTAGTCTCTACTAGACTGTGCCAATGCATTCTTTCTCGGAGTAATACCAAGTAATTAGGGCTTGGGCAGTCTGGGAAACTTTGCCATTTAGCACCTTTGCTAAGAAAGTCGGCGATTGCCTTTGCATGCCAGAAGTCCGCTGACCCTGGGGCTAGCAAGGTGTCCCTGAGTTTCTGGATTCTTTGCTCCTCGATGGTGGCGATCGCCCAATAGGCCGGAAAATCATCACGTTCTCCGCTTCAGATGGGATTTCTCAGGGTTGAGTTTCAAAACAAACAATCACGTCCCTTGTCTCGGTCAATTCTTTCCATTGGTTAGCCACTACTGGGACACCATGCCCGGTGGGGGATTTTTGCTGACGGTGCCATAGTAGCAGTAGCCGCCATGTTTCATTTTATAACATTGGGTTTCTTCCTTGGTATTGTGTATTTCTGCTTAGCTTTCCAGTGAGGCATAGAACAGGAGTCGGATATCAGACCTCACACTGCTATAAGATACCATATGGGTGGCAAACTCCCCTGGAGTCTTGCTGGAGATGTAAGTACTGCTAAAGGGATCTCCACCATCAAACTCATTGAGAAAATCTGACATCTCTTGGCGAAGCGGATCGACAAGTTGACCACGATGCCACGCTGTTGAATCCCATTATATAGCGAATCTCGGCATTAATGTGGTACAACACAATCGCCTAGAAGTCCGGAGCGAGGGGGGGGAGACTAACGAGTAACTTATGCTTTCATAGAGTTACCCCCCCCGCTAGCGCAGCGGCAGATGAAGAGCGCATTCCGGCGTCGCGAGCACGCGCAGGACCGGTAGCCTGTCGGTGCGGGCCGCTGCGAAGGCCGTGCCTCGCAACAAGCTTCGTCCGGCTAGCAATCTCCGACAGTATATCACACTAATCACCAGAAGTGCTATAACAATGAAGCAGCTTCTGCTTTGGCATCTAAGTTGAGCAAGCCAAAGCACAAAGAAGCCGAACCTGGAGAAATGGCCATCTGCCAAGTACCGGCGCTATCGGCTCCTGGGCGAGTTAAGCACTGAAGTGCTTACTACGAACCGTTAAGCACTTCAGTGCTTACTACGAACCGTGAATATAGTTTTGCCTGCCTTTCTATATACGTTTGGCGAGAAGGAAGATTTTTTTTCGCAAATCTGGTGAAAAATTTTTCCGGGGGGTTAATATAGAGTGAGACCCCCCAGACTATACGATATCCGGTTGCTCTCGGCCTTGGCGGCTGCGGATGGCCTAGCAGAGGACAGGCGATCGCCTTTTTCCCGACATCACCCCGACACCAACGGAACCCGCTACAACAACTGTTGTCCTTACCCCGACCCCAATACCAAGAGGTATTGTCCGCGATCTTTGTATTCGGGAAAGCTGAAATGCTTGAAATCCTGTTGTTAAAACTGTTCCTTGAGTGCAAAACCAACAAGTATTGGCTCCGAAGGCCAAATGACTCCCTCCACGGAATAACTCATTTCCTCCGTTTGGAGTGCCTCTCTCTACCTTCGGAGTAACTTCCTCCACGGAATAAGGGACTCCCTCCACCTTAATAGGGACTCCCTCCACCTTAATAGGGACTCCCTCCACCTTAATAGGGACTCCCTCCACCTTAATAACTCACTCCCTCCACGGAGTAACTCAGCATTCCAAGGAATGACTGAGTTACTCCACGGAATGACTGAGCTACTCCTGCGGTAAATATTGCTTGGGCCCAATGCTTCTCAGTATTTAGTAGGACATAATTATTTTCCGAGTGTAAAAAATTGTCAACAACCCTAGAACCCTTTATCTGTATCACGCTAGTGTATTGCTTAGCCTCCCATTGCCAGAGCAGTAGCAGCAGCAATAGGGAGATCGGCCCCATCAGGATAGAGCGTATCTCCAACAGCAGGGAGGAAATGGGTGGTAGTTTTCCCGTAAGCGGTCTCCAGGATAAAAGCATAAATTACAGATTAACGATCCGTTGAGAGAACCAGAGAGCCGCACTCACATGATCTCCCTGACTTAACTGTTCTAAAGTATCCTCTAACAAAGAGATTGGCAAACCCTCAAGGGCTACAGAATATTCGCAGGGCTGATACTTGCCATCAGAGTGCAAGCGAAACGCTAACACCTGTTTTTTCTTAACATCACTCACCCAATATTCAGGAATTTTCAGCTCGGCATAAAGCTGCTTTTTCTCTTGCAAGTCAGTTGCTAAAGTAGTATCAGTAATTTCTCCCACCAGATCGGGAACCCGCCATTTTCTCAAGTCGATACGACGTGGTTCCTTTTGAATAGCTAGGAGCACCTTCTCCAATATAGAGAACTTGGTCTGGTGCTGCTGCTTGTTGGTTTAGCTTTTCCAGTTGACAGCGCCCCATACATTTAAACCTCTGCTCGGGAGTGCGACTGAACCAGAGAAAAAACAGGATCGGAAATAAGTTACAGACGATCGCGTGATTAATTCCTTCTGCTCCCATTTCGATTAAAAGATATCCTTCATTAAAAAACAGCTTAACTCTCTCCAAATTCGGCTCGTCACGATCTGCTAAATATTCCGACCAGGTGGCGGGTTGCCATTGGGGTAGGGTATTAGCTGGGTGGCGCGTAGCTAGGGTTGAGTAATGCATAGCAATTTTATATTTTTCCCGTGACATTAGTGTTAATTACAGATTAGCACAGGGTAATATGGTAAGATGGGCATTGCCCACCCTACTCAAATGACGATTTGCCTACAGTATAATAAAAAGAAGTGAGGTGGCTTTCTGGAAAGCGTCAAAATACCAGAAAACCATAATCTCATGGGCCCGCTTTGGGTCGGGTAGCGCTTGTTGCAATGCGGTTGCAGGCAGCGGGAAGTCAACAACCTTGAAGATGGTGTGCGATTCGTTCAGGCGTAAATCGGTAACGGTGAAAGTCTGTCTGGTTTCATTTGCCAGAAACTCTGGTTATCATGGGGGTTAAATTCCCTCTCCTCAGCTACGGGGGTCGAGGGTACTACCGGTCCTTAGTGCTATAGAGTCACATCGCTGTGGTGCGAAGCAAGGACTTAAATGTAGGATAGCTGGCAGCCTAAGCCGGTGACACCGCGCTTGTTAGATGCTCATGGTTAGAACAAGCGAACCTGTGTAAACTTCGTTACTTTAAACCAGCGGAATAAGGCTAATACGCTGGCCCAAAAGGGAAATGGTAGTTAGTGCTAGTTGTATCATCTGGCTAGCATCGTGCTCGAAGAACTCCCGGAGGATAGTAGGAACCTAAAAGCATCGTGAAATGATACCAGGGAACGAAGTAACCTCTTGTGGGCTGTCCTCATTTGGACCAGTTAGATGTAAAACGCAAGCCACGAGGGGAGGGATGTCCTAAGAAGCAAAAGCCCAGGGTAATACCTGTGGATAAGCTGACGTCGGACGGATATGGTAAGATGTTCTGGGAAAAAGTAGCTTTTGAATGTAATAAACCAGGAGAAATCCTAGGGATTAATGGTGGATTAAATCCTAACCGGGTAAAAACTCAGGGCCCCAAATACAGGGGAGATGTAAGTAAAGAGCAAACTTAATGGTTTACTGGTTCACCCCCGCAAACCTTCCGGAGTTAGGTAGTTAACGGTTCATCGACTGACCATAAGGGGCAAAATTTCATGGGACGAGGGACAAAGGGGGTAACCCAGAGTAATCCTGCTTATGACAACAGCTTATCAACCAGTAGCCGTGTGCGGTGAAAGTCGCTCTTCAGGTTCCGAATGGGAGGGTTGTCCCGTGAGGGACAGCTCGACCCCGACCAGCCCAAGCTTTAGAGGCTGATGGCATTAAGCCCCGCAACATTAAGATTATTGTATTCGGGAAAGCCAACGCGAATCAGTTAATCTCTAGCTTGGGTCCACAGTGGACCAAGAGCATCAGCACTCTTCACAGCTTCGATATCTCCTTTGTGCTCTTGTCCCAGGGGACATGGCTGCGCCACGCGAAGCGAACGGCACACAGGAGACATCGCCGGGTGGTCGTTACTACGCTCCCATCTGTCGATCCGAAATCCCAGGAGCTTGCTCGATTCAAGCAAGTACAAAGACATTAGCAAAAACTTGGGGTTGATAGTCCGTGGCCAACTCGCTGAACTTGAAGGGGCTCTAGACAAGGCTGGGGACTTCTTTAAGTTGGTAGACCTTGTCAGGTTGACTAACTTAAAGCCGACGGAGTATTCAGTGATGAGCATTTGCAGTCCGGAGTGAGCTTGCTGATATTTGGGATTTTGGCCGTGTAGCCGAGGCGGTCGCCTCTGTCTTGTCCGTGGGAGAAGGTTTGGCGAATCGCAAGAGAAGCTTTGACTTTACCGACATGATATGGCTTCCCGTCAAATGGGAGTTAAGACTAAATAGATCTTTCAATTCCTATGAGTTCGTCTTAGTCGATGAATGCCAAGACTTAAATGCTGTCCAGTTGGAATTGAGCAAATGTACGTGCCATCGGGCCAAGGGATTGGAGGCCGATGGCATTTTCCTGTACAAGACTGGGGACATGCCCAGGGAAAACGCATCTAAATCCTGGAAGCCTTTCCCAGTAAGCATTCTGGAATTATATAAGTATAAATACTCTAGATGCTCAAACCCTTGTCCTGTAAGCGTTTCAAAAATAAGATGCGTTTGCCCTGGGGACATGCCTATGTCTTGGCGAAACATCAAGCCTTGGCAGGAAGAGCAGGAAGACAACTTGCTGTACGTAGCATTAACCCGTAGCAAGTCAGAACTTTACATCGTTGGTAAACCTAGCTAGGGCGTGTCATCAGTTAGATTAACGATATGGGTCCCCACCAAAAATATATAACCAGATGATTGAGTTGACAACCAGGATATATTGGTGTGATCTAAGAGGGTAAAGGTTAGAGCAGGAGAATTTGAGAAATGCGTCGCTATGCTTTAAGAGATGACCAGTGAGAGAGAATCAGGGACCTATTGCCAGGTCGGGAGGGTTATGTGGGGGGGACAGCTAAGGATAACCGCTTATTTGTCTATGCTGTCTTGTATCGATATAGAGCTGGGATACCTTGGCGGGACTTACCCGAGCGATTTGGGGACTTGAGGGTAATTCATACGCGCCATAGTAGGTGGTCAAAATCCGGGGTATGGGAAAGAGTATTCAAGGTACTTGCGTCCGATGCCGATAACGAATATGCGATGATTGATGCCACGATATAAAGGGCTCATCAACATAGTGCAGGTGCTCAAAAAAAAAAGATTGCGACCAAGCCATCGGACGCCGTAAAGGGGGTTTGAGTACCAAAATTCACGCGACCTGTGACGCATTGGGGAACCCAACGGGTTTTCATTTAACAGCCGGTCAAGCTCACGATTTGGAAGGGGCTGATGTGTTACTTGATAATATTAAGGCTGATGCGTTACTCGCAGACAAAGCTTCTGATGCTGACGAACGGGTTTTGAAACGTCTTGAAGCCCAGCAATGCGAACCTGTGATTCCGCCTAAATCCAATCGAAAAGAACAACGCCGTTATGACAAATATCTATACAAAGCACGTCATTTGATTGAGAATTTTTTTGCCAAACTCAAGCAATATCGAGCCATTGCCACCCGTTACGATAAGAGGGCTCAGAATTTCTTGGGTGCTATCTACCTGGCTGCTACTGTTGTTTGGCTTAACTGATGACACGCCCTAGCTACCCACAGAAGAAAAAAGTACCGTTCCCCAGACACAGCAACCAGCTGTACGTCATGAGATACTATCGTCTCATGCCTGTCAAGGGACACAGCAACTCTGTACACCTGAAGAGTGCAACATGGTGGCGAAGGCGATCGGGCATGAGGTGAAGCCAGTGCTGAGGCGAGCAGCTGCGAGGTGACGATAGTGATCGCTGGTTATGACCCTTTATATACTCTAGATACTGAAAAGTGACGTACTGCAACTGCGCGTATGTACTTAGCTCCCTCTATGCTCGGCGTATCGCCTAGATCTGCGCGGCGGCAAGATAAGTATAATTTCTCAGGTCTTCGTCATATTCAAAATACTCAAAATCATACTCAAAAAGGAGAAATCCTTAAACTGCAAGGATCTCATGGTCGTCAGCTCCATCAGACGTTTTCCAGGCGTTGCACATTTTGGGGATGATACTCTTTTTGCACATAACTGAAAGTCGCTTGTAGTCTAGGTTTAAAACTATTTGCAACTATGTCTATCATCCCGTCCGAAGTGCAACGCCGTTTTCATTCAAAAACTTTGCGCCGATCGCAAACTAGACAAGTCTTTTCAAACGGAAAATCCCTAACAATATTTTTGCACCGGTGCGGACCTTGACGGCAAATATTGCTCTAGAAATGGCATATGCTATGGGAAATCATCAGGGGGCTTTATTTGTCAGCGGTCTGATATTAATGGCAATGGTGCTGCTGCTGGTGGCGATCGCCGAAGTGATAAATCGAGGACATATTTATGACTGAGGTAAGGTTTAAGCTTAATCAAAAAGAGGCGATCGCCACCGGTTTAATTTGGGCAGTGGTCCTGGGAGTGAGTGGAATATTATTGTCCCATATTCCGTACGACAAATTGTAATATGATAAGTAATATGTAATTACTCGATACGATTGCCATTGCACGACATTTTGTAATACGTAATATATCGGTGTCCCCTCCGGAGACACCGCCTGGCAATTTGTCGAACATAACGTATAAATATTTATACGGATATGAGCTTTTAGGTTCGCTTTCATCACCAAGCTCTTGTAATCATTACATCCTACATTTTGTAGTGCAAAATGTAGGTTATTGTGGCTGTTGAGCGATATATTCTGGCAGGGATGGAGTCTGGTAAATTGGTAATTTATCACCCGATAGCCGGTCGCGGGGGAGGAATTGCCCCCATTCTGGTATCAACGGGATTAATTCTGGGAGTTTGTATGACGGTAGCGATTGGGGACGGCAATTTTATTGGCCGAATTTACCGTGAAAGAAAGTAGACCTCTCCGAGAATGAAACCCTTGCTAGCTATGAGTTTCAAGCCCCACCTCACATTCTCACATATGTTACCTGTACGAAATCATAAGGGTTTGATGGATTTCCTGTTAAAAAAGCGCCCCTAAGTAGAATTAATTAAGCTCAAATTTTTCAGAGCAATACCCAGATTCTAATATGCCTAAAATTGACACGAAAATTAGTTCTCGGTTACAACTTGGAGCAATAACTGACTCACTCCTGATGTACTCCCTTCTAACCTGCGAGAGCTATGAAAAAAGCTGAAACTTTGGCGGTATCCCCCGGGAGCTTTCGGTATCCCCTGGGAGCGCTAGTCGCACTACCCAGGGGATACCGAACTCGCACAAAAGGGGGGATACCGCACTGTGATTGCCTTTCAGCCAACGGACTTGCGCTTTGAAGCTCAATAATATTGAGCTTATAAACTAGCTGCTCAAAAGCATTTGTTAATTTACCAATTGAAACATTGAAACTGTCTAGTTTAAATCTAAACTCATACTTATTGACACTAAATTAAATTTTCAAAGTTTATTATAGCCAAAATTTATATTTTGGAGAAGTCTAGTTGGTTCGGGCGGTGGGTAAGTCAGAGTCTAAATCTATTAGCCGGTACTCCTTCAATTGTCTTCGGATTATTTGGCAATGCCTTCTTTTGTAAAACCCTCGGGATGGGTTTTTCGATTCTTTCAGGAGGGCTAACCCTCGCCTGTATGGTACTCCCGATTTTGATTCGATCTACCCAAGAAGGGTTTCAAAGCGTTCCCGATGACTATCGTCGAGCAGCAGCGGCTTTAGGAGTTTCCCGCCCGGCTATTTTATGGAAGTTAGTGCGATTCGTTCCGGCGTAACTGAGAAATCAGGAAAGTCGGGTGGGGCAACCCACAACTCAGACGTTATGAGGGTTAGATTCCCGTGCGATGAGTTCCAGCCTAACGTAGTCATATACGGAACGCTGGCCTAGGAAACTAGGAACTCTGGTAATCATGGGGGTTTAATTCCCCCTCCCCAGGTACCTATGCTTTACTCACATATTTCTTAACAATCTGAAATCCTTACACCGTCTTGATTTGAGTACAATTGCTTCAAAAAAGTTAACAATATACTTCCACTAAGTTAATATATAGTCCGATACGAAATGCGCTACGCGCTGTCGGAACCCTCGCCAGTGCTAAAAAGTAAAATAATGATTAAATAAAACGACTCTTGCTTCTGGCGTTGCTAATATTGTAGAGAGCACGAAGAGCAAAAATTATCCATGGACAGAAAAATATGAAGTCTTGGGCCGCAGAAGAACTAAAATCTGCTGATTTGGGCGATCGCCGTCGCCACATTCATACTGGTAAAAATTGTATCAGATTTAGCAGAACAACCCAATGCTACGGTACCACAAGCTTGTGGAGATTGGGCAGGGACCCAAGCACAAATGACTTTTGGGCAAATCCACAGATTCAAGCGGAAGCGATTCGCGATTGCCACCAACAAAGTACGCTCTCCCGAGTCAAACAACATGAAACGATTTTAGCAATTCAGGACACCACCGAACTAAATTTTACGCACCATCCCAGTAAAAAAGGAATGGGGCAAATGGAATTGTAGAACCAGTCGAGAACTAAAAGTTCACTCGGTTTTTTGTACCAGTGGGACAGGAGTACCGCCCTTGAGTGTTAAATCAGCAGGGCACGGGATATTTCTGATATTGGCAAGAAGCATTCTCGACAGATTCATAGAAACAAAAGATAAAGAAAGCCAGCGGTGGCTGGACTCGCTATCGGCAACGGAAGCAGTGATACCATCAGATGTTACAGTGGTGACAGTGGCGGATCGGGAGGCAGATATTTATGATTTTTTGGCCTTGCCTCGCTCTGAGAATTCAGAGCATGCTTCTAATTCGCGCTTATTAGAACCGTTCTGTAAAATCAGTTGATTCAGAGGAAGTAGAGAAATTAGAATCAGCTATCTACAAAGTTTCTCCCGTAGGAGTTGTGACGATAGAATTATCAAAAAATCCCGAGAGAAAGGCTCGCGAAGCAACCTTAACCCTGGGTAGCACTTCGGTAGAGATTCAACCACCCAAAACACATATTCACTACAAATCATTAAAGCCAATTAAAATACAAGTAATTCTGGCAGAAGAAGAGCATCCACCTTCTGGAGTTGACCGGGTTAGCTGGTTGTTGTTAACGACGCTGACGATTACTGGCTTTGATGACGTGGTGCCTGCGTTGGTATAGCTATCGTTGGTTAATTGAACGTTATCATTATGTCCTAAAAAGTGGTTGTCGAAAAGAACAACTACAACTAGAAACAGCAGATCGCATTGAAAGGGCTTTAGCCACTTATACAATCGTGGCATGGCGATTATTGTGGCTTACTTATGAAGCTCGTTACAACCCGGAGGCCCCAGCAGATAGTATTTTAGAAACCCATGAGTAGCAAGCTCTTTACTGCACGATAAATAAAACTTTGACACCACTAGAGGCGACGCCAACAATAAAGACTTGTATTCATTGGATTGCTAAATTAGGTGGTTTTTTAGGACGAAAACGGGATGGTGAACCAGGGGTGAAAACTATTTGGCAAGGGTTACGACGCTTGCATGACATAGCTGATACTTGAATTCTAGCTCAAGCGATTCTCTAGATTCGCCTCTGTCCCAAAATATGAAAAAGTATGTTTAACTCCATAAGTGTAAATTCGCTCTCTCGCCCGGACGGTCGTCAATAGTCCGGTCCTTATCTGACAATTGAGCGCCGGAAGTAGAACTGAATGAACCGTGCCAGTTCACAACTTTATAGAAGAATTTCTTGTGGTGAACTGGTACAATTACTCAAAAGACTTGTGCTCAAACAAAAAAGGAGCTGACTCTTCACCAGATATTCAATTCAATGGCGGGCTTATTGATAATATATAGGTTTTATTGAAAAAACAATAGACTCATATTTGCCAATCGTGACTGTTGCTACAATTGTTAAGAAATATGTGAGTAAGGCATAGCCCCAGGTACGGGGGTAACACCGGTTGGAGGTGCTGCGAAATAACATCGTCGTGGTGCTAAGCGAGAACTCAAATGTAGGATAACTGGTAGCCCTTACCGGTGAGGACGCGCTCGATGATGTCCATGGCTAGAACAGGCGAACCTATGTAAACCTCGTTAAACCCAACCAGCGAAATAAGGCTTAATGCGCTGGAACAAAAGTTAATGCAGTTAGTGTTAGTTAGGGAATTGGCTAACATTGTACCCAAATAACTGCCGGGGAAAAGTAGGGGCCTAAAGGCATCGTGAAATGATACCAGGGAACGAAGTAACCCTTCGTGTTCTGTCCTACTGGACCAGTCAGATGTGAAGCGCAAGGCATGAAGGGAGAGATGGCCCGAGAAGCTAAAGCCTGGGGTAATGCTCAGGATATGCAGACGCGGGTCGGTGATATCAGGATACTACTGGTGAGAGTAAACCCAAAAGATCATAAGCCCGTTACAAATGTAATCGAGGAATGAGTTACTGGTTAACCAGGAAAGGGGCTAAATCACAAGTAGTAAGGGCCAACAGGAGTAATCCCCAGTAAGGCTACCTATGACAACGGGCCTGATACCCAGTAGCCGTGTGCGATGAAAGTCGCTCTTTAGGTTCCGAATGGGAGGGTTGGGGAGCGATTCCCAGCTCGACCCCTAATTTCCCCCATGTACAGGGGTGACATTGGCCCACCGTTCCGGAAAAATCGGTGCTGTGGAGCAACATCACCATGGTGCTGAGCGAGGGTAAATGTAGGATAGCTTCCAGCCCTGAGGAGGTAACGCCGCTAGGAAAGATGTCCATGGTTAGAACAGGCAAATCCTTGTAAGGGTCGTAAGAAAAAACCGGTGAAATAAGGCTGATACACCGGGCACAAAAGTGCAAGCAGTTAGGACTGATGCTTAGCTTTCATTAGTTTTGTACACAAACAACTGCCAGCTTAGAGAGGAGACCTAAAGACATCGAGATATGACGTTTGGGAACGAAGTAACCCCCGTGGTACTGTCCCTAGGGACCAACCAGATGTGAAGCGTATGTCCAGGTGGGGAGGCATGGCCTAAGAAGCAAATGTCTGGGGTAATGCCTAGGATACGCAGACGTAGGTCGGTGATAGTAGGAAATCTCAGGAGAAAGTAGTTCTTATATAGCACTACCAAAGCAGCTTAGGACGTATAATGTAAAACAAGAAGACCGATTCGAGGAGAATAATAATGCCGGCCCCTTACAGCTATGATTTTCGGAAAAAGGCAATCGAAGCTTATAAACGAGGTGAACGAAAAACAAACATATGTCGAAAACTCAATATTAGCAGGAAGACTCTGGACCTTTGGTTGAAAAGAGAGGCTGAGACTGGAAATTTTCAGGCTAAAACAGCCAGTCGCAAAGATCCTCAACCCAAAATCAACAATCAAGAAAAGTTTCGTGCGTTTAGAAAGGAGCATGGAGATAAAACTCAAAAAGAGATGGCCATATTGTGTTACGCAACCAAATATTAGTAGAACCATGCTTTGGTTAGGGATAAGCAGAAAAAAAAAGACCTATGGATATCGGGAAAGAGATGAAGAAAAACGTCAAGAGTTTTTGCGAAAACTAGATAATCTCGAAAAAAATAAGAGAATATACGTTGATGAGGCGATGTCTCAGGAGTAGTGCGATTAGCGCTCTCCGGAGACATCGCAGGAATAGATAACAGAGAAGAATACCCCTATGATTACTGCGATCCGAGGAGAAAGATTTTACGCAATAAAATCCGGAAAACGAACCGAGAGAGTCAGTTGGATAGCGGCGCAGAGAGAAGATAAGGTCTTTGCTCCTTTAGTATTTAGTGGAGGTTGTAACAAGGATTTATTTGAATTTTGGGTAGAATTCTGTTTAATCTCTCAACTTGAGGAGGGAAATGTAGTTATTATTGAAAATGCAAGTTTTCATAAGTCAATATTCGTTAGGGAACTAATTGAGTCGGCTGGATGCGAGCTGTTATACTTACCAACCTCTTCTCCCGATCTTAATAAAAGAGAGCATTGGTGGTTTGTTCTCAAGAATTGGATGAAACAAAGGATAAAGGAATTTGAGAATTTCCAAGACTGCATTGATGCTGCCTTTCGAGAATGTCCTAATGTATTTGCGTAATGCAATATCGATTACCCAATCGCGCAGCGTGGCGCAGCCATAGAGAAAAAGAACAAGAGGAATTAGCCCTAGCCATTGGTGCAGACGGACACTTAATTTTAGAGGCTATTTATAACTGGGCAACTACTCAAAAGTTACAAGGGCTGGATAGGGTAGAAATTCTGCGACAAGTTTGGGTGCAGCAATAGGCTTTTGTAGCAGAGAGCCTAGTATGGCGATCAAACTTCTGGAAATAGTGAAGTCTCGGCGACAAGAATATCTGCGAGAATTCTTGCTATCATGGGGTCCCGAGGTGTTGAATGGTATTGAAGAAGTGAGTATGTGGAAACCGTATCAAAGTTTAGTGGAAGAATTGATGCCTAATACTGAAGTTATAGCTGACCATTTTCACCTGACTAAGCAAGTAAATGAAGAGCTAGATAATTGTCGAAAACAAATCAAGAATGAAGCTAAAAAACTTAAAGTCAGAAAAAAAATAAATATCATCAGTATTAAATAAAAATAAAGCTCATAAAAATTAAGAAAGCTTAAAAAAAAAATAAGAAATTAAGCTGAAATAAATTCAAGAAAAAATTCCCAAATTGGGAAAAATGTACCGAGGATCAGCTACATATATGAGAGGTCCAAAAAGTCGGAAAATCCTACCTTACAAATCCTCGATTGGATCCTAGAGGCAAGAGAGGATTTTCTCGTGTGAAGACAATTATTAGATGGTTCGGAGAAATTGTAGGTGATAATGAATCGGGGAAAACTCAAGGGACTGTGTCAGGAATAAATAACCGTCTCAAGTTAATCAAACGTAAGGGATATGGATTCAGAAATCTGGAAAATTTTCGCTTGCGTAGTCTCCTTTCCTGGTGCTTTTAGCCTCAATCTAGCATACTAGATTGAGAAGAGCCTCTCCTTTTACTAGTCTAGGACCTCATGCGGTCAGCAGTTGGAGCTGCTGACCAGGGGGTAATCCCCGACCTTCGCCAACAGAATCCTAAAGGGTGAGGGATCCTTAGGGAAGCAAAAACTCATATTCATGTCCATTAGCAATTAGCAATGAACAATTAGCAATTAGCAATTAGTGGTAAACTGTAAATTTGAGGAAGCTTCGATGCATGTAAAAGACAGCAGATCATTTCACCTCCCCAACCAGCGATGGCACATATATCCGATCTTGCCAAGCAAGATCCACCAGTTAGCCCAAGCAACGGGACTCCCACCCCTGCTAGCCCAAGTGCTGATTAATCGCGGCATTCAGACGCCAGCAGAAGCCAAAGTATATTTAGATCCAGATTGTGCGATTCGTTCCGGCGTAAACCAGTAATGGTGAAAGTCGGGTCTGGTTCCATTAGCCAGATAACTCTGATCATCATGGGGGTTAAATTCCCCTCCCCCAGGTACGGGGGTGACACCGGTCCTCAGTGCTACGGAGCAACATCGCCGTGGTGCCAAGCGAGGACTCAAATGCAGGATAACTGGCAGCCTAAGCCGGTGACTCCGCTAGGAAAGATACCCAAGGCTAGAGCAAGCAAATCTATGTAAGCCTCGTAAACTAAAACCAGCGGAATAAGGCTATTACGCTGGCCCAAAAGGGAATGTAGCTAGTGTTAGTTTTAATCTGTGACTAACATCGTACTCGAAAAGCTACCGGGGTAGAGTAGGAGCCTAAAGGTATCGTGAAATGATATCAGGGAACGAAGTAACCTCCCGTGAGCTGTCCTCATTTGGACAAGTTAGATGTAAAGCGCAAGCCACGAGGGGAAAGATGGCCCAAGAAGCTAATGCCTGGGGTAACTCTTACGGATATGCTGACGTGGGTCGGTGATAGTAGGAAGTCTTAGATTGAAAGTAGCCCTAAAAATGCCGCAATCCCGGGTGAAGGCTTTGAAAGAGGCCAAAACTGTCTAAGAGGTCGGCTGAATCGAAAGATAAAGGGGCGAAATTGTGTAAGATGAGGAACAACGGGAGTAATCCATAGTAATTCTACTGATGACAACAGCCTACTACCCAGTAGCCGGATGCGGTGAAAGTCGCATGTCCGGTTCCGAATGGGAGGGTTGGAGAGCGATCTCCAGCTCGACCCCGACTCACTCCTGTTGCCTCATCCTCTAGAGGAGTTCCCAGATTTAGCTTTGAGTATAGAACTGCTGCAAGAGGCGATCGCCTCTACTGAGGCGATCGCCATTTGCGGGGACTACGACGCGGACGGCATGACCAGCACCGCCTTGCTGCTGCGGGCCTTAAGATACCTAGGGGCAAGAGTAGATTATGCCATACCCAGCCGCATGAAGGAAGGCTACGGCATCAACAACCGCATTGTGGAAGAATTCCACACCCAAGGCGTAAAGCTAATTTTAACAGTAGACAACGGCATTAGCGCCGTCGAACCCGTCCAGAGAGCCCGTGAGATTGGTATAAAAGTAATTATCACCGACCATCACGACATCCCACCCCAACTACCCCCTGCCAATGCCATACTCAACCCCAAGTTAATATCAGCAGCATCGCCCTATCGGGGACTAGCGGGAGTGGGTATCGCCTACATCTTAGCCGTAACACTAGCCCAGCAGCTAGGAAAAGAGGACGGACTATACAAAACATCCCTGGAACTATTCACCCTCGGAACCATTGCCGACTTAGCGCCCTTAACAGGAGTCAACCGCCGCTGGCTGAAACGGGGATTGCAACATCTATCCCAATCCCAGCTTACGGGAGTGCAAGCCTTAATCGGCGTTTCTGGAGTCAATCAGCAGCACTCCCTAAGACCCGAAGATATTGGCTTTCGCCTGGGGCCGAGGATCAATGCCGTCGGGCGTCTGGCGGACCCCCAGATCGCGATCGAACTGCTGACCACAACTGACAAAGGGATAGCAAGGGAAAGGGCAAGGCAATGCGAACAACTGAACAAGAAGCGTCAGGAAATGTGCGCCCAAATTGAACAGGAGGCGATCGCCTGGTGTGCCGAGAACCAAATTAACTGCCAACAAGAGAGAGTCTTAGTCATTGTCCAACCCCAATGGCATCATGGAGTAATTGGGATAGTCGCCTCCCGCCTCGTAGAACGTTACGGCGTCCCCGTCTTTCTCGGCACCTATGAAACTGACTCTCACTTGCGTGGTTCTGCCAGAGGAATTCCGGAATTTCATGTCTTTCAGGCTTTACAATACTGCGATAATTTATTGGGAAAATATGGCGGACACCAAGCAGCGGGGGGCTTTTCTCTGCGGGCCGAACATCTAGAAGCCTTTCAAACTCGCCTGCGAGAATTTGCTTACAGCTGCTTGCAACCCGAACATTTAAGACCCTTGGTCAAGATTGACAGCCCAGCCAGCTTTCATCAAATTAATCTAGAATTGTATCAGCAAATAGATGCCCTGCATCCTTGCGGCATAGAAAACTCGGCCCCGATATTTTGGACCTCCAACGTCCGGGTCTTTAAACAAAAAATTGTCAGCAAAAGTCATCTGAAGTTAACCTTAGGGCAGGAGACAGGATTGGGAACTAAGATCCGAGAGGCGATCGCCTGGCGATGGGGAGAATACTTTCCCTTACCAGCCCAAGTTGACATTGCCTACAAACTGCGAGAAAATAATTATAATGGCAACTGCAGCGTCGAACTCGAATTAATCGGCGTCCGACTACCCGGTGACAGCTAATTGTTGATGGCGGTAGTGATAAATATGTAGTGATAGAACATTCCATCCCTCTACTAATCCTTACTTTTCTTAGGAATGATATAACAGCTCTTTATCTTAGCCAAATTGATAGCAATGATAAAATATTCTCATGTATAGCTCATCAGAAAAATGCTCTTATGTTATTAGTCAAAAGCGAGTATAGACTTATGAACACATCATCATCTTTGGGGTCGCGACCCAATTGCCCTTATTGTAATTGTGAGCGAACAGTAAAAAATGGTAGTACTCATAATAAAAAGCAAAAATATGTAAAAAATCGGCAATAAATTGAAAACCCGACAGCAGGTATCGTCCGAAAAGAAAAAGAATATAGATGAGCTATTACTTGAAAGAATAGGCGTCGAGTAAAGGTTTCACAAACCTGGCGTTAATAAAAAATCTGCCGTGAGATAAAGGTTTCAGACAAGCCCAAAGGAAAATTGACATGTGATGAAATGTAGTCTTAGGAATAAAGAAAACAAACATTTGGTTGGCACTTGATACAAAAACAAGAGAAATTGTAGGAGTTGGGCGATCGCAGTCGTGAATCAGCAAAAAAATTGTGGAAATATTTACCCTGTTTATCGACGCAGTTTTTTACTTTTTGGGAAGCATATAACAATACAGAAAAAGCGTTACTATTGCGGTAGGCAAAGAAACTGGAAAAACTAATCATATTGAAAGATTAAACAACGAGGCAAAGAATTAGTCGCTTGGTTCGGAAAACATTATCATTCTCTAAGAAGAAAATCACGCGATTTGGTATTTTGTGCATGATTACAACAAATGCTTGTCGGGTTAGTTGTGCCATCACTACATGTTTATCACTACCGTTGATGGCTAATTGACAATTGTATGGTAATTAAACTAAGCCAGAGAGTCACCCCTCCGACTCGTCTTCAGAACCGGACGTGAGACTTTCATCTCATCCGGCTCCTCAGTAACGCCACCCTTGTCATGGGTACGGCTATTACTGCCATCGTTGGCAGTTTTTCGGTTGTGGCAATGTTTGTGTAGTAGTTGTAGGTTGTCGTATTGGTCTTTGCCTCCTAGTGTTAGAGGTTTGACATGGTCAACTTCCCACTTGTCTCCGTCCTTAAATGTAAGCCCGCATTGCTGGCATTTTCCCTTTTGCCTTTTGAGCAACTTTGCCACTCTGTTAGGTATTTCTGGGTTTCTGCCTAGTCTGGTACTCCAGTATGTGAGGTTCCCGTCGTATGGGCTCGCTTTTCCTTTCACCTTTACATGTCTTACTATTTTCACACTTGTGTGTTTCATTAGTTTGATTTCTCCGTTCCCGAATCGCCATTCTTTCGCTTGGTTGTTCAACCAGTACTTTTTGGCTATCCAGTTCCCGGATTTGTTCGGGTGTCTTCTTTTTGCCCACTGCCATAGGGTGTTCCATAAGTAGTTGTCCATTTCGGAGTAGGTCTCCTTGCTTGCCCCCGTTCTGAAGTAATTCGCCCATCCCCGTATTATTGGGTTGAGCTTTCCTATTAGCGCTTCTTGGGGTGCCGCTTTATGGCTGGCTATCACTTCCGACAGCCTTTCTTTATGCTTCTTTATGGACTTGTCACTTGGCCTTGTCAAGGTTTTGAAACCTAGGGCTTTACCGTGTGGATTTTTCCCGCTTCTGTTTTTACTTACCTCATATTGTCTTACGTTGATTCCCAGGAAATCGAACCCCAGTTTTTCTCCGTATAGCGTATGACTTATTCGGGTTTTTTCTGGTTTTAGCTCTAGTCCAACCCCCTTTAACCACTCCGCTACAACCTTTTGCGCTTCTTCCACCTTTTCCTTGTCGTTGTGCATTACCACAAAGTCATCTGCATATCTGACTACTGTCAACCTTTGCTTTTCTCTTTGTGTTTTTGCCATTTCCATTATCCTTTCCTCAAGCCCGTGTAAGGCTATGTTGGCCAGTAATGGCGATATCACTCCACCTTGGGGGGTGCCCTCATCAGTGGGGTGCCAGTATCCTTTGTCTATCACTCCGGCTTTTAGCCATGCCCGTATTTGTTTACGGATTGGTGATGTTGTATTCAGTTTTTCCATTAGCGCTCTGTGGTTGATTCTATCGAAGCATTTCGCAATGTCCGCATCTAATACCCATTTGGGTTTTTGGTTGATGCTGGTGATTATTGCTTCGATCGCGTCGTGGCATCCTCTCCCTGGCCTGAATCCGTATGAGTTGCACTCAAAGTATGCTTCCCATTCGGGCTCTAGTACTATCTTCAGCAGCCCTTGTGTCGCGCGGTCATGTATCGTTGGTATTCCCAATGGACGTTTTTCTGTTCTTCCTGGTTTAGGTATCCATACCCGTCGTGCGGGTTTTGCCCTTCCCAAGATTCCTATTTGTCCTACCAGTTCCAATCGTTGCTTTGGGGTCAGTGCTTTCACACCGTCCACACCGGCGGTCTTCTTTCCCTGGTTATCTTGTGTTACCTGACGTACCGCTAGCTTTTTTGCGGCCTGGGAGCTTGCCAATAACCTCTGGAGTCTGCGAACCATTCGCTTATCGCCACGTTGTGCCGCTCTGTAAATCCGCTTTTGCAGCTTAAAGACTACCCGCTCTAGCTTTCGCCAGGGGATATCCTTCCATTCATTCATCGGCTCAGTGCCGTGCCTATGACGTATCATTTGCTACTCACCGCTTGACATTTGACATTACCGTGAGGGCGTCAGCGTATCCTGCTCATTACGGGCAGGCGTTTGCTTCTCCACGAAATCTTTCCCAGGTATGACCTGTCTGATGAAAACAGAGGTTACGCCTTTGGTGGCTACTTTACCTATCGACCGGTGGTAGAGAGTGTATACCTGGTTTACTTCGTTCCTACCGATGATTATTTGTAACTTTAGATGGGTTCCTTACGCCGGGTTTATTGTCAGTGCTTACTGGTCAGGAATATATCCGCCAGTGACCATTATCCTTTCCCTTTTGGGCCAGTGTGTCAGCCTTATTTCACTGGTTGTTCGTCACGACGCTGCAAACCTTCGCTTTATGCTCATCATGGCTACTTGCTCGGCGATAACCGGTGTAGGCTGCCAGTTAGAGCGCCTTTCATCCCCGCTTTACGGATTGATGCCATCTCTACCGTAGGGGAAGTGCTGTCACTCCTGCACCTGGAGGGGTGGACTTTCACCACCATCATCTGTAAGTTGTCAGGGCTAATGAAACCCTGCTAGTGGTCCCGCCAGCAGGATCGCCGGTGGTTTACACTAAACGAATCGCACATAAACCCTGAACGGGGGTGTCCGGCAGTGCCCACCCTACAGTTGGGGCAGGCGGACCATCAACCATCAACCATCAACCTGTGTCCCTTAACACGCATGAGATACTATCTTCTCATGCGTGTCAAGGGACACAGCGACTACATCGGGAGCATGTCAACTTTGTAAATAAGTATTTTTGCTCCTCGACAGAATTAGCTCTGGACGGGGACAGTGCTGACAACTGACAACTGACAACTGACATACTCCCGACTACATGTCACCCTCTCGTGCCGCCAGGAGAACGATGACTACCGGTCCCGAGACGACCACCAGCGCTAACATGGTCAGTTGGGCGATTAATTCAAAATTAATGTTGCTGAATATATTTGCGATCAAGTCCATTGTTCCTTCCTGATTAACCCACAGATCGAACCAAAATCCAATTTCTCATTATACTGAGCGATCGCCCCAAAGCTGCTCATAAACTTTACAAAACTTTATCTTCCTGCTTCCGGCGCAACTTTTGTCGGTGACTGGCGAGCTAAATAATTGACAAAATAAATATCTGTGGTACGATAATAGGTAGGGCCTCCTGACAATTCAAAATTCAAAATTCAAAATTCTTGCATTGACAACTGACCACTAACTACTGTCCTCTAACTACTGCCCACTAACAACTAACAGAAGATGGGAACTTGGCGTTGCGTAAAACAATGTGGAGCCTGCTGCCAGCTGGATCCAGCCGATCGGCCAGACCTAGAAGAGTATTTATCACCAGAAGAGTTAGAACTATATCTGTCTCTGGTGGGTGATGATGGCTGGTGCGTTAACTTCGACCACTCTACCAGAGAATGTCAGATAATTAAACTAAGCCAGGGAGTCACCTCCCCGACTCGTCTTCAAAACCGGACGTGAGACTTTCACCTCATCCGGCTCCTCAGTAATGCCATCCTTGTCATGGATACGGCTAATAAGATAGATGTGTGAATAGGAATATTCACACATCTATCTTGTGACTTGACGTAGTAGCCAACGTTGGTGGCCCGGCCTAGCCGGATATCATATATTGTCCTCCTTGTAAATGGGGTTTACTGAACAAACATCATGCGTACTAGACGCACGCTCCTGGCGCGAAAAACCAGAAGTCATATACATAAGTAGGGATTACGACTTCGTTTTCTCTACTTATAATATTAGATGGACTCTTTATGCCGGGTTTGTTGCCGGTGCTTATTGGTCGGGGGACAATCCGCCAATGGCCATTATCCTTTACCTTTTGGGCCAGCGTCTCAGCCTTTTCGCTGGTCAGCAATGACGACATTTATGAGTCTTTGCTTTCGCTCATCATGACTACTTGCTCGACGTTAACCGGTTTAGGCTGCCAGTCAGTGCGCCTTTCATTCCCGCTTTACGGATTGATGCCATCGCTACCGTCGGGAGAGTGCTGTCACGAGAGCACCTGGAGGGGTGGACTTTCACCACCATCATCTATAAGTTGTCAGGGCTAATGGAACCCTGCTAGTGGTCCCGCTTCTTGACTTGTGTCAAGTCGGTTTACACTAAAGGAATCGCACTATCCCGATCCCCCTCGCTTCTGTCGGGTACAAGCAGATGTGTTTGGTCACTTGTATGGTATTGAAGCGGAAGAATTAAACGACTTCGCGATCGCCTGTTGCCAGCAGCAGATCGAAGGGGTGTATGGCGGGCGACCGTGGGAAATGATCCGGTTCAACCGGGAAATAGAAAATTGAGCAATTGCTAATTCCCTCGTTCCCTCGTTCCCTGTCTCTGGCAGGGAACGCGCTCTGAAGGCTCTGCCTCCAGTCATAAATAATAAACTGTGATGCATTCAAATTGCATAGTCCAAAATGACTGTTCTGGCTGAAACGCTTATGGGTCTCCGGTTGCTTCGATTTTACCCTAAGCCCCAATATGCAGTTTAGATGCGCGACAGCTTACCGTTTTATTAAACATATTCCAGACTTGACTTTGCACGGATGCGCTTATGGTCGGCGGGAGCCTCAGAAGACCCGTTCCCAGGTAGAACCTGGGAATGAGAAAATAAGATTTCTTAATCAAAGAAAACTTATTTTCTTACGACTCTTGCATCTGACCGGGATAGCACAAATTAAGTATCCTGCCGCAAGCCACTAGTTTCAACAGTTCCAATGTCCAATAACCGAACTGCATCTGCATCATCCCAGCCGGAAGACCCTCAGCCGGTTCAAACAGATTCAGATCCAGTCCCATAGCACTCATCTGAGGGGTCAAACTGTAGGTATCAATCAAGGCAACAGCCAAAAGTAGTACAGATAGGATAATAGCAGTGCGGCTTTTGCTTGGCGATATCTGAGTAGTTATACTTATAACTAGCAAACCTGTCAGTGCCAAAGCTGCACAGAGTAACTCGATGCGATTAAATAGCCAGAACATCGAATAGCCAGCTGTGGCAAATCCCGGTGTACTCATCATACCCGCTGTATACATACTGGGCATAATCACGAAATCCAAAACCAGGCAGCTACTCAGCCAGAAGCCCAAGGTGAAAAGGACGATCGTTTGCCACTTGGGGCTTTTTAGGTCAAGATTAGAAATAGTAGTCATATCATTTGCCTCCACATTCCTTTTCTGTTTTAGCCGATTACAGAGAGGATGCGTCGCTGATGCAACATTTTTTAAACAACAGGGCCTTCAATAACGGATTTACGAGGTTTCAAGGGACAAAATATGAAGAACTGTAAACTTTTATCGCAATTAGGGATAGCTATTGCTGTACCGGTAGTTATCGGGGCAGTAGCAGTGCTGCCAGTTTCTGGAGTGACCTTGAGGGATGGCAAAGTCTATTTTGTCCAACCACCGCGCCTGGTGAGGGCCGCAACTACTAACAACGGGGCCAGAATGTGGGGCGCAACTTACTACTTCACCATCAGTCTGCCAGAAAACGCGGATGAACCACTGCAAAGAGTAATAATACATCAGAGATTGGGATGGGAATTTCCGCGATTCTATTTAGAGGAGAGTAGGGCCTTTGAGGGGACTTCCCGGAGTCAGGGACGAGAGTTCGCACTAAAAGCAGTAACCAGAGATAGAAAGGCGCGGACAATTTCCGTCACCTTCTCACCACCAGTACCTCCGGGAACAACATTAACGATTCGTTTGCGGCCAGTCCAGAATCTTCGTAATAGTGGTATATATATGTTTGGCGTCACGGCTTTTCCCTCAGGTGAGAAAGTTCACGGCCAATTTTTGGGGTTTGCCCGCTTCCACTTTTATGATAGTATCTTTCATTATTGGTGAATTGCGAATTGCGAATTGCAATATTTTTTTGCAAGATTGCCTAGTCCTTGTCCTTAAGCTGTTGTGCATTTAATTAGCATAACTCAAGTTGCGACCTATAAAAATTGGATACAAAAAGCTATGATAAAGAGAATTATTTTCAACTCTAATCCCTTAGATGTAACAGCATGAATTGACTTGGGAAACAAATTGGTGATTCGACTAAAACAGGTTTCAACTTGTTTTCTTGTTACTTTTTGTATATATTCAAAACAAGAATATTCTTTTCTTTTTGAGTTCTTTTTTCGCAAAGGTTTTAACATTATACTTGACGACTCTTTTAGTAAATCCTCTAATTGATAATCATTATAAGCTTTATCTCCATAAACTATTTAATTTGATGGTAAGTCAAAGCCAAAAGATTGCAAAACTTTAACATCATTATAACTACCAGGATCTAGATAAAATTCTATTGGCTTTCCATTTTTGTTTACCAACATATGAACTCTTAATCCATAAAAATAACGTTTTTTACTAGCAATATACCCTCGATATTCTTCCTTGTTATAAATTTGGCATCTATCAATCCTAATATTATCACATACTGGCACCGGGAAACTATCAAGAATATATTTTTGACCCGGATTGAGCTCTTTAAATGTTTGAGCTATAACTTGGAAGAAAAACATCCAAATTGGTTCGTCAATATTGTGTAATCGACGATTGAACCTACTTTTACTTAACAGATTTTTTATATACTTGTGTTGGACCATAAATTGACAAGAGCGATCGTGGTGTCCTCCGAAAAAATATGCAGCAACTAATCCGACTGTCATCACTTCGGCATTGTTCATTTTTACTTGTGGATCTTCTTTTATATTTAACGCTTTTAGTAGCTCGTCACAAAGAACAAAAATTGTTGTAATCATATCTTCCATCATCTACATCCCCCAGCAATTAACTATTATTTTAGTACATTATAACCTATAAACAGCCAACCCGCCGTCTAGCACAAAAAAAATATAATTTTGTATCAAAAGCTACGAAATATCCCAAATATCTGTAAAGTCTAAGTGGGTAATTCATATTTTTTTTAATAGGTCGCAACTTAGGTTAGCATAAATAAAAAACTGAGAATTTTATTATCAATTGGTTTGGTAATTTTGAAGAAGGAATTGAAAACAGTTTAAGATTGCGTAATCATACTGATGAAAAGGGAGAAGATAGTAAAACAGGAGAAGAGGAGTTTAAAGGGAGAGTCTATGGCAAAGCGATCGATCCATGCATTAGCAGAGGGCATCCTCAAAGCGAAGCGGGCATTTCAGCGCAAGGGATGGACGCAGGAATATCTGGCAAGCGCTGCGGGTGTAGAATCTCGGCAACCGATTTGGAAGTTTTTCACGGGTAGACCAGTTGACCGACATGTGTTCATAGAAATCTGTTTTGCCCTAGACTTGACTGCCGAAGAAATTGCCCTGCCTCCAGAAGTAGATGCATCAGCAGAAATAGATGATTTAGTCCAAAAGGTGCGTCGAGAGCCCGCGCCCCTGATCCAACACCAATGCGACACTCTGCGGATGCTAGATATTTCCCGTCCTGTAGAATTAGATGAGATTTACGTGGATGCTAACATCACCGAAGAAATTAGTAATCTGCGATGGTTAGATATTGCTGAGTTCCAACAGGGTGAGTTTGACAGTGTTGGCACAAGCAGGGGCTACAGCGAACGCATCGGCGGACTGGAAGCAGTAGAAAAATACAGCTTTGTGGTAATGCTGGGGAAACCTGGAGCGGGAAAAAGCACCTTTTTGCAAGCTATTGCTCTACTCTGCAATCGGGGTGAATTTCTCTCCAACAAAGTCCCGATGTTTATCAAGCTGAAAAACTTTGCCGAAGATGCCAGAGATGAAGGCAACTTTAGTCTTGAGTACCATATAAAGAGAGAATTGTCAACCTGTGGCATATCTGACCAGGACGTTGAGCAATTGCTGGACTCAGGAAGAGTGCTGCTGTTACTGGATGGGTTAGATGAAGTGCCCCAAGAGGAGCAAGCAGAAGTAATCAAGCAAATTCGCAAATTTACAGAAAGATATTACCAAAATAACATAATTATTAGCTGTCGTCCCGCAGCCTATAAATATCGCTTTCCCGACTTTACAGAAATAGAGATAGCAGACTTTACGAGGGAGCAAATATTCGTGCAAAGGTGGTTTGTGACAGTCGCCAAGCAGAGTCCAGAAGCGGCATTGACAACTCAGTTTATGGAACAGTTACAGTTACCAGAAAACTGGCAAATACGAGAACTGGCAGGAACGCCGATATTGCTGAATCTGACTTGCATGGTTTTTTATTACCAAGGTGATTTTCCAGTATTACGGGCGAAGCTTTATCAACAAGGACTGGATATTTTGCTGGTGCGCTGGGATGAATCCAGGGGAATTGATCGCTATGATGTTTATGGGAACTTGCTTTTGCCCCGCAAGCTGAAGCTGCTGTATCAGTTAGCTTCTAAAACATTCAAGCGGGGGGAATATTTATTTGAACAAAGTAAGATTGAGCAGTATATTGCCGAGTACTTGCGGACCTTACCCGATGCCGCAACAGAACCAGAAGTTTTACAACGGGAAAGCGAACAGGTATTAAAATCGATGGGTGCATCTCACTTTTGCATCTGTGACTCATCATAGATAAATATCTATTATGAGTCTTCGATATTTATATAATAAAAACTTGCAGTCTTTTGGATATTTATACATTATCTATGATAGATTGAAATTGAAGTTATTTTCTTGCTGCTATGAACCCAGAACAACTTTTTGATATGGAGGAATTTGAAATTGACGAATGTATAGACAAAAACAAATTTGGCTCTACTGGTTAAAATTTTCCAAACTTGGAAAATTTTGAAGATTTAGAAATTGAACTGCGAGATTTTCTGCAGAGTGGGTCCAGAACTCACAAATTATTGAATACGGGGATAAAAACAGGCAAAAAACGTCAATTGACATTGTGGGAAAGATATCGATCACCAATCGACAAGCTAATTATTTTGAAGTCTCATGTGAAATCCAGTCCCAAAATGGAGAAAAATGCTATGTTAATTTGTGCGAATGAATCTTATCAAAAAGCTGCAGAGCTCACGGGAATAAAAATTAGTCATAGTACATTACATAGATTAGTTCAAAGGCAGGATTTTGAGTTGCCAACATCAGTATTGGGAGTGAAAGAAGTCGCATGGAGGAAAAGCAAGGATTAGAACAGAAGAAAAAGGACAAGCTTGTGAATGGAAAGATTATAAAGCAGTCAGTGGGATATATTGCGGAGCATTTTTTCAAGAAGAGCAAGCTTTGATTGATTGGGTAAATTGTCAGAAACTTTTGGCTCCATTTTATTGTCTAGGAGATGGACATGCAGGAATTTGAAAATTATTTAAACAGATAGGCATCTTAGTGGAACAGGCGCGGGGAATTTATTCCTTCTCTCACCTAACATTCCAAGAGTATTTAATCAGTAGAGAAATTGTCAATAACCCGGAAAAACTGACGCAGCTAGTCGAACAGATTAGTGAACCTCGTTGGCGGGAGGTGTTCTTGCTAACTGCGGAAATGCTGCCAAGTGCAGATAAATTGCTGGAGTTAATCAGGGAAAAAATTCAGGCCCTGGTGAGTGGGGAGCAAAAATTGCAGCAGTTTCTGGAATGGGTAGGACAGAAGTCGCAGACTTACGCCTTATCCCAGGCAGCTGTGCGGGCATTTTTCTTGACACTGACTAGTGAACGGGTATAGATAGAAAATAAACAGCAAGTGAGTGGGTTGGTGCTAGCTTGTGCATGCTCATCTGAATTTAGATTTGGATTTGAGTCGGATCTTGACTGCTTACGGACAGTTAGATTCTGGTCTGCTGGATCGGCATTAAATCCAGATAGTCGAATAGATTGAAGGATAATTGGGATGCTTAATTCCAGCAATTGAATATTAGGGTAATTTAAGGCAAGTTCGAGCCATTCTTCTACAGAACACTGTAAATTTAGTTTATTTTTCTCGACTGATTTGGCAATTTCCCAGCAAGAAATGATGCTGATTCCTAGACCGCTTGCTTGATGGGCTTGAATTATCTCCCGGTTTTGGGGAGACAGTTGAGGATTCTCATCAACCCACCAAATCCAGATATGAGTATCTAGAACGATCATGTTCGTGCCTCCCAGTCTTCTGCGGCTACCGCCGGTTCATAGGGATCGTCATAGCGAATCACTTTTCCTCGGAGGGGATACTGCCCAGGTAATATCTGTTGTTCCGAAGCCTTACGCATATCATTCTTGAGAGAGCGCAGAATTGCTTCAATAATTCGGATGCGATCTAGTATTGATGTTTCTTGCAGTTTTTCCAGTATTTCTGATTCAATCATCTGTCCGCTAAGTCTTTACTAGTTTGCTTTCCTAGTTTATAGTAGTTGCACCCAATCGGGGATGTGCTTCAGTCAATTGTTGAAAATTGCGCTCTTGCTAATTGTTAATTGCTAAAAGTAAATATATCTATTTATGACTACTAATGACTATTTAAATTTACCATTGACAATTAGCAATTAGCAACTCTTATCATCGGTGTCGTTTTGCAACGCCTGTAGTAGTTTGTGAGTGCATCATTCTTGTCTTGAGATGCACCCTAGCCTACTAAAAAGTAGAAGCATTCCAGCCCCACATCGATCCTTGGGCACCTGCGAACTCAATATAAGTGCGATTTGGGGGGACGCCCAGCTTTTCAGAAATCACCTGGCAAAAATCCTGACTCATGGACTTAGTTTGAGCTGGACTCATGCCGCCGACATTTTTAATCTCGATATAGCAGACCGGTTCTAAAGTCCCAGCAAAAGTCATGCCCACATCTGGTTCAAAAGCCGTCACGACGTAAGATTCAGGTTTACTCAAATGCTGTGCCAACTTAGCCGAAAGCACTTGCAGGATTCCCTGAACCGCTGTTTTTTCCGGGGCCGGGGCCGAAGTTTGAACTTTAATCAAAGGCATAGTTCACTTACTTTATACTAACTTTTCATTGCTAATAGTTCATGCCATCAACCATGAACCATTAGCCATCATACCTTAACCGCCGTAATTCCAGCCAGTATCTTCCAGTATGAGAGGTTCACCCTCTTTGTGGATGACCGCAGCAATCACCTCACCAACATAGACAGTATGGTCGCCCTGTTCTACCGCACCCACTACCTTACACTCAACATATCCCAGAGAATCACGGATAATTGGGCAGCCAGTTTCTCCCTGATATAACTCCACCTCGGCAAACTTGTTACCGACACGGCTCTGGGGCTTGAAGAATTGCTGGGCCAAGTCCTTTTTTCCCGCTTCCAGAAAGCTGAGAGCAAATACACCACTAGATTTAATCATGGCATGGGATTTGGAATCTTGCTTCACGCAATTTACCACCAGGGGCGGCTTAAAGGAAGCCTGCATCACCCAGCTAGCAGTGAAGCCATTGACTTCCTCACCATCGCATACCCCACAGATATAGAGTCCGTGGGGAATCTTCCGCAGCATTGTTTTTTTAGCTTGTTCGTCTAGCAAGGCATTTACCTTTGATAGATATCCTACAAAGGGATAGTTTAACAAAAAACTACCCCTAGCTGGTCAAGCTGATACCGATGTGGCCACAACCTGAGTCAAGTTTCTAGTGCTCGGCAACTCCAGGCAATAACCGGCTCCATAGACAGTCTTGATGTAACGGGGATGGCGGGGGTCCGGTTCCAGCTTCGTTCTTAAATGCCGAATATGCACCCGGATCGTCTCAATATCATCATCGGGGTCATAACCCCAAACTTCCTTGAGGATGTCGCTGGGAGAGACCGTCTGGCCGTGACGCTGGAGTAAGCAGTGTAGCAGATCGAACTCCAGGTGCGTCAGTTTAATCGTGCGATCGAACCAAATCACCTCAAATCGTTCTGGCACCAGGGTAAGGGGGCCATAGTTCAAGATTTCGCTATGCTTAGCTGCTTGGGGAATGCGGTCAGTGCGTCTAAGCAAGGCCCGCACCCTCGCCAGCATTTCTTCGATTTCAAAGGGCTTGGTCAGGTAATCATCGGCACCGGCATTAAACCCTTCCACTTTATTTTGGGTTTGACCGAGGGCACTCAACATCAAAACGGGAATATCCGCAGTCCTCTCGTCCCGACGCAGGCGTTGGCAGATTGTGAAACCATCTACCTTGGGTAGCATCAGGTCTAAGACAATCATATCTGGCATCAACTGTAGGGCCAGAGCCTGGCCTTTGATGCCATCCAGCGCTTGGCTCACGTCATATCCAGCCATTTCCAGATTTACTGCTACTAATTCTGAAATTGCTGGATCGTCCTCTATTATCAGTATTCTGGGCATCATTTTACACCTAGTCCTTTGGCGCGATCGTCAGTTGCAGAGGAATCGACCTGAACTAGAGCAGTAATCCGATCGATTCCATGTTCGAGACAATCTTAGTCAAATATCCTGATTGTTAAGGATTAATAAGGATAGTTTGAGATATCATAAGATTGCTATACAGATTATAAGCAAATTTTCGCTAATTTGTTAGGAGCTCGTTAAATAAATATGAAATTTAGCCTCGATCGACTCGAAGTTGTCCTGAAGTAGCCAGAGCAAAAAGCGGCATCAGGGAATGGGTGCAGCAGGTGTGACGGTGGGATAAACATGACGTGCGCCAGGCAAGCGCTACGGGCTGCCTATGCGCGATCGGGTTTCAGTGATTATGCTCGTGCTATAACGAGACAGACTACAGGTCGGAGATGACCTATAATCGCGACGAGCGATCGCCAGCTTGAGGTAGTAACGGTAGAGGAGCGGCAGAAATAAACATAGTGATGTAAAAATATCTAAAGACATTCTTAAGCATCAGTCATCATGAGCCGTCTGGTATACAATCCACCTTGGTTGCTGAGAAATGGTCTATTAATGACCATCTACACCGCTAGTTGGGTAAGCCGTCATTGGTAGAGGACTACTACTGCGCTGGAACCCTTTTACCAAGAGAAAATCTTTGTCGGTGCTAGCGGAGTGCCGATTTTTGGTCTGGTTGCCATCCCAGAAAACGCTCATAGTACAATTATTGCCACCTATGGAATTACAGGATCCCTGGAAAACCAATGGAATATGCAACTGCTGGGGCGCAAGGCATTTGCGAGGGGCTATGCAGTGGTACTATTTGATTGGCGTGCTCACGGCAGGACCGCCCAATTGTCTGGTACCTTAACCTCAGATGGTTTGTATGAGGGGGAAGATTTTGTCCGCATCGCTGCCCAGGCAAAGGCAATGGGAAGTCCTGCACCATTCTGGTTTACAAGCTTCTCTCTGGGGGGACAACTAGCATTATGGGCGGTCAAAGCAGGACAAACTCTGGCAACATGGGGGCCCGATATCGGGATCGAAGAGTCAGAAATAGGTAGAGCAGCGGTGATTTGTCCCAACCTAGATTCCAATCGTTCCCTTTCCTATCTAGTTCAAGATCCTTGGGACAAGTATTTAGAAAAGACGATCGCCCGCTCTCTGAAAAAACTAGCTTGGCAGATCCACGCTGCTCACCCAGAGTCAATAGATCCAGAGGAGATCGCACGTGTTAATAGTGTTTGGGGGTTCGATCGGGAGTTCGTGATTGAGGGATTAGGCTTTGCATCTGTCGAAGATTATTATCAGGCTAGTAGTCCTCTGTATCTGTTGCTTCATCTGCAAAAACCGACTCTGATCATCTACGCTGCCGACGATCCCATGTTTGACCCCACCATTGTGCCCGACTTGCAAGCTGCCTGTGCAGGCAATCGGGCGATCAAGTTGGTGTTGACTTCCCACGGCGGTCATGTTGGCTATATTAGTAGTGCAGCCTGTCAGCGTCAAGCCCAAGACCCCGATTGCTGGTGGGCATGGAATCGTGTTTTGGATTGGTGTCAAAGCTTGCCGACTTTTCCCGAAAGGTGCATTCAGGAAGCCACAACCTCTGCTGAGCAACATGCTTGAAGATAAGATAGTTATGGTAGGCCAGCAGCAGTCCACTAGAAAATTAATGCGCGAACTGAACATGGTAGATCCGATAGATGACATCCTGGCTCAAGCTCGCCAGGGTAGCGTTTCGGCCATCATTCAATTATTAAACGACAAACTGGCAAGCACTGGGATTAGAACCAGAGCGATATTTGCCAGTGGTGTCTTACAAATTTTGTGCGAAGCAGCCCAGATAAAGCAACTGGAACAATCTCTAGTGGTTGATCGCATCCGGCAGATTCTGGAGTCAATTAAGCCGCGAAATATCCGTAGCGTTAACATCAACAGCCGGCTAGTGCAAGAACAGCAGTTGCTCTGGCTCGAAGAAATTAGCCAAAATCCCCATCAACTCCTGTGGTCTCAAAAAATTACCTTGACTCAGCCGAACATCTTCAAACGGCTAGCAACTTCAGAATACAAACCCAGGAGTAAGCCAGCTTCTCGGGTTAAGCCCCCCTCCCAGTTGGTTCGGGATCGGCGAGAGTCCCGGAGTGCTTTGATGCAGGGTTCCAGTTTCACCTTTTTATTCTTACTGGTCGCTAGCTTGATTGTGTACTATTGGTTGAGAATTAAATTCCTAGACACTACACAAGCCCAGACACAACCAGCACCAGCCCAGTCATCAACAGAGAATCTCCCAGCTGCTACCCCACCTACAGTCACGCCCACAGTTTCTCCTCCACCTCCAGTATCTGTAGAGCCTTTTGTACAAGCAGTACGCATTGCCCAAAAAGCTGCCGCTGACGGTCAAACAGCTAACACTTCGGCTGAGTGGTTGGATTTAGCGGCTCAGTGGCAACGTGCCTCGGATCTAATGGGTTCTGTCCCACCCGAACATGAAAAATATGAAATTGCTCAAGACCGAACGGTGCATTATCGCCAAAACAGTAAGGTAGCATTAACTCAGGCTGAAAGAAGAAGTTAATTGAGCAATTGTTAATTGAGCAATTGTTAATTGAGCAATTGTTAATTATTTATTATTTATTCATGTCCATTCGCCATTTTCCATTGGCTACTAACAACTAACAACTAACAACTAACAACTGACTACTTGCCATTTTCCATTGGCAACTACGAACAACCCGATCGCGAGGCTTCGGCCAACTGATTGCCTCCACTGAGTTTGGCTTGATACAAGGCCTTATCTGCGGCTTCATTAAGGATATTAGCATCACCGTATTCGGGAAAAGCAGCGACGCCACAGCTAAAGGTGACGGAAAACTCATGGTTGTCCTGGGCAAGTTGGCGAACTTTAGCAAAACCAGAGCGGATGCACTGCCAAGTCATTTGCCCGACATTGGTCATCTTCTATCAGAAAAATTAATTTTTTGCTATTTATCTTTTCTTTGTATTCTTCATTCAAGAAATATCTTTTTAACTGGCTGTATTTTTTCCGAAATATGCCGTTCTTCTATCCCTCCTATTACCTGCCAATAAGGCCCGATCGCCACCTGTTTTAATTCATCCAAAACCGTATTAATTAGTGCCTGTTGCGCAGCTGTTGGATGGGACTTCATTGCCATCATGTCCGTAATGTAGCCTTCAATTATACGGGCCGTATCGCTTAATTGACTCATCCCAAAAGTTGCACCGCTGCCTACCATTCTGTGGATCAGGCAATGAAGCTTTTCCCAGTCATCTACTTGACCCTGCCTGCGCACCAGCTTCTGCCATATTTCTGAAATCTGCCCAATTTGACTAGGCAATTGCTGCTGATAATCTTTTTGCAGGATCTTCAATTGTTCGCGAACGCAATCAGGTGAACTAACCATAATGTTGTGCCCATATATTAAGAATAGTTGCTGGCAGAGTCATCGGATCAAAAGGCTTGGAAATCATATCCAATACTCCTAACTCTTTGTAATGTGCCACTTCATGGGTTTGGACCTTCGCGCTCAGGATCATCACCGGCGTAGCCACAGGTTTTGGCATCTCCCGCAGGGCTTTGAGCGTACTGAGACCATCCATCCCGGGCATCATCACATCTAGCAGAATTAGGTCGGGGGCAAAGTCCGGTGCCGTAGCAATTGCTTCGGATCCTGAACTGCATAATTTGACAGTGAAACCTCCGACTGCTTCCAAGCCAAGACGCGCTACGACTTGAATATCTGGGTCATCTTCTACAAAGATAATCCTGGTTAATGGTTTCATTTGTTCATTGTAAATTATAAATTTTAAATTGTACATTGTTGATTGCCATTAGCCTCGTTTCCAGGCAACGTCTGGGAACACGCTGCGCTATTAACCATTAGCCGTTAGCGATCAAAGATTTAATTGTATCAAGTAGGTCCTGATTGGATGTGCGAGATTTCACCAATGTAGCTGCCACTTTGCGGGCCGTTTCCTGACCGACATCTTGGGCCGAGAACACCACAACCGGCACTGGCGATTTCGACTGGCACTTCAGCTGGGGCAGTAATTCCCACCCAGAACCGTCGGGCAACTCCAAGTCGAGAATTACTAGGTCAAAGGTTTGGGTGGCTAGCTGTTGTTGAGCATCTTGAAGATTGACTGCATGACTAATATCTGCCACATCACCCAAGATGACTGAGACTACTTGCAACACGTCCGCATCGTCCTCAATATGGAGAATGCGGGGCTTGCTATCTGCTCTGTGCAGGGCTGCTTGCTTCACTGCTGCGATCAGACGCCCTTGATCTATGGGCTTATCTAGCCAGTCGATGACGGCAAACCTCCTGTTGTGCTTTGGCCGAAACAACTACGATCGGCAGGTGACGGAAATTCTCATGTTGGCGCAACTCGCGGATCAAGGAAATTCCGTCAGTGTCTGGCATCGCTAAATCTATGGTCATGGCCGCGTAGGGGATGGTGTCCGGTTGCGCCAGTAGCTGCTTGGCCTCCATTCCACTGTAGGCGATGTCGGTGTCAAAGCCCCCTTGGGACAGCATCAGGCTCAGCAGCTTGGCCGTGTCGCGATCGTTTTCGCAGATCAGGATGCGCAGCGGTGCTGGATCTGGGCGCTGGTCTTCAAGGGGCGGCAGTTGCTGCCATTCAGTTAGGAGGAAGTATAGGGTTGTGCCTGCACCTGTGTCGGTTTCAAAGCCTATCTGTCCGCCGAGTTTTTTTATAATCGCTTTACTAATGCTTAAGCCTAAGCCAGTGCCTCCTTTCTGACGGGTATCTGAAGAGTCAGCTTGGGCGAATTTCTGGAAAATCTTCGGTCGGAACGCTTCTGGGATGCCCGGGCCTCGATCGCGTACTTCCACTCGGATCTTTCGATCTTCACGAGAAACGGCGATCGCTACTGTTTCCCTCTGAGGGGAGAATTTGGCGGCGTTAGACAGGAGGTTGGTGAGCACTTGCATCAGGCGATCGCTATCTACCAATACCTTGACATTGCTTAAATCATTATGTAACTTAAACTTGACGCCAAACTGTTCACCATAAGCAATATTCGCTTCAATTGCCTGTTCTACTAAAGGTATAAGTTTAACCGGCTCCAGAGAGAAGTCCATTTTGCCCGATTCAATCTTTTCGATATCCAGAATGTCGTTAATCAGCAGCACCAGGCGTTCGCTATTTTTATAACCAATCTCCACTAGGGCTTTTGCCTGGGGGGGAATTTCGCTAGCGACACCACCGACAATCAGACTCAGGGAAGCGCGAATCGAAGTCAGGGGGGTTCTCAGTTCGTGACTCACCATTGAGACAAATTCGTTTTTCATGCGCTCGATTTTTTGCCGTTCGGTGATGTCCCAAAAGCTGGATACGCGATCCACTATTTTGGCTCCGATCCGCTGGGGTAGGGAGTAGCGCTCGATGATGGAGCCGTCTATTAATTCCAGGATGTCGTAGCCTTCTGCTTCTGGGTTGTCATACAATGAGTTGACCTTGGCAATAAAGGCTTGGGGGTCTTTTACTCGTGCCATCATCAACCTGAGTCTGTCGCCCACGGACTGCTGATTCAGAATCTCAGAGGGGATGTCCCACATCTCGGTAAACTTTTGGTTGTAGGGGATCGCCTTGCCCTCTAAATCAACTGCCAGAATGCCATTAACTGTTGATTCTAGGGTGGCACGCAATAGGGAAAGGGACTGTTCTAGTTCGGCTTCCGCTTGTTTGCGCTCTGTGATATTTTCAACGAAACCCTCGTAGTAAAGCAGGTTGCCCTCTTCGTCTCGGACGCTGCGGGCGTTTTCGGAAATCCAAATTATGCTGCCATCTTGGCAGTAAACTTCTGATTCAAAGTCCGAGACAATATCGTTTTCTTGTAGCAAGCGACGAAATTCGGTCCTGCGGTTGGAGTCAACATATAGTTGATGCTCGATGTCAGTTAAGGCCTCGAGCATTTGGGAGCTTGAGGCGTAGCCGTAGATACGAGCGAGGGCGGGATTAGCCCTGATATAATGTCCGTCGGGCGTGGTTTGGAAGATCCCTTCGACGCCGTTTTCGTAGATGCTGCGATATTTTGCTTCTGCTTGCTTGCAGGAGGTGATGTCGTGGGCGTGAGCATACCAAAATCCCTCTGTAAGGGCAATGCTTTCCAGGACAACCACTTATAGGAACCATCTTGACAGCGAAAGCGATGCTCAAAACAGCTTGTCTGAGATCCCGTTGACAGAGAGACGATCGCCTCAATAGTGGCCTTTCGGTCTTCGGAGTGGATAAATTCGGTGTAAGGACTAGCTTGCAGTTGAGAGTTGGTAAAACCAAATGTTTTTTCCCAGACTGGGTTGAGTTCCCGGAAATAACCATCTCCACCGGCAATGCACAGCAGCTCCGACGACAGGGTGAAAAAGGGACTCTCCGACACTTCGCTAATGCTGGGGGTATTTTGACTATGACAGTTCATGGTGATGCAGTCAGATGATTAGCTTCTCTAATTAAAAACTGTTTTTTTGTAATCTAGAATACTTTTCGATCGCGGCGCACTAGATATTCGCCGGTTCTGTTATAGCAATTTTAGATTTGAGATAGAATAATTGGTCAACTCGCTGGGGGCAGGGAGTTTCCGGCTATCCCCATAAAACCCGAAAACCAAGGCCATTGCGTTGTAGAGCACCCGGTCCCCGTTGGACTGCGCAGCATATCGCGCTTATTTCTCGCTCGGGGATTTAGATCAAATTCTATCGACTAGCTAATTATAATTGATATCTGCCGAGGCGGTGTTTCCAGTTTAGCCAACCTCTACAATTATATATAAATTTATGTAAAGATATCCAAATTTTTATGTTAACTTGGCCCAGAAATAAGGGAATAGGAGGCCCGCTCTCACGGGGGAAAATGGCGCAAACCCCCGCAGGCAGCGGGAATTAACATCCTGGGGATCGCTGACTATAAAAGCGATCCCCAGGATGTGCAGTGATGGCAAACCATGCAGGAAAAGCATATAATGTCAAAATAACCTCGCCCGAGTCTCTACTCACTGATTCTCCGGGAATTGGCGAGTTGGAGTTCCGTTTTGTTAACTATTTTTGATGAATGTTAATCAATCGCATCGATAACTTTTTTGACCACCATAGTAAAAGCGAGTGATAATAAAATGCAGACAACACAAGCAATTCGATGCCCCAACTGCGGTTCCCATGCTGAACGCAACTATCTGACCAACAACCGGCAGACTCGGACGGAATGCCCAGTCTGTGACTACCTGATGATTACCTGCTCTCTGACGGGTAAAGTGGTAGAGGCTTACGCTCCCGGTATATACTGGGGTGGCTAAATCTGAGAGACTAGCAGCTGACCGCAAGCGGCCTCAGCTGCTAGTCCCCGGGAATAGCGCACGCTCACCGCAATATGTTGCTCTGTCAATACCTTAACAAAAGCGCGAATTCGGCGACGCCCCGGACGCTGGTAATCGGCGTCGCCAATCGGATTGTAGGGAATCAGATTGACGTGAGTTTGGAACCCCCGCAGATGTCGGGCGAGTTCTTCGGCATGTGCGGGCAAGTCATTCACCCCAGCTAGCAGGATATATTCAAAGGTGACTCTACGGTTGGTTTGCTGCACGTATTCCCGGCATTCTGCTAATAGCTGTTCTAAACCATAGGGTTTCGCACTGGGAATAAGACGTTCCCTTAGCTGTTGGTTAGAGGCGTGGAGGCTAACGGCGAGGGTAGCTTGCAGTTTCTCAGCAGCGAGGGCGCGGATACGTCCGGGAATACCCACGGTGGAGATGGTCATTAACCGCTGTCCGATGCCCACATCTTCGTTAAGTGACCTGACAGCAGCTAGCAGGTTATCCATATTTAGCAAAGGTTCCCCCATACCCATAAAGACGATATTGCTGACTCGTCGCTGAAAGTCCTCTTGGACAGTCAAGACCTGGTCGATAATTTCATGACTTTTCAGATTTCGCTGCCAGCCTCCCTTACCCGTAGCGCAAAAGTCGCAGGCCATCGGACAGCCCACCTGGGAAGAGACGCAGACGGTGAGGCGCTTGTCGGTGGGGATGCCAACGGTTTCGATAATTTGACCATCTGCCAGTTGCAGGAGATACTTGATGGTGCCGTCGGGTGCTTGTACTCGGTGGCCAATAGTGGAACGCCCAATGGGGAAATCTGCCAGGGTTTCCCGCCATTGCTTGGGGAAAACTGAGATGTCTAGGAGGGTACGCGCCCCCTGTTGATAAATCCACTGGTGTAGTTGCCGTCCCCGATAAGCCGGTTGCCCCTGGTGCTGCACCCAAGCTGTCAATTCATCTAAAGACGCGCCCAACAGTGGCTCTCTGTCAGTTTCCAGGGTCCGATGAGCAACAATGGGGATAGTAGACATGTGCAATGATGGTTGTTGGTGATTGTCCTTCCCCAAATGATACTAAATACTTCTATTCTGTCTTTCACATTTACCTCTCCAGGTTCTGAGATCCTGAAGTTGGGGCCATTTGTGCTGCGTTGGTACGGTCTGTTGATTGCCTCAGCTGTGTTGATTGGGCTATTTCTGTCCCAGTATCTGGCATCGCGCCGCCAGGTTGACCCAGAACTGCTAGGGGATTTGGCTGTTTGGCTGGTGATTGGCGCTATTCCCTGCGCCCGCATTTACTACGTGCTGTTCCAGTGGCAAAACTATGCTGAGCACCCTGGGGATATCATTGCTATTTGGAAGGGTGGCATTGCGATTCACGGAGCTATTATCGGGGGGATAATTGCTTCGTTGATTTTTGCCCGCCTAAATCGCATTCCCTTTTGGCAATTGGCGGATCTGGTCGCTCCTTCTTTAATTCTCGGTCAGGCGATCGGGCGTTGGGGTAATTTTTTCAACTCAGAAGCTTTCGGAGGCCCGACGGACTTGCCCTGGAAACTGTTTATTCCTCCCGATCTCCGTCCCCTGGAATATATTGATTTTGAATATTTCCATCCCACTTTTCTGTATGAGTCCCTGTGGAATTTGATGGTGTTTGGGTTACTGCTGACTTTATTCTTTCGGGGTTTGCGGGGAAAGCCGCGTCTGAAACTGGGGACGTTGTTTTTAGTTTACATGATATCCTACAGCTTGGGTCGCTTCTGGATTGAGGGCTTGCGCACTGATAGTCTGATGCTGGGATCTTTGCGCATTGCTCAAGTTGTCAGTTTGCTGGCGATAGGGCTAGGTGTGGCCGGTTTAAGTTGGCTTTACTTGCGGCGTCGCCCTCTTCCAGATGTTGTCTCCGCGTCCAATAAAAATACGGGTTCACAGATAAATTGATATCTTGTGGCATTCTCAACAAGTCGGTTAAAACTGAGATCTTGCACCATTGGAGATTAGCCTCATGGCCGCCTTCGGTGTATCGTGGGAGCGCTACTCGCACTACCCACGATACACCGAGGGTTCAAACCCTAAGGCTTTTAGCTGAAGTCGGTTGAAAACAGACTGAAAACCTTATATAGAAAGCGTTTAATCCACGCTTCGTTGACTTGAGCTTTTCGCGGACGGCTTTAACCGGAGGAGGGTTATGGCGACGGGCGCATCCAAGCTTTGGGGGAGCACCACCAAGGGGCATCAGGAGATGTTGTTCGGCTCTGCTGGATCCCCCCGCCGTCGCTGTCGCCCCTGTTGCCTGTTGCCTGTTCCCTTCCTCCAACAAGAGGACACATTAAGCGGGGGTTTCAACCCCTTGCTGGCCGTGAGACTTAACGAACAGCAATTAATAATTCGTTATTCTCCATTATCATCCTAAGATTCCCCGTCCATTTTCAGCAAAATCAGCCACAGTTTCCTCGGATAACTTGTGGGTCGTCATCTCCTGCAATAAACTCAAGGGTACTGTTAAATGATCCGCCCCTGCTTGCAATGCTGCTACTGCTTCTTCTGGGGATTTGATACTTGCTGCTAGAATTTCTGTTTTGCTATCTTTGAGAACAGTTGCCATCTCCCGCACCAATGCCAAACCATCACCCAACAGTCGCGTGGCCCGGTTCACATAGGCGATCGCCTCTTTTGCCCCCGCCTCCCGTGCCACTAGGGCCTGTGCGGGGCTATAAATCGCCGTCACCGCACAGGGAATTTCCGGTGACAGACGGGCCACCGCCTGAAAACCCATGGCAGTTGCCGGAATCTTCAACATGGTTTTCTCCCCAATCATATGATAAGCTGCCCGCCCTTCTACTAGCATCTCTTCTAAATCAGAGGCCGTGAGTTGATAATAAAGCATACCGGGGCTAATTTCCGCTAATTTTTGTAGGGTTGTTCCTGGTGGTAAACCGCTTTTTGCCAACAGCGTTGGATTTGTGGTAATACCTTTAATCCATCCCATTTCTACGGCTGTTTCTGCTTCCCTAACTGAGGCCGAGTCTAAATAAATTGCCATTCGTTTACTCTAGAATCCAAGGACAATAGCCGATTTTACCACTACATCGCCAAACTGCAAGAGTTTTTCATCGAGCGTTCTTTCTCCGTCTGCTGCTATATCGAATCCTAGAACCATAGATGTTTGCCCAAACTTGGGTAAATTCTGCGCCAAACAGGAGAATTTGAGCAGAATAAAAAACCCATAGCAGGATGATGACGAAAGAACCAGCGGCACCATAGGCAGACCCGACAGTGCTACGGCCTAGATATAGGGCGATCGCCCTCTTGCCCAGAGTAAACAGCAGCGAAGTGATGGCAGATCCGATCCACACATCGCTCCAGGCAATTTTAACATCTGGCAAGAAGCGATATATCAGAGCAAATAGCAGGGTTACCAACCCGAAGGAAATCGTCAGATCGCCGAGTTGCCAGACAAAAGCTGGTATAATCAGCCAATGTTCTAACCAGTTACTAATTCCTGTCAACACGGCACTGAGTACCAGGGACAGCAACAGTAAAATGCCAATCGACAGCACCATGAGAAAGGAGAAAACACGGGTTAAGATAAAGCCAATGATGCCCCCCCGTTGCTGTTGCGGTTCGACATGCCAGATGATATTCAGTGCTTCTTTCAGCTGGGCAAAGGCCGACGTGGCCCCGAAGAGCAGAGTGGCGATCGCCAGAATGCTGGGCAGGATACCAGATTTGGGTTGGTAGCTATTTTGGATCAGATTTTGGATCGATGCCGCCCCCTCGGCACCAATCAGGTTTTGCACTTCACCTACCAACCGCTCTTGCGCCGCTTCTTGACCGATCGCGAAACCGGCGATCGCAATGACGAGAATCAGCAGGGGAGCGAGGGAGAATACGGTATAATAGGCTAAAGCTGCCGCCAATATCGGCACTTTATCCTTTTGCCATTCAGGCACAGTCTCTTTTAGCAGTCGTACTATAGCTTTAAGGTTCATGGCGGGTTCCTTGTGATGATGAGCATTACTTACTTTCATCTAAGCGCAATTTGCCAGATAATCAAAGCTGCTATATCAGGCTGTTTTGGGAGCATGAGACAAAAAAGTATATTAGCAGGATGGGCGATCGGGGCTCTCACCTGCTTTCATCTCTTGACCGCTTGCACCCAGTCGGTGCCCGTCGATCGTCACCTTGACGAAGTAGCGACTCATCTGGTAGGAGTAATGGATACTTCGGCCCAGGCGGCGGCAAATAGCAAAGCCCCCAACGTCAAGATGACTACTTGCCAAGTTACAGTTCATACAGAGAATGGCGAACTTAATAGTCCTGACTCGATTTTTCTCTATCAAGAACAAGCCTTACAGAAAAAGCTCGATCGGCCTTATCGACAGCGATTTTTGCGCCTTACCCCCAGTAATGCGGATACTGTAGTTGAATCTCGATCCTTTAAGCCCCCTTCCCCAGCGCACTTGGTGGGTTTGTGCAACCGACCCGAACCACAACGGGTTGTCAGCAGCAGCGAGATCGGCAATCCTATTTGTAGCGTGTTTCTTTCCCCAGAAGGCGATCGCTACATTGGCGAGACCCAACCAGGCGGTTGTCCCACCAATTATCGAGGTGCCGTGAAGATAACCAATCGGATTATACTCCATTCAGAGGGGATGGATACCACAGACCGGGGTTTTGACGCCCAAGGAAATCAGGTCTGGGGCGCAACTGACTCTACCTATCAATTTCGTTGGGTTGACTAATATGGCACTGGTTCAGTCTAGTTAAATGAAAGCTCGAATGCCCTACACCATCATGGTTTGAGGTGATTAGTTAAAAAATCGGTCAAACCTTTGACTGGCAAGGAATTGATATGATTTTTTTAATCAGGCTGAACCAGTGCCGACTAATATAGCACTTACCCATCATTTGTGAAACTTAAAAATCGGATTTCTGGGTTAGTTGTGAAAGTTAAGAAACAAGGGTTAGAGGAGCGAAACCTGGTTTCTGGGTTGCTCGGAGAATAATTAACGCCTCAACATCACAAATGCCTATGGTAAAATTACCACAGGCATACTTAAACTCAACACTATTTAATTTTTGACTCTGGCTGATGATTACATTAGACCCAGTTGAGACAAGATGCCTTGACCGGTCATTAACTCGGTGGCCAGGCCGATCGCCAAGCCCAACATGGCCAGACGACCATTCCAAATTTCCGTGAAATTAGTAAAGCCAAACTTGCTTTCTTGCTTTTCCATTTCACAACTCCCTATTAATATTAACCTAATACAGTTCTTGACAGTGGTTGGTAGAGAAGAACTACCAACCACTTACTTACATCAAACCCAGTTGAGACAAGATGCCTTGACCGGTCATTAACTCGGTGGCCAGGCCGATCGTCAATCCCAGCATTGCCAGACGACCATTCCAGGTTTCCGCGAACTCGGTAAAGCCAAACTTGCTTTTTTGTTGGTTTTCCATGATTAACAACTATCCATGAATGTCAACCTTCTGTAATTAAAGTTAACATAGTTGCTCATCAACTTGCAACATTTTTTTACATTTTATTTCTACCGAAGGACCGAAAATGTACTAACCATTCTCTGAAACGCTTACATATCAATAATTTCGCGGTTTTGATAAAAATTTGGCAGATTAACGAATAACGGACTTAATTCAGCAGGCCCTCTATTTTTAACCGGTTAAAAGAGGTGACGATCGCCCCGTAGGTGGGGTTGAGGTCCGAAACCCCACCTACATCGGCTCGGAGATCGCCAGTCACAGGTGGGCGATCGCCCAAGAACGAATCAGGTGATTGACTTGGTCGGGCACCTCATCATGGGGGCAATGACCGGCACGTAGAAAGTGTTCTGTCAATTGAGGATAATGTTGGCGAAACCTCGCACTGCGTTGTTTGCAGTCGATCCAGGGGTCCGCTTCTCCCCAGAGGAGTAGGAGAGGACTGGTTAACTGTTCCAGCAGTACGTCCACCTTTTCTCTCCCAAGGAGTTACCAACTAAGATAACAGCTTGACCGATGACCTCTGTGATGAAGTCGTGCAGTTGGTCTCGCCACAAATCGCCACTGTAGGCAATGTTAGCTTTGGCGGCACGTCCGAACCCTAGCAGGTCGATCGCCCAAACCTGGAACTCGCCCGACAGTTGGGCGATATTTTTCCGCCAATGATCTGTAGAAGCGCCAAACCCATGCACCAGTAGCAGGGGCGGACGCTGCCCATCAGGTTCTCCTGCTCGTACATAATATATCTTGTGCCCGCGCCAATTCCAGTAGTTGCCTGGAATTGGCGCTGTCGTGGTAACTGTGGCCTGCATAGTCAAGGACAATCGCAATACTAAGCTATACCATTTTAAACCAAAATTGCTACTTCTGGAGATCCTGGAACTCGCATCTGTGGTATATCCACAATAGGAACGCCCATGGACGCGATCGCGTCGGACAAACCTGCGATTTTATGTTAGCAGAATTTGCTAAACACATCGAAGACGAAGCCTTGGTCAATCGCGGTTGGGACGATTTGCTGGCTTGCTGGTATTGCGACAGGTGCAAGATATGAGTTAAAATTGACATACCGACTGAAAACATTGTCGAGAAAGGTTTTTTTACACTCGTTCCCAGTCTGAGACTGGGAACGAGTTATGGAGGGTACTAGCTAGTTGGAAATGGTACAAGACCTGATTAAAACCGACTAAAAACATTGTCTGTATAGTTAGAGGATGTCAAGATGCCTAGGTCAACACTGTTGCTGCGGGAAACAATAAAGTTTATGAAATATTGGGTGTGAGAAAAAATCCACAGAGAGAACCAACCGCTTTATCACCAGAATTGAAGATAGTTAACAGTATCCGTCAGGGGTTTCCCATAGTCTCTGTGGGGCGAGTTGCCCAAGAGTGCGGCATTTATGAGGCATAACTTGCAGCTTTCCTGGGAACGAGCGATCGGGATCTAGGGCGTGTCATCAGTTAGATTAACGATATGGGTCCCCACCAAAAATATATAACAAGATGATTGAGTTGACAACCAGGATATATTGGTGTGATCTAAGAGGGTAAAGGTTAGAGCAGGAGAATTTGAGAAATGCGTCGCTATGCTTTAAGAGATGACCAGTGGGAGAGAATCAGGGACCTATTGCCAGGTCGGGAGGGTTATGTGGGGGGGACAGCTAAGGATAACCGCTTATTTGTCTATGCTGTCTTGTATCGATATAGAGCTGGGATACCTTGGCGGGACTTACCCGAGCGATTTGGGGACTTGAGGGTAATTCATACGCGCCATAGTAGGTGGTCAAAATCCGGGGTATGGGAAAGAGTATTCAAGGTACTTGCGTCCGATGCCGATAACGAATATGCGATGATTGATGCCACGATATAAAGGGCTCATCAACATAGTGCAGGTGCTCAAAAAAAAAAGATTGCGACCAAGCCATCGGACGCCGTAAAGGGGGTTTGAGTACCAAAATTCACGCGACCTGTGACGCATTGGGGAACCCAATGGGTTTTCATTTAACAGCCGGTCAAGCTCACGATTTGGAAGGGGCTGATGTGTTACTTGATAATATTAAGGCTGATGCGTTACTCGCAGACAAAGCTTCTGATGCTGACGAACGGGTTTTGAAACGTCTTGAAGCCCAGCAATGCGAACCTGTGATTCCGCCTAAATCCAATCGAAAAGAACAACGCCGTTATGACAAATATCTATACAAAGCACGTCATTTGATTGAGAATTTTTTTGCCAAACTCAAGCAATATCGAGCCATTGCCACCCGTTACGATAAGAGGGCTCAGAATTTCTTGGGTGCTATCTACCTGGCTGCTACTGTTGTTTGGCTTAACTGATGACACGCCCTAGAACGGCGCAAACAAAAGAACAAGCCTCTTGACTCTATCTTTTCAGACAGACTCTATCGCATTGCCCGTATCTTAGCAAGTACACTAGATGTATTCGAGAATGCCGATACAGCAAGAAACTGGCTGAAAAGACCCAATCGTGCATTGGCAGGGGCAATTCCATTTGAGCTATTGGACACCGATGCAGGAACTCAACAGGTAGATAAACTGCTCAATAAAATCGAATACGGCGTGTACATCTGATGGGAGGGATAGAAACAAAAAGAACCTGGAGTTATGAACTCCAGGGTTTCATCGGAGTGCATTACCATTGTTAGCTACTCGGTAGGCTGGCTCTGTTCCGGAAGAGAGCATGTCCAGCATTGATTATAAAGATTGGGGATTTGGCAATTGCAAGAAAATTATCTAGAACCAGCAGTATATTTTGTGGGGGCAGGTCCTGGAGACCCCGATTTACTGACTGTTAAGGCTGAAAAAATTATGGCGATCGCGGATGTAATTTTATTTGCGAACTCTCTGGTGCCGAGGCAAATTTTGCGGAATGTCCGTGCTGATGCGGAGGTTATTCGTACTGGAAATCAGACTCTCGAAGAGATTTTACCAGTAATGATTGAACGAGTGCGGCAGCAGCGATCGGTTGTGCGCCTGCATTCTGGGGATCTTAGTCTTTACAGTGCGCTGCACGAGCAAATGCAAGCCCTAGCAGAGGCAGATATTGCCTTTGAGATTATCCCAGGAATTAGTGCTTTCCAGTTAGCAGCAGCGAAACTCTCCGTTGAGCTGACTGTACCAGAATTGGTGCAAACAATTATTCTGACTCGCATTAGTGGCCGTGCTTCGGGTGTACCTCCCTCGGAAGAGTTGGCATCCCTAGCTGCACATAAGGCGAGTTTGTGTCTTTATTTGAGTGCGCGTCACGTGGAAGCTGCGCAAGAAAAGTTGATGCAACATTATTCAGGGGATACTCCTGTGGCAATTTGTTACCGTTTGGGTTGGCAAGATGAAAAAATATGGGTGGTGCCCTTGGCGGAAATGGCTGCTGTTACCCAGCGGGAAAATCTGATTCGGACTACGCTTTATCTGGTTAGTCCTGCTTTGAAGCGAGAAGGGGGGCGATCGCGCCTCTACCATCCCGAACATTCTCACCTATTTCGGGGTTCGTAGTAAGCACTAAAGTGCTTACGGGGTTCGTAGTAAGCACTTTAGTGCTTATCCTTACAGGAGGCAGATCCTCCCGATCGCGTTCCCTGCCAGAGACAGGGAACGAGGGATACAATACCTCTCGGTGAGCGCGATTATTCAATGGGCCGTCACAATTTTATCCATATCCCTTGCTACAAATCAGAGCATGAAAGTATTGCCCGCTCGATGGTTTATGTTATCGATAACTACGAACTACGAACTACGAACTACGAACTACATTGACGAGGGATAGGGTCACTGGTCATTGGTCACTAGTTTCACCACCAACAACTACATTTCTAATTCTTAAACTGGGTCCGCCACAACCTACGGGCAAACCACCTTGACCGCCTTTGCCACAACCACCAGATTCATCCCAGTAAAAATCATCACCAATTGCTTCGATATCGGCCAAAGTGCTAAACACATTCCCGGAAAGAGTCACATCCTGCACGGGTTCAGCAATTTGACCATTGCGAATCATCCAAGCTTCTCCGGCACTAAAGGTAAACATCTCTCCATTGGTCATACCCCCCAACCAATTGCGGGCATATACGCCCTCTTTGATGTCCCTAAATAAGTCTGCTACGGGGGTCTTGCCCCGGGCAATCCAAGTATTGGTCATCCGCACGATCGGGGGATAATGATAGTTCAAACAGCGAGCATTTCCTGTAGGATTTTCTCCCAATTTACCAGCGGTCTCGCGAGAATGCAGCCTGCCTACTAACACTCCATCTTTAATTAACTGGGTAGTGGTAGCGGGGGTGCCTTCATCGTCATATAAGTAGCTACCGCGATGTCCAGTGGGGATAGCACCGTCAAATATTTGTAACTCAGTCGGTCCAAAACGACGCCCGAGGGTCATCACTTCCAGCAAGTCGGGATTTTCATAGACCATATCTGCTTCGGAAAGATGACCAAAGGCTTCATGGACAAATAAACCGCTGAGAATGGGGTCAATTACTACAGTATAACTGTTGCCTTTGACTGAGGGTAAGTTTAAGGCATCGGAGGCACGTTGGGCAGCAGTTCTGACTTGAACATCCAGCCCGGTCAGGTCTTCGTAAGCGCTGCGAGAACCTATAGTTTCCCTGCCTGTCTGCACCGTGGCACCACTGCGGGCGGTGGCAGCAAACCGCATTTCCATGTCTGTCCAGGATTGTTCTAGCAGAGTTCCTTCTGAGGTCGCAAGTACGATCCGTTGCTTGCAGTCGCCGTAGCGGACTGATATACTGGCTATGCGGGGGTCAGTGCTGCGCAGGATCTCGGCGTAGCGATCGCACAGTTGTTTTTTCTCTGCGATGGGAATGTAAAGGGGGTCCGTGCCTGTCAGGGGCAAGGTTACGGTATCCTGTATCGGGTCAACCGGGGCCAAGAGAGTTTCGCCATCCCCCACCAACCGGGCAGCGGCGATCGCCTCTTGGATCCTGTCCGCCAAGCCCTCTAGGCGGTTAAAGCTGCTCATGCCCCAGCCTTTTTTATAGCAGGCCCGCACCTGTCCGCCAATGGAAATTCCTTCGCTGAGGGTGTCAATTTTGTCTTTTCGCAACAGGATATCAGTCCATTTGAGGCTTCCAGGCGAATAGCCAGATAGTCCACGCTTGAGTCGTAGCGTTCTATCAGGTCAGATAACAAATCTTTAGCATCTGTAATTGTGTCAGGCATATGCAACCGAGGTAATAAAACTGTCTTTATTTTAGCAGTTTTCTGCTCATCCGACTGTCAAGGCCAATAATGCCGGGTTTTCCCGCCTGCCAGGTTCGGTTACACTGCTAGGAATCTTTGGTTAATACCTATACTCTCATATATAAAGATGACAAGTTGCTAGTTTTTGTAGGATTAAATAGTTATGCATCAATGGATCTTGCCAAGCTTAAGTGAAGTTTTCGAGCACTGCGATCGGGCTCCTGAGACCGCATTTCCTTCCTCGGCAGATAGATATCACGCCGGGGACCGCGAAAGGGCAGAACGGTCTTGGCGTGGGGCTCACGGAGCTTTGGGCGTCCTCTTGCAAGGGGAAGGGTCGGGAATAGTTCTTTCTGGACCAATACCATGGTTGTCTCACCCAGCTTTGACAGGGAAAGAGTTTGCCACTTGGCTGTTTACCTCGGATACTTTCAGTAATTCCCCTCAGCTACCTCCCGCTGCATTACTCGCCCCAGACAAGGACAGAAAAGACGCCTGTCCTACGGTAATTTTTCCCCTGCTACCCAATGACCCCCTCAGAACTGAGGCATTTTGTTTGGTTTTAACTGCTAGCTTTAGTTTGGTGATGGTTTTAGGTGCAACCCGGACAGGGCGGTTCCAATTTTCCTTTGACCCAGATGTGGTCAAGATGGCATGGAACGAACTGCGATCGCGCGTTTTCCTGACAGGCAATGCCGAGCAACGCTACCAGCTGGATACTTACTATCAGCAGTTTTCTCCTAGAGCTCCCGATTACAAAACTGTGATGCAGTTTAGCCAACTTATCCTTAATTACTTACCACAAGATCGTCAATTTGTCCAGCAATCGCGCCGGGAAGCTACTCAACGGACAGTTTCTTCCCTTTCGATGTGCGATGCGCGCGCTATTCGCACTGCGCATCGCCACACGACAGTCAATTGTCACCAGCCCTCACCCCGGGAAATTCCCCAGGATCCGGGACAACATCCAAAAGATGTAGAATTGTTACAGGCGATCGCCCATGAAGTGAAAACTCCTTTAACCACCATTCGCACTTTCACGCGACTGTTGCTCAAGCGTCGCGACTTACCGGAAAAGGTAATGAAAAGAATACAAGCGATCGACCGCGAATGTACTGAACAAATCGATCGGTTTGGTTTAATTTTCCGAGCTGTAGAATTGGAGAAATCACCCGCCAAAGTGCATCTGACGGCGACAGAACTATCAAAAGTATTGGATAATAGCATTCCCCGTTGGCAAAAGCAAGCCTGTCGGAGGAATGTGACTCTGGATGTGGCCCTACCTCAAACAATGCCAGTGGTGGTCAGTGACCCGACGATGCTGGATCAGGTGCTGACAGGGGCGATCGAAAACTTCACCAGTACCCTGCCAACCGGCAGTCACGTGCAAGTGAAAGTGATGCCAGCTGGCAACCAGCTGAAGTTGCAACTCCAGTGCCAAGGTAGGGTAACTGATAAAAAGACAGATACAACTAAACCCACTCTCAAATGTCTGGGTCAACTGCTGATGTTCCAACCGGAAACTGGTAACCTCAGCCTTAATATTAGCGCGACCAAAAATCTGTTTCAGGCGATCGGGGGTAAACTGATCGTCCGTCAGCGTCCCCAACAAGGTCAGGAATTAACCATTTTCCTACCTTTGAATTAATTAGCGATGAGGAGCTGCTATAATAAATCTGTGTGAAATTTCTCTAGGATGCGGATATGCCCCGTAAGTACCAAAGGTTTTTGATAGATTTAGCTGGCAAGATTGGACCACCGATTTTTTCAGGTACACTCGTATTTTGTGCGACTAGCGCGAGGCGTCTCCCGGGAGACGCCTCGCCCCGGGAGACACGGCGGAGACACGGCCCCCTCGTTAAGAGGCTCCCGCCTGGGAACGGGTTCCGGCGGTGGTGGCTAAGCAAAGCGGCGTCTTCCGCGTACTCTTGTCCTGAAGGACGCGGTACGCTCCAGACACCGCAAGATCCTTATCTTTGGGCGAACCGAGGGGATGTATTGGCAAAACTGGGAAGAAAAAAAGAGGTGAAAACTTCCTATCAGAAGGCGTTGGAATTGAATATCCAACCGAATTATGCACGAAAACAAGTGCGAAAAAAGCTGAAAAAATTGACAATTGTCAATTGACAATTGTGAATGAAAACTGACAATTAAAGTAAACTCAGCTGGGTGGGTTGGGGGTCTGGAGAAGATTGCCGAAGATCCCCTGCGAGTAGTTCCTCAGCGGCGGCGATCATTTCCGGGGCGATATCTTTGAGGTCTTCTCGGTTATCCAAATATGTTTTTAATGCTTCTATGGGGTCAATTCCGCTACCGACGCCTAGTTCGGGTAAGCGGGCACGGGATATTTTGGTGACGACTTCGGGTTGGATACTATAACTGTGGGCGGTACTCAGACATGCGTGCAATGCTTGGTTATCGATCGAGTCTAGCTGGTCCGATCGCACCTGGTAGCTGAGGCGCACTACTGCATCTGCGATCTGTTTTTTCTTAATGGCTTTGACTAAAGCTACTTGGGGATCTTCTGCGGTGGAAATATTGACTTTGATGGTCCTAAAGTCACGCACTGATAGGGGACAGAACTCTAGCTGGGCCTGATCTTTTGCTAAGTCCACTAACATAAAACCTTTTTCTTCTTTTTCCTCGCTGAAGTCAATTCGTTCGATACTACCTGGGTAGACAACAGGAGGATCTTGGCAAAGTATCTGGTGTTTGTGGACATGTCCCAAGGCGACATAGTCAAAACTCTCACGTGTCAGGAAGGAGAGGGGCACTGTGAAGCCTTTTCCGACAGCTAGGAAGCGTTCGGCTCCATACCGAGCATTATCTACCATTAAGTGTCCCAGCAAAACCGTAGGCATGTTGGGGTCGAGGCAGCGGGTCTCTGCTTCTAAGATAGCCTCTAGGCGATCGAGCAATAAATGATTGACTTCTGACAGAGATAGTTTTTCGGTTTTGGGACTGGCGAGTAAACTCGCGCGAGTTAACCAGGGTAGGGTAATCACCTGTATGGGACCGTTACGAGTGAGAAGGCGGTGGGTGGCGATGCGATCGCCCACGACAAATCCAGGCACTCCCAAGGTACGATAGATACATAGACTTGCCCCACCCTGACCGTGAGTATGTTGGTCGTGATTTCCCACTAGCAACACTGTGGGAATGTTAGCTTTAACTAAGCGGTAAAACTGATTGGCAAAGGCGGACTGGATGTAAGGCGCTGGCGTGGCATTGGGGAATGCATCCCCCCCGAATAAGACTATATCTACTGGTTCTGCTAGGGCCCGATCGATGCACAGGGACAGGGTATGGACGAAATCATCAAACCTGCTATTGCGACCTGTTTCGGGGTTAATCTTGCCGTGGGAAAAACCGCTACCCAGGTGAATATCTGATAGGTGGAGAATTTTGATCATAGGGAATGGTGAATTGTCAATTGTGAATTGTCAATTGTGAATTTTATCTGATTTTCTGGTTCCGCGAGGCAGAGCCTTGGAAACCTTGGTTCCCGAGGCTCTGCCTCCCCTATTATATAGTCAGTTGACATGCTTGGTGCATGTGATTGCTAGAGGATAAACGAGGTAATCTCTCCGAGGCAGAGCCTCAAAAATCCCGATAGTCATTTTGTTCTCATTGTGCGACTCGTCTGGATATCTTGCTCTAGGTCAGCCTCGGTATAGCGCAGATAGACTTCTCTTTCCTTGAGAAACCTATCTACTGCATAGCGACAAGATAAGTTTAGCATCCACCGCACCTGTCCCGCAGTCATGATGCCAGCGCGATAACCTTCCACCGCGAGTGCTTCCAAGGTATGCGCTGCGCGCACGCTGCGCGGGCGCTGTTCGATATTACCCCATTCTGCTTCGATGTAGCACGCCACTTTTTCGGGGATTTCGATGGTGATTTGCCTCTTTTTCTCCTGACTCATGGTTTTCCCTACTGGTGCGATCACATTCGTTTACGGTAAAAATTGCCTGCCCGTCACTTATGAGTACAAATTATGATGCGGGTCTAGCCAGACTATATAGAAAACCCTGTTGTGCAGAAACCCGTGTACTCTCCCATATTCATTAGCCGAGATTTCAAATTGAAACGCCGTCTGTTCTCTCAGATAAGCATTTAGACAGGTAAATCCATTGGGTTCTGTCGTGTCTGACCAAGTTATTTCGTGAGTTCGCAAGGAAGAGGAACGACTACCAACAAAATCATCGTATCTGATACTTGATACATCTTTTAGACGCAACAATATTTTTTCCAGATAACTTTCACCGCACCCCGCAACTCTAAACTTGGGGTTGCTGAATAAGTCCAGAAATTTGAAGGGAAAAATCACCTCTTCATTTTCGCGCTTTCTTTCAAGAATATCACCCGACCTTGGCGTACTCCGAGTTTTGACCCTCTTGTTCTTCTTCGTCGTCATCTTCAAGCAAAGTCTTATAATATGTTTGCATGTCCTGTTTCTCGATCGCCACTGTGGCGTGTTCGTCCCTGGGGATTCCACGACGCGCTTTCAGCCAGGGGTCTTCGCCTTTAACCATCCTTTCCAGGTAATAAGCCTGGTATTTTCCAAATACCTCAATTATTTCTATCAGATGGTCTTTTATCTGTTCTGGCAATTCTACCTTTTCTGGATGTTCGCTAATCGGGTTCCACTTGTAACTCTTAAAGCGATCGTACAGTTCTGGTTGCACCGGTCCGCTGATCCAAGCTTGTAACTCTTCATCAAACAGAGGTTTGTCATACAGAGCCAGATACCATGCCTGAGCATAGTATACCAGTTTTTGCAGTTTCAGGTTGGTAACCAAGTCACCGTGGTCCTGGGAGAAGTGTATAATATAATCTGCTACCGCCTTTGCCGTTGTCTCAGCCATCCCGTCATACCTCCTTGTTTCTATCTCTTGCTGAAACCTTAGTCATTACTATTCTATATCCGATCGCGAGACAATGTCAAGTGTTCAACCCCATATTGCGCACGACAATCTGTATTACAAATATGCTATACAAACATTTTGTGCGACAAGGGTAGGACAGTTATTAGCAAAATATGAGTATAACAATAGTCCGGACAGGCGATCGCCTTTTACTCGCCCTACTCAACTATTATTCTGATGTCGTTCCAAAAGCGATTGTATCAGACTGGAAGAAACCAGAACTCCTGTTTGTCGCAGACGTTCAATAGCAGCCGGTAGATCGAGGAAACCCATTGTCGCTGCATCACCCAAAATGCCAAGCACGCCAGTTACATTCAAGCCTCGTATGATTGCGATCCGTCGTGCTGCCTTATCATCCAATAAAATTGCAGAAATTCCCAATTGCTCTGCTAGCAAAATCGCCTCGCGTTCACCTATGTCTATTTGTTCTAGTTCTGTATCTGGTTGAGTTGTTACCGATCTGATTTTCAGCCAGTCGGGAGGTTGTGCTATCCAGTTTTGCAATACCAGTGGCGATCCTGATGCTCTTAGTTCATTGTACACGGCTTGGGGGATAATTACCTGACCGTACAACTGCGGTAACACATCAATCTCATTAATGAGCAACAGGTAACAAATTGGTGAAGTATTGGATACAACAGTCATAAAGTTCTTATTTTGCGACTCATCTGGATATCTTGCTCTAGATCAGCCTCGGTATAGCGCAGATAGACTTCTCTTTCCTTGAGAAACTTATCTACTTCATAGCGGCAAGACAAGTTTAGCATCCACCGCACCTGTCCCGCAGTCAAGATGCCAGCGCGATAACCTTCCACTGCGAGTGCTTCCAGGGTTCGCTGTTCGATATTGCCCCATTCTTCTTCGATGTAGCACGCTACATTTTCTGGTATTTCGATGGTAATTTGCCTCTTTTTTTCCTGACTCATTTTTTTTCCTCCCGATCGCATTTAACATGATAACATTCTTTTGCTGCCCACTTTTACTATAACAGCCGTTGAGAAAAGAATAGCACTTCCAGATTCGCCGCTCGTCCCATTACGGGAATATCGGAGAGAATAGAACAGATAACCCCAAGAGTAGCAAAGAAACCATGATTACTGATGATCGGGGCAAATCGTTGCACGATAAAGCCACGCGAGGCGAGGTGCTGTCTGATGCAGAACTAGCGCAGTTAGAACAGTGGTATGCTCGCCAAGATCTCCAAGAGAGTACCATGTTGGAGTTGGCCGCGCCTACAGAAACATTAACGAAACTGCGAGAGCAAGTTGACGGTGCATTAGCAGAATTATTGGCCGTCACCCAAAGCATTCAAGTGCTGGCAGCGGAAAATGAAGTCCTGCGGAATGAGCTTGTTGTTCTTCGCCGCCAACTGACCCCTTTTCTCATCTCCCAATCAGTATACTCAAGTTCTTCCGATTTTTGCTCTGGGTATGGCGGGCACTTGTTAATATAGAGGATGTCACCCTCACGGTCATATTCAAAGGTTAATTTTTCGTCTATATCTAGGATAGCCATCGCACTCTGGAGAAACACTGAAGTGTTTACTACGAACTGGAGAAACACTGAAGTGTTTACTACGAACTGCCACACCCCATGTGTATAGCCCCTGCACGCTCCAGGCCCCTTCCACGCTCCGGGCCCCCTACGCTGCGAGAGGAGGGGGCCCGGAGCGTGGGCTAAGTTCTAGTAGCCGGGCCCCTCGTTCCCAGGTAGACCCTGGGAACGGGCTTGGCTTCCGGGCTTGGCTTCCGGGTTTTGACCACACCCGTTTAACATGGGCGATCTTCCCTTGGCAATAAATTCACATCACATAGGTGCATCTCATGTTTGCGTCGCCACCGCAACTGGCACCTACCAGATGCAAACCCGTGCCCCACTGTTCGGGTCCAAAACCTCTCCGTTGGGGTTTTAAACCTCTCCGTTGGGGTTTTAAACCTCTCCGTTGGGGTTTTAAACCTCTCCGTTGGGGTTTTAAACCTCTCCGTTGGGGTTTTAAACCTCTCCGTTGGGGTTTAAACTTTGTATTATAGGTAATCTATAAGATTACCCTAAATTACAAAAAAATTTCGATCGCGCGGAGCGCGATGAGAGAAAAGGGCAAGAGGGCAAAAGAGCCAAGGGGTTAAGGAGTCCTCACCGGGAAAACACGCAAACTACACGCAAACCGTGGAAGTGATCTGCTGGCCAGGAGCCCGAGTAATCTCTGAAGCGGTTGGCGCTACGACAAGTCCTGGGATCGAGGTTCCAGGCATTGCTGCTCCAGCGGCCGCCGCGCAGCATCCGGTATAAACCATCGCCACCAGACTCCCAAACCCTGCCATCAGCAGGCGCACCCTGATAATTTTTATGCTAAGGGTCGGCACACCATTCCAAAACATTTCCATGCATGTCGTACAATCCAAAAGCATTCGCTACCCCAAAACTGCCGACGGGAGTTGTTCCCCCTCGACGGTAGCCTGCAAAATCGTAGCCACCACCGTAGTTCGCCAAATCTTTAGTGATGGTCTCGCCAAAGTGGAAGGGAGTCGTGGTGCCAGCGCGACAGGCATATTCCCATTCTGCCTCGCTGGGGAGTCTGTAGTCACGTCCCGTCTGGCGAGACAAGCGCTGACAGAATTCTACCGCACGCTTCCACCATACATTTTCTACAGGCAGATTCTCGCCCTTCGAACGCGAATGATTATAATTCATTACCGCTTGCCACTGGGCCTGAGTCACGGGGAACCCATCATAAATGTGCCCCCCGGAATAGATACCATATCTAATGTTACCCCATTGCCCAAGCTTTGCTGAAAATATTCTGCTTGCAGGTGCTGACGATCGATTTCTCGACCTCGGGAGTTTACCGTTACCACGTAAAAGCTAAACTTAAGCAGAGATGGTTTTGGTTCGGGCGGAGGATCGACAATAGGTGTAGAAACATCTGGTTCGGGCGGAGGATCGACAATAGGTGTAGAAACATCTGGTTCGGGCGGAGGATCGACAATAGGTGTAGAAACATCTGGTTCGGACGGAGGATCGACAATAGGTGTAGGAACATCTGGTTTTATAATATCAGAAGGCAAACGATTACGCCATATTTGATGACCGACAACTGCCGTCACCAGTCCTCCACCTGCTAGACCTGCCGTTACCTTGAGAAACCCTCGCAGGGTTTTCCGTGGGGAACCGGGTAATGGGCCCTTCCCAGACGGTTGTGACAGTTTGCGAACTTTAGGCGGATACAGTTGGCGTTGCAGACTTTCTAACTCTTGTAAAATTACCCCAGTATTGGCCGGACGCTTCCTAGCAGAACGTGCCATTAACTTATCGATAAAATCCCCAAGCTGTCTCGATAACTCGGGTGCTTCCTTGCGCCAGAGAAACTCATCCGTGTTAGGATTGTAAAGTTCGGGGGCCGTGGGCTGCTTGCTGCAAGCGATCAGACGGGCGATCGCTCCTTGCCCCACTTTGGTTATGCTGTCATACGTAAATCTGCTACAATGGGCAGATCGAACCATTTTTTCTCTAACAGCCGTTTAGAAAAGAATAGCACTTCCAGATTCTCAATTTTCTCTGTCTCAGGATTCAGACGAGCAATTACCCCATAATCAAGTTCTTCCGATTCTTGCTCTGGGTATGGGGGGCACTTGTCAATATAGAGGATGTCACCCTCACTGTCATATTCAAAGGTTAATTTTTCGTCCATATCAGTTCTCCTTGGGTTACTCTTCTTGTTAGGTAGGCTGTCACGATCCAATTGCGCTCTTCGGGAACGGTATCAGTAACTACTGCTACTACAACATATCTACCTTTCTTAATCGTAGCATACCACCGCGAGAATAAGAGCGTATCTTCAAAACGCACGTCGCAGCGAACCTCATCGGGGTCAGCCAAGGTTTCAGCAATTCTATCTTGGTAGACTTTCCCCAAATTAGGATGCCTGTTAATAATGTGCAGTTCTCGCTCATATGTCAGTTCGACTTCACTGTCAAGATAGGGGCAGAAAAATTCGGTTGTCACAAGCTATATTGAGATATCCTATCGGGTTAAAGAGTAAGGTGGGCTCAATACCCACCCTACTAACCTTATATCACTCTTTCACTTCTAACAGGCTAGAAGCCGATCGCCCGAATTCTTCTGGGGCATATTGTAAATGGGCCTCGGCACCGGGCCACTGGAATGTCCCGGGGGTGACCGATCGCACCAGGTAATGCAGGCGATAGACTCCCGCATCCAGGCGTGAGGCATAGGCAACTACCCGATCGGCATGGATGGTTTGATAGCCTATCTGCCAGCTATCCCGCTGGGCCTGCACTGCTGGGGTAGAGGTTTGGAAACTGGTATCTACTGCTTCCAACCCAGCGGGCAGGAGGTCAGTAATAATCACATGGTCTACGAGATGGTCGGTAATAATTTCCAGACCAATGTCATAGACTTGTCCTGGGGGCAGTTCCAAGGGGTCGTCAGAGGCGAACAGTCCGATTTTGCGCAATATCTCATCGCTATTGGCAGGGCGAATTTCTCGCGTCACTCGCAGGCCATTGAACCGTCCGGGTTGATTTCCCTGGAGACGATAGCGATAGGCTACCAGGTAATGCAGGGTGCCGTCGCCAGATTTCTGCAAAACGAGGTTGGAGTTCCCGCGCGGTAATTCTGACATCGGGACTTGCAATTCTTGACTGGCATTGCGATACCCGACAAACTGATTTGTTGCTAGCTGCTTGCTGGCTAATTGTACTGTCGCGGTAAAGTTAGGCGGGGTGGGTTGCAGGTTACTATAGTCCACTAAAGCTATGAGGGCTTCGGCATTGCTATAGGTACTGCCCCAGGTACCGTCCCGCCGCAATGCTAACAGTCCTTGTAACAGGCGATCGAGTATTTCCGGTTGCGCCTGCCGGGCAATAAATAGACGCAATGCTTGCCCTTGGGCCGTTGTGGGCGAACTCATCCAGCGCCAATTTGGCGGCATATTTACTTTCCCAGTCCGCCCGGTTTCATAGATGGTCTGCTGCAAGCCATCGGACATGGTTTTTGCTTCTCCCTGCCATGCTGGGAACCGGGATAGGTGACGGGCTAGTTTGATCTGCATTACCAGATCGAATTGGTCCCGCATTTGATAGATGTCCGCCAGGAATTTATTCTGCTGGTCTCCCAGTTCTGCTAAGGCGATCGATGCTTCTAAGCGCAGTTGGTTTTTACAGAGTTGAGATTGGCAATACTGGTATTGTCCGGGGTTGGCCAGGATTTTCTCCAGATAAGTTTTCACCCGCGATACCATCCCGGCATCTACTAGACCTGGAAATGCCTGACGGGCGATCGCCAGAGATTTCGCGGCGTAGGCAGTGACAAAGGGGTCTGATTGTTGCCGTCCGGGCCACGCTGCAAAACCGCCATCGGGTAATGAGAGTTTCTGGAATATTTCTATCGATTGCATCCCTTGCTGCTGCGGATTAAACTCCGTAAATGCTTGAGAATATTTTTTTCCCAGCTGTTGCAAGCTAGAGGCGATCGCCAACTGACTAGCCGCCGGTTCCAAGAAGGGCAAAGAATCTTCTTGTAAGACTTGTCGGGCGGGGGCGGTAATCTCTGGGATGAGGGTACTGGCCAGGGAAATATGCAAGCCTCCCGCATCCGGGACAACTTTGCTATCCACATTCAGGGTCATCTGGATTTTATCTTCTGTCGTCCCCGACTCCACTACCTGTTCTGTTACCTCTTGCTGCTTCACTACCAGCGGCACTTGAAAAGCATCTGCTGTCTGGTTCAAGCGCGTTGATAACTGCACTTTACTCTCGCCAATGTCAGTAGCTTTCATCAGAAAGCGGTAGGCGCGAGTTCCTCTGTCGATCTGAGTCTGGAGACGGTTTTTGTCGATAAACTGCAGATTGCCACTCGGTAAACCAATGATTTCTATAGTCCCCTTGCTTCCCGTATTGTTGGTTACCGATAAGCCGCCGAAGAAGCGATCGCCTTTCCTGGCAAACTGGGGCAATATGGGATTAGCTAGCAGGGGTTTGGAGGTCATGAAGGTTGCTTCCCCATTGCCAAAATGCATTTTCCCATCGGTAGCTACAGCCATCACCCGCCAGGTTGTCAAGTCATCTGGTAAGTTAAAGGTGACAGTCGCCTTACCATTACTATCTGTCAACACCGAACCATTGTAGTAAGCTAAAGCTTGGAAATTCTTGCGGATGCGGGTGGCCGAACTGGACGATCGTCCGCCTCCATAACCCCAACCTTTTTCTAACCGGGCTACTTGGGATTCTAGCACTACTTCCGGACGATTATCGCTGAAACGAGTCGCGATCGGCTGTTGGGCATATACTGTTTCTACCAAATCTGGCGGACGATAGCCACTCAGTTGCAGGACTGCTTCATTCACTGCCATAACTGTCAATTGTCCGGGAGTTGGTTTCCCCTCGGCATCCTTTAATGCCAAGCGTACTGTTTGGGTGCCCCCGGGTTGGGTTTTCTCCTGGGTAGGCGTCACTTCCACCTGTAAATACTTGTCGGACAAGTTGACCTGAAAAGGCGCAAACCCAATTTTTACCAGATCTAGTCGGGGTCGAGCTAGGGGTCACCCCCTAACCCTCCCATTCGGAACCGGACGTGCGACTTTCACCGCATCCGGCTACTGGCAAGTAGGGCATTGTCACTACTAGGATTACTACGGATTGCTCCACTTGTCCCTCATCTCATGCGATTTCACTCCTTTCCTGGTTGGTAAGCGGCGCTGCCAGATAACCTTTAGTATTACCATTTCCAAGTCTGTTTTACCAGTCATCCAACCTTCGAGAGGCCTCCGGCGTCTTAGAGATACTCTTACCCAAGATTTCCTACTTTAACCAACCCGCGTCAGCTGGATGAGGAACACCCCATCATATCCATAGGCGTTACCCTAGGCATTAGCTTCTCGGGCTATCTCTCCCCTCGCGGCTTGCGCTTTACATCTAACTTGTCCAATCTAGACAGCACACGAGAAGTTACTTCGTTCCCTAGTATCATTTCACGATGCTTTTAGGCCCCTGCTATACCCCGGGAGTTCTTAGAGTGCGATACTGGCCAAGTGCAAGAACCAGCACAAACTACCATTTCCCTTTTGGGCCAGCGCTTTAAGCCTTATTTCGCTGGTTCTAGATAACGAGGCGTACACAGGTTCGCTTGTTCTAGCCATTAGCATCTTTCCTAGCGGCGTCACTAGCTTAGGCTGCTAGCTATCCTACATTTAAGTCCTTGCTCCGCACCACCGTGATGTGACTCAGCAGCACTAAGGACCGGTGTTACTCCCACACTTGGAGAGAGGGAATCTAACCCCCATGAATACCAGAGTTACCAGTTTGGACCTGGCCTAGCGTTCCGTAGTTGCCCACGTTAGACTAGAACGAATCGCACTCCACCTTTTCTAGTTCCGCCTGGGAAAGATCCTCCCCTTGACGCATCAAGACTACTTCCACTGCGGCATTCGGCAGCATTTCTGGAGTCACCTGAAACTTAATTTCTGGCGCACCACCCTTGACCGCCGTCACCTGTTGATAGATGGGTTTGTCGCGGATGATGGCAAAGTATAATTCCCCTTCCTCATAGGGAGATTGAATTAAAGCTGTCGCCGTTTCCCCTGGTTGATAACTGTCCTTGTCCAGTTTGATTTCCAGGCGATCGTCATCGCGCCAACCCCAATATACCGCACCCCCTCCTGTGGCCCAAATTTGCTTGTCCGTGGCCGTTGATTCATTCTTGCTACGGACAAAATTGGCCCGGATACGGTAGGAACCAGATTCTGTGGGAGTCAGTTCCAGAGTTTGGGGACTGTTACCAGACTTGACATCTGCTGTTGCTACTGTTTCGTATTCTACCTGATTCTGCTGCTGCTGACTCCCTTCTACTAACCGCGTCACGCTGCTATATTTCATCCGTTGCAGTTCTACCCTTACCCGTTGACCTTTGATGGGTTTTCCTGTGGGGTCGGTGACAATTACTTCTACCGGGAAGGGTTTGTCTGCTGCCGCTACGAATTTGCTGCGCAGTCCAATTAGGCGATCGCTGGGTAAGGCCACGAAACTCTGAGAATCAGCGACCGACAGATTGGAAACATCCGTTACTTCCACATCCACGCGATATTCCATTGGGTAGGGCAAGTCCTTGTCCACCTGAAATACTTGCCGACCTTTACCATTATCATCTAGCAGGGCGATCCGCTGCAATAAGTCGCTAGAAACAGAAGGTGTTTCTTCCGGCCAAAACCACTGGGGACCAAAGTCAAATTCCTCCCAACCTTGGGGCCGAAAGTCGGTTCGCTGGCGGGTTACGTAATATTGCCCTTTCCCCCCTTCCACTGGCGCACCAAACAGATAGTTGCTTTGGGCGATCGCCTCGACTTCGTCCTTCATGAAAGCAAATTCTTTGTCCAGTTGCAACTCGACCTTAAAGTTGGGCGGTTTGAACTCGGCCACGCGAAATCGTCCGGATATCTCTACTCCCTTTGTCCCTTTAGCGCTAATATAATAGTTACCCAATGCTTGACTTTGATATAGGGGCAGTTCGAGAGAAAAAGTGCCAAACTCATTGGTTATCTGGGTGCCCATATCTGTCTTTTTCCCATCCGGACCTCTGAGATTTACCCGGTAGCGGGCATTTTTTTCCTGCTGGAGATTGCCATTTTGCAGGTAGTAAGCAAAACCTGTAAATGCTGCTTTCTCTCCCGGTTTGTACAGTTGTCTGTCCGAGAAAATTACTCCTCGCGATCGGGCTTTGCCATTATCCCATTCTGGATAGATATCATAACCATAGGCACCGCTATAGCGCCGAATGCGAGTGAAGGCCCAATCTTGCTTTTCCCGGGCAATTACTAGCAATTCCGGCGGTGACAAGAAGCGATCGCCTCCCATGCATTGGCGCAAATCTTGAGAACTCAGCAGTAAAGTTCCCGTGGCATCGGTTGTCCCTCGGGCACAAGCTTGAGGTTGCCGGCGAGATTTGGCATACAATTGGGACTGATAAATTTCTACGGGTGAATTTGCTACAGGCGCACCATCCGAGAGATGATTTACCCGAATTAACCCTGACTCCGGAAAAAATTGGGCAAACACTCCCAAATTCGTCAACTGCACCATACCATAGTAACTAGCTTCCCGCCACTGTTGCCGACCTTCTCTCTCATAGGGATTGGTTTTTGCTTGCACCCCATAAGCTAGCATCCCCGTGTCACCATTCAGTCGATCCTGCAAAGGGACGATCTCCTCAGTAGTTTTATTTTTCTGACCCGATACTGGGAAACTCTGCCAAGCATTGGCACTGGGTAACAAATCATTACTGTTCCCTCTGGGATAAGCAGAATCAGTATACACCAAATCCGTCGGTTTCACCACCCGATAAGCAGCTTTGTACTGGGACTCCGGCAGATTGACTGTGGAAAAATTCAGCTGCAAGTCCGGGATCGCGGGAAAGATATGCAAACCCGAAGGTGCCCACAAATCCGGCGCCACATCCCCAGTTTCATACTTGATGGTGATGGGTTTGCCCAAAGTTTGTCCGTAGCGGTCCTGGAGGTTTTTCCCCAAGGTAATTGTATAGCTGGTTGCTGGTTCTAAGGCCCAAGGATTCAGATTGACAAATTGGGAGTTTTCATAGGCCCGGACGAGTTGGGGAGATGCTTTCGGCGGTGGAGTAACGGTGATATTCTCGATCGCTGACTCTGCTACTAAACCATTATTAAATTTCAACTGGGCCGTCCCCTTGACAAAGCGTCCGTAAGTTCCTCCAGCATCAGGTTTGCCCACAAACTCAAGTTCGGAAAACTTCAGGGGATCGTAGGTTGATAGCTGACTGCTAAAGAGCATCTCACTGGGCAGATTACCGCGCGCTGGCAATAAACCAGGAGTAAATTCCAAGCGGTAAGTCGTTGCTTTGGCCAGACTTGACCGGGGCGCGATCGTATATATCCAGTTGCGAGTTGAAGGGTCAAACTCCGACCTAGGTCGGTTATATTCAGATGACTTATCTTCTGCTAGGGCCACTGCCAGCGGCACTTGCTTATCGCTTCCCTGGGGAATCAGTTGGATGTGGTCGGAAAGAGAATCGGGATCTAATTCTACATTAGAGGTGAATTCCAGAGTTGGTTTCAGATCGATGGGTTCATCCCTATCCCCGTACCGCCTTTCTGATGCTGATGTCTTTCCCGGCAAATTTGTTAACTGGATCTCTTCCCTGTGGAAGGTCCATGCTATATCCCGATCGAGACGATGATTTTCCAGATCCGCCAACCCCGCTTTCAGGGTAACTCTGATGCGGGTAGCTTTGGGCCAAGCTTTATCCGCTTGAAATCCTATCATGCGGGGAGTCAAAAAGCGAAAACGACCGGGTAAGGGCGGCACGATCTCAAACCTTTGCAATAGCGATCGCTGGCGATCGCTGCCCAGACTTTCCACAGGAATTAGAGGGTGTTTGAACCTAATTCTAATTTGATTGAGAGGTTCTG